>NZ_OZ026452.1:1265305-1581631 GCF_964019515.1 Serratia symbiotica (Periphyllus acericola)
TTGGCCGCACTCGGCACGGAAAGCTTTCACAAATCGGTGATCGATCAACGTGTTAAGGTTTTCATCCGCCAGTAGATAGACATCGCCACCGTCACCACCATCGCCGCCGTCAGGCCCACCATTCGGGATATATTTTTCGCGACGGAAACTGACGCAACCATTACCACCGTCACCTGCAACAACCAGAATCGCTACTTCATCTACAAACTTCATTTGCCGTCTCCATCAATATTCAATACCGCATTTCCATTTGTTAATAATAGATTTATGTTTATTTTTCCTGCATCATTCTTCACAAAAGTGGTACACGGAACTTTTCACAAATAAGAACAGCCAGTACGGGAGTACGCAAGGTCGCGGATTGTACTCGCATAAGGTTAAAATTTTACTTTGTGTTAAAAGTGTAAGGCAAGGTTCTGATATTCACATGATATTCACATGATATTCACATGATAGAGCAACTAAACTAAATACACATCACTTTTATCCGAACACAGGCGTTGTTGAATAAATCGAACATTTGGCCGGCACGCGGATCAGATCACTCTCCTTACTGTCAACATAGCGACATTCCGTGGCCCAGCAAAAGTTCAACATCACCAACTGGAAGGCTTACAACAACGCCCGTATCACTCGGAGTTCACTCACTTTCTCGGTGGATGAAATGGCACTTCACGCCTGGTACTGCGAGGCAAAACTTTCTCTGCGTGGTCGCCCACCACATTATTCCGATATGGCAATCACCAGCGTATTGATGCTGAAACGGATTTTCGGCCTGACACTTCGCGCCCTCCAGGGCTTCGTCGATTCCATTATCACACTGATCAAAGTGCCGTTGAACTGCCCGGACGACACCTGCATCAGTAAGCGGGCAAAGTCCGGCCATGTCCCGTTTAAAACACCAACGCCGGGTGAAATTGCGCACCTCGTTATCGACTCTAGCGGGCTCAACGTGTTGGGTGAAGGCGAGTGGATGGCAAAAAAATACGGTCAGGAAAAACGGCGGATCTGGCGAAGACTGCATTTGGCCGTAGATACAGAAACACATGAGGTCATCTGTGCTGACCTTTCCTTGAGCAATGTCACCGATATAGAAGCCTTCCCAGGTCTCATCCGTCAGAGGTACCGTAAAATCAAAGTCGCCTCGGCGGATCGGGCTTAGGATACGCGAGTGTGTGATGATGAGTTAAGGGGCAAGAAGCTCAAGGCGTTAATACCGCCCAGCAGCGGAGCCCGTTATTGGTCGGCAGACTATGCAGAGCGAAATCAATCGGTGGTGAACCAGCGCGTTACCGGAGACAACACACGGTGGAAAAGTATCACAGGATACCACCGACGTTCGATAGCGGCAACAGCGAGGTACAGAGTAAAACAGCTATTTGGTAGTCACCTGTTGCTGCGAGATTATGATGGGCAAGTTGCAGAGGCGCTGGCCATGATCTGTGCATTAAACAAGATGACGCTCGCCGGTATGCCAGAAAGATGCCCATTCAGGGGACTATTTATTCCAAATCCGATTTATTCAACAAAGCCCCATAATTTATTCAACAAAGCCCCATAAAAGGTTTCAACTGATGTAAAAGAGTGCGGATAATATTTATTTAACGTTATTAATCCAGCGGCTGATATCCTATTCTGCTGCATGTAACGTGCCACCTGGAGCCTTGGTTCGCCAGGGCTACAGAAGGAAGTCATAAATTAATTAATAATCAATTCGTCAAATTTTTAATTTGATTCTTTCCCTCAGGAAATTCTCTCCGCTAATCATGGTATTAATTTTTTAATTGCAGGATAAATAACGTTTATTTTACGAGTTAACCAGAGAAATATTGCCAAAGCGCTGCTGCTCTAGCTTGACAAGGTTTTCATACCCTCCGTACACTCTATTATGTAGGGATTTGTGGGGTAAAGTGGCGAAAATGGTCATAGAAGGTGTAGCTCAGCAATGTTTCGTGGCACAACGATGGTCAATCTCGACAGCAAAGGGCGGCCTGCTATACCTACCCGATATCGGGATTCACTGCACGAGGAGTCGCAAGGTCAAATGGTGTGTACCACTGACCTCTGCCAGCCCTGCTTGCTGCTTTACCCTTTACCTGAATGGGAAGTTATTTAACAAACACTGTCCCGTCTGTCGAGTACGACTCCCGCCGCGCGCCGTGTTCAGCGTTTGCTGTTGGGGCATGCCAGTGAGTGTCAGATGGATAGTGCTGGTCAGTTGCTGCTAGCTACTACACTGCGCCAGTATGCTGGCCTTACTAAAGAAGTGACGCTGGTCGGGCAGTTCAACAAGTTTGAACTGTGGGATGAACAGACTTTGTATCAACAAGTCAAGGATGACATCGATGCTAAACAGTCGCCTCAGGAACCTTTGTCTGAGCGGCTACAGGACTTGCCGCTATAAGCATGTTGAAAAACTACAAACACGCCACCGTACTGTTGGATGAAGCGGTTAACTGCCTCAATATTAGCAGTAACGGCATATATATCGACGGTACTTTTGGTCGTGGTGGTCATTCTCGTCTAATCTTGTCCCAACTGGGGCCGGAAGGACGCCTATTGGCAATTGACCGCGATCCTCAGGCTATTGCAGCCGCCAAATCTATTGATGATCCTCGTTTTACCATCGTACACGGCCCCTTTTCTGCTTTGTCAGACTATGTGCGGGAACGCGAACTGCTAGGGCAAATCGATGGCGTCCTGCTTGATCTGGGCGTTTCTTCACCGCAGTTGGACGATGCAGAACGCGGTTTTTCCTTTAAGCGTGATGGGCCGCTGGATATGCGTATGGACCCATCTACAGGGCTATCTGCCGCTGAATGGTTGATGAAAGCAGAGGCCGATGACATCACCTGGGCTCTGAAAACCTTTGGTGAAGAGCGTTTCGCTAAGCGCATCGCGCGCGCCGTCGTGGAAAGAAACCGCGTGGAGCCAATGACCCGCACCAAGCAACTGGCTGATCTGATCGCTGGTGCCAGTCCAATCCGCGAGAAACACAAACATCCGGCAACGCGCAGCTTCCAGGCGATCCGCATCTATATCAACAGCGAATTAGAAGAAATCGAACGTGCGCTTAATGGCACGCTAGAGGTATTGGCTCCCCAGGGCCGCTTGTCGATCATTAGCTTTCATTCGTTGGAAGACCGTATCGTGAAGCGTTTTATACGCCACCACAGCCGTGGCGCGCAGGTGCCAGCGGGTATACCGCTGACCGAAGAGCAACTACGCAGCATGGGGAGGCGCACGCTGAAAGCGCTGGACAAAATGATGCCTTCGGAAGATGAAGTGGCTGGCAACCGGCGTGCGCGTAGCTCGGTGCTGCGTATTGCACAGAGGGTACTGGCGTGATCGGTAACCAACGTCTCGGCCTGGTCGGGGTGATTTGCGATGACCTGCTGCGCAATGCCAAGATCCCACTGATTTTACTGGTTGCGGTACTGGTTTCTGCCATTTTTGTGGTGACCACTGTGCACCACACCCGCCTGCTAACTGCCGAGCGCGAGCAGTTGGTGTTAGAGCGTGACGCATTGGATATCGAGTGGCGTAACCTGATTTTGGAAGAGAATGCCCTCGGCGCTCACAGCCGGGTTGAACGTATTGCTACTGAAAAATTGCATATGCAACATGTTGATCTATCGCAGGAAAATATCATCATTAAACAATGAAGAGTTTAACCCAAATAACGGAAGAATAGAGAAGGAAACGCATGAAAGCCGCGCGTGCCGGTAAGTTGAAACGCCAAGAAGATCAAGCCAGCTTTGTCAGCTGGCGTTTTGCGTTGCTGTGCGGCTGTATTTTATTGGTGCTGCTGGGATTGATGCTGCGCATGGCTTATTTGCAGGTCATCAACCCGGATCGCCTGGTAAAAGAAGGTGATCTACGTTCGCGGCGGGTGCAGGCAGTGCCCACTGCACGCGGCATGATCAGCGATCGCGCTGGCCGCCCATTGGCGGTGAGTGTACCGGTCAACGCCATTTGGGCAGATCCAAAAGAGCTGAACGCGCGCGGCGGTATTACCCTGGACAGCCGCTGGAAGGCGCTGTCCGACACGCTGAATATCCCGCTTGATAAACTCTCCAACCGTATTAACACCAACCCGAAAGGGCGCTTCGTCTACTTGGCGCGCCAGGTCAACCCAGAGGTCAGCGATTACATCTACAAGCTGAAGTTACCAGGAATTTTCCTGCGCAAGGAATCGCGCCGTTACTATCCGGCTGGTCCGGTGATCGCGCACATTATCGGTGTGACCAACATTGACGGACAAGGTATCGAAGGTGTTGAAAAGAGTTTCGACCGCTGGCTGACCGGGCAACCGGGCGAAAGAACCGTGCGTAAAGACCGCTATGGCCGGGTGATCGAAGATATCTCCTCGGTAGACAGCCAGGCGGCGCATAATCTGGTGTTGAGCATCGATGAGCGCCTACAGGCGCTGGTGTATCGCGAACTGAACAATGCCGTGGCCTTCAACAAGGCACAATCCGGCACCGCTGTGCTGATCGACGTTAACACCGGTGAAGTGCTGGCGATGACTAACCGCCCATCCTATAACCCGAACAACAAGGCTGATACGCTGCAAGACACTATGCGTAACCGTGCTATCACCGATGTTTTTGAGCCTGGTTCTACCGTAAAGCCGATGGTAGTGATGACCGCGTTGCAGAACGGTGTGGTGAAAGAAAATAGCCTACTGAATACCCTCCCTTACCGCATTCAGGGCCATGATATCAAAGACGTAGCGCGCTATGAGGAACTGTCGATAACCGGGATCTTGCAGAAGTCAAGTAACGTTGGCGTTTCCAAGCTGGCGTTAGCAATGCCGTCCTCAGCGTTAGTAGATACTTACTCGCGTTTTGGACTAGGAAAGGCGACCAATTTGGGGTTGGTTGGAGAAAGCAGTGGCATATACCCTAAAAGACAACGGTGGTCTGACATCGAAAGGGCCACCTTCTCTTTTGGCTACGGGCTAATGGTAACGCCGTTACAGTTGGCGCGAGTCTATGCAACGATCGGCAGCCTGGGTGTGTATCGCCCATTGTCGATCATCAAGGTTGACACTACGGTCGCTGGCGAACGCGTTTTCCCTGAATCTGTAGTGCGCACCGTAGTGCATATGATGGAAAGCGTGGCCTTGCCGGGGGGCGGTGGGGTGAAAGCCGCCATCAAGGGATACCGTATCGCCATTAAAACTGGTACGGCCAAAAAGGTTGGCCCAGATGGCAAATACATCAGCCGCTATATCGCCTATACCGCTGGCATCGCTCCAGCAAGTCAACCACGTTTTGCCCTGGTGGTGGTCATCAATGACCCGCAAGGTGGGAAGTATTATGGCGGGGCCATTTCCGCACCGGTGTTTGGTGCCATTATGGGCGGCGTCTTGCGTACCATGAACGTCAAGCCTGATGCGTTTCCCATTGGTGATAAAAGCGAATTAGTAATCAATAAGAAAGAGGGTTCAGGTGGAAGATCGTAATTTGCGCGATTTACTTGGCCCGTGGGTGCCTTCGGCACCAAAGCGCGCGCTGCGGGAAATGACCTTAGACAGCCGTATTGCTGCGGCTGGGGATCTCTTTGTCGCCGTTGTGGGTCATCAAATGGATGGACGCCGCTATATCCCACAGGCTATCGCCCAGGGCGTTGCTGCTGTGATTGCCGAAGCTGATGGTCAGGCCGAAGACGGTGCCATCGTTGAAATGCATGGCGTGCCGATTATCTATCTGAGCCAACTGAACCAGCGCCTTTCCGCGCTGGCCGGGCGTTTTTACCACCAGCCCGCCGAGCGTCTGCGCCTGGTTGGCGTCACTGGCACCAATGGCAAAACCACGACTACGCAACTGCTGGCGCAATGGAGCCAACTGCTGGGTGAAACCAGTACGGTACTGGGGACCGTTGGCAATGGCCTGCTGAACCATGTCTGCCCGGCTGAGAATACGACTGGCTCTGCGGTGGATCTCCAACACCAATTAAACGATTTGGCTGAGCAAGGTGCGACCTTCGCCGCCATGGAGGTTTCCTCCCACGGGCTGGTACAACACCGGGTAGCGACGTTGCCATTTGCCGCTGCGGTCTTCACCAACCTGAGCCGCGATCACCTGGATTACCACGGTGATATGGCCAATTACGAAGCGGCTAAATGGACACTGTTCGCTGGGCATGATGTGGGCCAGATGATCATCAATGCTGATGACCAGGTCGGGCAGCACTGGTTAAGAAAATTGCCGGATGCAGTGGCGGTCACCATGCAGGATAAACTGCTGCCGGGCTGTCACTGCCGCTGGTTGAAAACCACTGCGATCAGCTATCAGGACAACGGTGCTACCCTCCGCTTCAGCTCCAACTGGGGCGATGGCGAAATCGCAAGTCAGCTAATGGGGGCCTTCAACGTCAACAATTTACTGTTGGCGCTGGCAACGTTGCTGGCACTGGGCTATCCGCTGGATAAGCTGGTGGAAACCGGTAGCCGTCTGCAACCGGTGTGCGGACGGATGGAAGTGTTTAACGCTCCGGGCAAACCAACGGTAGTGGTGGATTACGCCCATACGCCCGATGCGCTAGAAAAAGCGCTGGAAGCGACACGCCTGCATTGCCAGGGGCGGTTATGGTGTGTCTTCGGCTGCGGCGGCGATCGCTATAAGGGCAAGCGGCCATTGATGGGCGGGATCGCCGAGCAGTTTGCCGATCGGGTAGTGCTCACCGATGACAATCCGCGTACCGAAGAACCGCAGGCGATCATCAATGATATTCTTGCCGGGCTGCTGGACGCCGGGCAGGCGCTGGTGATCCCTGGCCGCGCTGAAGCGGTGACCAGCGCCATCATGCAGGCGCAGGAACAAGATGTCGTGCTGGTGGCGGGTAAAGGCCACGAGGATTACCAACTGGTGGGTAACAGACGTCTGGACTACTCTGACCGCGCCACTGTCGCTCAACTGTTGGGGAGGCTGGCATGATCCCTGTCTCCCTTTTGGTACTGGCTGAGATATTAAGCGCTGAGTTGATCGGCGCTGATAGCCAAATTATTGAGGTGAAGACAGATACCCGTAAGGTGACCACCGGTTGCCTTTTTGTGGCGTTGAAGGGCGAGCATTTCGACGCACACGATTGTGCTGACGCTGCCGTGGCCGCAGGGGCTGGGGCGTTACTGGTAAGTCAGCGTCTAGCGCTGGATGCACCTCAGTTGGTGGTGGCAGATACCCGCCTGGCATTGGGGCAACTCGCCGCCTGGGTGCGTCAGCAGGTACCGGTGCGCTTGGTGGCGATGACCGGCTCCTCTGGCAAAACATCAGTAAAAGAAATGACCACCGCCATTCTCAGTGAGTGCGGTGAGGTGCTGTACACCGCCGGTAACTTTAACAATGATATCGGCGTGCCGCTGACACTGTTGCGTCTGCAACCGCAGCATGATTTTGCGGTGATAGAACTGGGCGCTAACCATATTGGCGAAATTGCCTATACTAGCGCATTGGCGCGTCCGCAGGCTGCCCTGATAAACAACCTGGCGGCTGCCCATCTAGAAGGTTTCGGTTCATTGGAGGGGGTTGCTCAGGCGAAAGGGGAAATTTTTACCGGCCTGCCAGCTGATGGCGTGGCGATTATCAACGCCGACAATAACGACTGGCCGCACTGGCAGAGCATGCTGAGCGGAAAGACCGTCCGGTGCTTCTCGCCACAAGCCAGCGCCGGGGTGGAGTTCTTCGCCAGCGAGGTGCGGGGCGATGGCAACGGCACGCAGTTCCAGCTACACAGCCCGTTTGGCAGCGCTGAGATCGTGCTGCCGCTGCCGGGCCGCCACAACGTGGCCAATGCCTTGGCGGCGGCGGCGCTAGCGATGTCGGTGGGGGCTTCCCTCAAGTCAGTGCGCCAGGGGCTGAGCCAGTTGCAAGCAGTGCCAGGGCGTATGTTCCCGATCGTGTTGGCGGCAAACAAGCTGCTATTGGACGATAGTTACAATGCCAACGTTGGGTCGATGACCACCGCCGCGCAAGTGCTGGCGGAGATGCCGGGTTACCGCGTGATGGTGGTGGGTGACATGGACGAACTGGGGGCAGAGGCGAAAGAGTACCACCGTCAGGTGGGTGAAGCCACCCGTCGGGCGGGTATCGAAAAGGTGATCAGCGTCGGCGGTTTGAGCCGGGTGTTGAGCATGGCGTCTGGCAACGGCGAACATTATCAGGACAAAACAGCTGTGATTGCGCGCGTGGCAGAATTACTGGTGGAACATGAGGTCATTACTGTGTTAATCAAGGGTTCACATCGTGCCTCAATGCAGCATGTGGTCTGTGCGCTACAGGAGAAAACACCATGCTAGTTTGGTTGGCTGAATCTTTGGTCAAATATTATTCAGGATTTAACGTCTTTTCCTATCTGACGTTCAGGGCCATTGTCAGCCTGCTGACAGCACTGTTCCTTTCGCTGTGGATGGGGCCTCGGGTTATCACGCATCTACAGAAAATGTCCTTCGGCCAGGTGGTGCGCGACGATGGCCCTGAGTCGCACTTTAGCAAACGCGGCACGCCGACCATGGGTGGCACCATGATCTTTACTTCTATCACCATTTCAGTGCTGATGTGGGCTTACCCATCCAACCCTTATGTTTGGTGCGTGCTGTTGGTTCTGGTTGGTTATGGCATCGTCGGCTTTGTTGATGACTATCGTAAGGTGGTGCGTAAAGACACCAAGGGGCTAGTCGCCCGCTGGAAGTACTTCTGGCAATCGGTGATAGCGCTGGCCGTCGCCTTCACCATGTATGCCGTAGGCAAAGGCACGCCCGCCACCGAACTGGTGGTGCCCTTTTTTAAGGACATCGTGCCGCAACTCGGTCTTCTGTATGTGCTGCTGGCCTATATCGTGATCGTCGGCACCAGCAACGCGGTCAATCTGACCGACGGGCTGGATGGCCTGGCGATAATGCCAACGGTGTTTGTCGCCGCTGGGTTTGCGCTGGTGGCCTGGGCGACAGGTAACATGAACTTTGCCAGCTACCTACATATTCCGTATCTTCGTCATGCCGGTGAATTAGTGATCTTCTGTACCGCTATCGTCGGTGCTGGCCTGGGCTTCCTGTGGTTCAATACTTATCCGGCACAGGTATTTATGGGAGATGTCGGTTCGTTGGCATTGGGCGGGGCATTGGGCACCATCGCGGTGCTGCTGCGTCAAGAGTTCCTGTTATTGATTATGGGCGGTGTGTTCGTGATTGAAACGCTGTCGGTCATTTTGCAGGTGGGATCGTTCAAGCTGCGTGGGCAACGTGTTTTCCGCATGGCACCCATTCATCATCACTATGAATTGAAAGGCTGGCCGGAACCGCGCGTGATTGTGCGCTTCTGGATTATTTCGCTAATGCTGGTGCTGATTGGCCTGGCAACGCTGAAGGTGCGGTAATCATGGCAGATTATCAGGGTAAAAAAGTCGTCATCATTGGGTTGGGGCTTACTGGGCTGGCCTGTGTTGATTTCTTTATGGCGCGCGGCATTATGCCACGCGTTATGGATACCCGCGTCTCACCGCCAGGGCTGGATACGTTGCCTGGAAGCTTAGAACGCCACCTAGGCAGCCTGCGTCAGGACTGGCTGCTTGCGGCGGATTTGATCGTCGCCAGCCCAGGCTTTGCGCTGGCGACGCCGACGTTGAGCGCCGCCGCAGACGCCTGCGTGGAAATCGTCGGCGATGTTGAACTATTCTGTCGCGAAGCACAGGCACCCATCGTGGCGATCACCGGCTCCAATGGCAAAAGCACCGTTACCACCTTGGTGGGTGAGATGGCGAAGGCCGCTAGCTGGGCAGTGGGCATTGGCGGCAATATCGGCCTGCCGACGTTGAGCTTGCTGCGTCAGGAATGCCAACTGTACGTGCTGGAGCTATCGAGCTTCCAACTGGAAACCACCTATAGCCTGCGGGCGGCAGCGGCGACCGTGCTGAATGTCACCGAAGATCATATGGATCGCTATCCGTTTGGTTTACAGCAATATCGCGTGGCCAAATTGCGTGTTTATGAGAACGCGGGTGTTTGCGTAGTGAATACCAACGACGCATTGACCCTGCCGGTGCGTGGTACTGACGCACGCTGCGTCAGCTTCGGTGTGGATATGGGCGACTACCACCTTAACTGTCAGCAAGGCGAAACCTGGTTACGGGTGCGTGGTGATAAAGTGCTGAATAGCCGCGAGATGAAGCTGACTGGCCGTCATAACTACACCAATGCCCTGGCGGCAATGGCGCTGGCTGATGCCGTCAATATCCCGCGTGCCTCCAGTCTGAAGGCACTGACTACCTTCACCGGCCTGCCGCACCGTTTTCAGTGGGTGTGGGAATGCAATGGCGTGCGCTGGATAAACGATTCCAAAGCCACCAACGTTGGTAGTACCGAAGCGGCGCTGAAGGGTTTGCAAGTGAAGGGTACGCTGCATCTGCTGCTGGGTGGTGACGGCAAGTCAGCTGATTTTTCCCCGCTGGTGCGCTATCTGCAAGGCGACAATGTGCGTCTGTACTGTTTTGGCCGCGACGGCGCACAGTTGGTGCAGCTGCGTCCAGCGGTAGCCACCTTGACCGAAACCCTGGAACAGGCGATGCGCGACATCGCCTGTCGGGTACAACCTGGTGATATTGTGTTGTTGTCACCGGCGTGCGCCAGCCGTGATCAGTTCCGTAATTTTGAAGTGCGTGGTGATAGTTTCGTCCGCTTGGCACAGGAGCTTGGCGGATGAGACTACGCCTGCCGAACTTTGGGCTGAGAGAAGGGGTAAAAAACTGGGCGGCGGGATTACGCGACGATTCTGCCAATGTGATTTACGACAGCACACTACTGTGGCTGACGTTTGGCTTGTCGATTATCGGCTTTGTGATGGTGACATCGGCTTCAATGCCGATCGGCCAGCGTCTGGCGGACGATCCTTTCCTGTTCGCCAAGCGTGACGCATTGTATCTCGGCCTAGCCTTTGGCCTATCGATGGTGACGTTGCGTATCCCGATGGACGTTTGGCAGCGTTACAGCAGCGTGATGTTGTTGATGTCGATGGTGATGTTACTGATCGTGCTGGTGGTCGGCCGCTCATTAAACGGGGCGTCGCGCTGGATCGCGCTAGGCCCGTTGCACATTCAGCCAGCGGAGTTGTCCAAGCTATCGCTATTCTGCTATCTGGCGAGCTATCTGGTGCGCAAGGTTGAAGAGGTGCGCCGCAACTTTTGGGGCTTCTACAAGCCGATGGCGGTGATGGTGGTGTTGGCAGTGCTGCTGTTGGCACAGCCAGATCTTGGCACAGTGGTGGTGCTGTTTATCACTACCTTGGCGATGTTGTTCCTGGCAGGGGCGAAGATATGGCAGTTCCTGGCGATTATCGGCTCTGGCGTGTTCGCCGGGGTGCTGCTGATTATTGCCGAACCTTACCGTATGCGCCGTGTGACATCGTTCTGGAACCCCTGGGCGGATCAGTTTGGCAGCGGCTACCAACTGACCCAGTCGTTAATGGCGTTTGGCCGTGGCGAATTATGGGGGCAAGGGCTAGGCAACTCGGTGCATAAATTGGAATATTTGCCAGAGGCGCATACTGACTTCATTTTCTCGATTTTAGGTGAAGAACTGGGCTATATCGGTGTGGTTTCAACCTTGCTGATGGTATTCTTCGTCGCTTTTCGCGCGATGTCGATCGGTCGCCGCGCCTTGGCGAGTGATCAACGATTTTCCGGCTTCCTGGCTTGCTCGATTGGCGTGTGGTTCAGCTTCCAGGCACTGGTTAACGTCGGTGCTGCAGCTTGCCTGTTACCGACCAAAGGTTTGACGTTGCCGCTGATTAGCTATGGCGGTTCGAGCCTGCTGATTATGTCGACAGCGATCGTGCTGTTGTTGCGTATTGATTATGAAACGCGCCTGGCCAAAGCCCAGGCATTTGTGAAGAGGTAAGGATGAGCGGGAAACCTAAGCGTTTAATGGTGATGGCAGGCGGTACCGGTGGGCATGTGTTCCCAGGGCTGGCGGTTGCGCATCATCTAATGGCGCAGGGCTGGCAGGTGCGTTGGCTTGGCACCGCAGACCGAATGGAAGCCGATCTGGTGCCGAGGCACGGCATTGAGATTGATTTTATCCGTATTTCCGGCCTACGTGGTAAAGGGCTGAAGGCTCAGCTGAGCGCACCGCTGCGCATCTGGCAGGCGGTACGGCAGGCACAGCTAATCATGCGCCGCTTCCAGCCGGACGTAGTGCTGGGCATGGGGGGGTATGTTTCCGGCCCCGGTGGCTTGGCGGCTTGGCTTTGCGGCATCCCAGTAGTACTGCAGGAGCAGAACGGCATCGCTGGTTTGACCAACCGCTGGCTGGCGCGTATTGCTAAAACGGTATTGCAGGCTTTTCCCGGTGCGCTCCCGAACGCTGAGGTGGTGGGTAACCCGTTACGCCGTGATGTGCTGGCTCTGCCATTGCCAACTGAACGCCTGCAAGGACGAGAAGGCCCCATCCGCGTGCTAGTGATTGGTGGGAGTCAGGGCGCGCAGGTGCTTAACCAGACAGTGCCTGAAATCGCGGCGCGCTTGGGCGATAGCATCACGCTCTGGCATCAGGTAGGTAAAGGCGCTCTGGAGAGGGGGCTGCGCGACTACGAGAGGGCAGGGCAGACGCAGCATAAAGTGACCGAATTTATTGATGATATGGCCGGCGCCTACGCTTGGGCTGACGTGGTAGTGTGCCGTTCCGGCGCGCTGACCGTCAGCGAGGTTGCCGTAGCGGGTCTGCCGGCGATTTTTGTGCCGTTCCAGCATCAGGATCGTCAGCAGTACTGGAACGCCCTCCCACTGGAAGAAGCCGGCGCGGCGAAGATTATCGAACAGCCACAGTTCAACGCTGATACGGTGTGCGAACTGTTGGCGAGTTGGCATCGCCCGATGTTGTTGGCGATGGCCGAAAAGGCACGCTCGGTGGCCATTCCTGACGCCACAGAGCGTGTGGCGGCGGAACTGATACGAGCCGCCAAATAAATGCACAGGTTCGGTACGCCGGATCTGAATTAAAGAGTCAATAAGGGGCCGGCAAGCCGAACCTGGATTAGAGAGAGTGATGAATACACAACAATTGGCGAAACTACGTACTATAGTGCCTGAGATGCGACGCGTCCGGCACATTCACTTTGTCGGCATCGGTGGTGCTGGCATGGGAGGTATCGCCGAAGTGTTGGCTAACGAAGGTTATCAGATCAGCGGCTCCGACCTGGCACCGAACCAGGTAACCCAACAGTTGAGTGCGCTCGGAGCGACGATTTACTTTAATCACCGCACGGAAAATGTGCTGGATGCGAGCGTGGTGGTGGTGTCTAGCGCAATCTCCGCCGATAACCCGGAGATTGTCGCCGCCCGTGAAGCACGCATCCCGGTGATCCGTCGTGCCGAGATGCTGGCCGAATTAATGCGTTTTCGCCATTGCATTGCTGTCGCCGGTACGCACGGCAAGACCACCACCACGGCGATGGTATCAAGTATTTATGCCGAAGCCGACCTGGATCCGACCTTTGTCAACGGCGGGTTGGTGAAAGCGGCGGGAACCCATGCGCGTTTAGGCTCCAGCCGTTTCCTGATTGCAGAAGCGGATGAGAGTGATGCATCGTTCCTGCATCTACAGCCGATGGTGGCGATCATAACCAACATTGAAGCTGACCATATGGACACTTACCAGGGTGATTTTGAAAACCTGAAGCAGACCTTTATCAATTTCTTGCACAACCTGCCGTTCTACGGCCGTGCGGTGATGTGCATTGATGATCCGGTAGTACGGGAGTTATTGCCATGCGTAGGTCGCCACATCACCACTTACGGCTTTAGTGACGATGCTGACGTACGCATAGAAAATTACCGTCAGCTAGGTGCGCAGGGGTGTTTTACTCTGAGCCGACAGGACAAGCCACTGATAACGGTGACCCTCAATGCACCGGGTCGCCACAATGCGCTGAACGCGGCGGCGGCGGCGGCGGTAGCGACCGAAGAAGGCATTGACGACGAAGATATTTTGCGCGCGTTGGCGAGTTTTCAAGGCACAGGGCGTCGCTTCGACTTCCTTGGAGAGTTCCCGCTGGCTACGGTCAACGGCAAAGCAGGCAGCGCAATGCTGGTGGACGATTACGGTCATCATCCCACTGAAGTGGATGCCACGCTGCAAGCAGTACGCGCCGGTTGGCCGAACAAACGCTTAGTGATGATTTTCCAGCCTCATCGCTATACGCGTACCCGTGACTTGTACGACGATTTTGCTAACGTGCTGTCGCAGGTAGATATGCTGCTGATGCTTGAGGTATACGCTGCGGGTGAAACGCCAATCCCGGGTGCGGACAGTCGTGCGTTGTGCCGTACTATCCGCACCCGCGGCAAGCTGGACCCGATTTTGGTTTCCGATGCTGACAGCGTGCCGGAAATCTTGGCACAACTGTTACAGGCCGATGATTTGGTGCTGATGCAAGGTGCCGGAAATGTAGGTAAAATCGCCAGAAAATTGGCTGAAGTGAAATTGCAACCACAGAAAAAAGAGGAAGAATATCATGGCTGATAAAGTTGCTGTACTGTTAGGGGGCACTTCCGCTGAACGTGAAATCTCACTGCAATCCGGTGCTGCCGTATTAGCCGGGCTACGAGAAGGCGGTATCGACTCCCATGGCATTGACCCGCGTGACTTCCCGGTGATCCAGTTAAAAGCGCAGAGGTTTAATAAAGTATTTATTTCGCTGCACGGCCGTGGCGGTGAGGATGGCACCATACAGGGGCTGCTAGAGTTCCTTGAATTGCCTTATACCGGTAGCGGCGTGATGGCGTCAGCGCTGGGCATCGACAAATGGCGTAGCAAAATGCTGTGGCAGTCGATGGGGTTGCCGGTAGCACCTTATGTGGTGCTAAATCGTATGGAGTACGCTGACGATGAAAAAGCAGCGCTACTAGATCGCCTCGCTTCGCTAGGCTTTCCGTTGATCGTCAAACCTAGCCGCGAAGGCTCCAGCGTCGGTATGAGTAAGGTTAGCGAAAGCAGCGCACTTGAGGTAGCGCTGGAAGAGGCTTTTCGTCATGACGACAAAGTGCTGGTGGAACAGTGGCTGAGCGGCCCGGAATATACTGTGGCGATGCTGGGAGATCAAGTTCTGCCGTCGATCCGCATTCAGCCCGCAGGTATGTTCTACGATTACCAGGCTAAGTACATCTCGGGTAATACCCAGTACTTTTGCCCAAGCGGCCTGAGCGCGGAACAAGAAGCCGAGATGGCAGCGCTGGCGCTACGCGCCTACCGCGCGCTGGACTGTCGTGGCTGGGGTCGTATAGACCTGATGCAGGATAGCGATGGCAGCTTCTATCTGCTTGAGATGAATACATCTCCCGGCATGACCAATAATAGCCTGGTGCCGATGGCAGCGCGCCAGTTTGGACTAAGCTTCTCGCAATTGGTAACGAGAATTTTGGCGTTGGCCGAGTGATATGCCGCACGCTGCTCTGAATGCGCTCGATCGCGAAGTGGGAAGCAACTCGCGCCGCAGCAATGGAACCCAATTGGCGGGGATGATCTTCCTGCTGATGGTGCTAGGAACGAGCCTATGGAGCGGTTGGGCGGTGATTAGCTGGATGAAAGACGCCAGCAACCAGCCGCTTTCGCGGCTGGTGGTAACCGGGGAACGTGATTACACCACCAATGATGATATCCGCCAGATAATCCTGGCACTGGGCGCACCAGGGACGTTTATGACGCAGGATGTCGATGTCATCCAGCAGCAGATTGAGCGACTGCCATGGATCAAGCAGGTTAGCGTGCGTAAGCAATGGCCGGATGAACTGAAAATCCACCTGGTGGAGTATGTGCCGGTAGCGCGCTGGAATGATTTGCACAGGGTGGATGCTGATGGCACATCGTTCAGCGAACCAACAGAGTGGGTGGGCAAACAGATATTGCCGCTGCTCTACGGCCCGGAAGGCTGCGAAAAGGAGGTGCTGGAGGGTTACCATGCCATGAGCAGCATGTTAGCTGCCAGCAAATATACGCTAAAAATGGTAGCGATGAGCGCACGCCATTCCTGGCAGTTGGCTTTGGATAATAACGCTCGGTTGGAACTGGGGCGTGATGAACGCACAGGTCGTCTACAGCGGTTTATCGAGCTTTATCCGCTATTTCAGCAGCAGGCTAAGGCGGAAAGCAAGCGCGTCAGTTATGTCGATTTGCGCTATGAATCTGGTGCCTCGGTAGGTTGGGTGCCGTTGCTCATAGACTCGCAAGCGGTTGAGGCTCAGCACAACAGTAATCAGCAACAGAATCAGGCACAGGCAAAATAACAATGATCAAGTCAACGGACAGAAAACTGGTAGTTGGACTGGAGATCGGGACTGCAAAAGTCTCCGCACTGGTGGGAGAAATTCTGCCCGATGGCATGGTTAATATTATCGGGGTAGGAGGTTGCCCGTCGCGTGGTATGGATAAGGGCGGCGTCAACGATCTGGAGTCGGTAGTGAAGTGCGTACAGCGTGCGATTGATGAGGCCGAACTGATGGCGGATTGCCAAATTTCTTCAGTTTACCTCGCATTATCGGGGAAACATATCAGTTGCCAAAACGAAATAGGGATGGTTCCTATCTCAGAAGAGGAAGTGACTCAGGAAGATGTGGAAAACGTGGTGCATACCGCTAAATCTGTGCGTGTCCGCGATGAAAACCGCATCTTGCATGTGATCCCTCAGGAATACGCCATCGACTATCAGGAAGGCATCAAGAACCCGGTCGGGCTGTCTGGTGTGCGCATGCAGGCCAAGGTGCACCTGATCACCTGCCATAATGATATGGCGAAGAACATTGTCAAAGCCGTAGAACGTTGCGGTTTGAAAGTTGACCAACTTATTTTTGCCGGTTTGGCCGCCAGCTATGCGGTACTGACTGAAGATGAGCGCGAACTGGGTGTCTGTGTAGTGGATATCGGGGGCGGCACCATGGATATGGCGGTGTACACCGGTGGTGCGCTACGCCACACCAAAGTGATCCCCTACGCCGGGAACGTAGTCACCAGTGATATTGCCTACGCCTTTGGCACACCGCCGACCGATGCGGAGGCTATCAAAGTTCGCCACGGCTGTGCGCTTGGGTCGGTTGTGAGCAAAGATGAGAGTGTAGAGGTGCCTAGTGTTGGGGGGCGTCCTCCGCGCAGTCTGCAAAGACAGACACTGGCTGAAGTCATCGAGCCACGCTACACCGAATTGTTGAATCTGGTTAATGATGAAATTTTGCAATTGCAGGAGCAATTGCGTCAGCAAGGGGTAAAGCATCATCTGGCAGCGGGTATTGTGCTGACCGGCGGTGCCGCCGATATTGATGGCTTGGCAGCCTGTGCGCAACGGGTGTTCCACACCCAGGTACGCGTTGGCCAACCCTTGAACATCACAGGTCTAACGGATTATGCGCAGGAACCTTACTACTCTACGGCGGTAGGTCTGCTGCACTATGGAAAAGAATATTACCTGAATAGTGAGGCAGAGGTAGAAAAACGCACCTCGGTGGGCAATTGGTTTAAACTCATCAATAGCTGGCTGAGAAAAGAATTTTAATATCTTAACAAAGAGATCATGCTGAGCCATCTTTTCATGATCTTGCAGCGACAGGCAGAAAACGGAGAGAAACTATGTTTGAACCAATGGAACTAACAAATGACGCGGTGATTAAAGTCATCGGCGTCGGCGGTGGCGGTGGCAACGCCGTTGAACACATGGTGCGCGAGCACATCGAAGGTGTTGAATTCTTTGCCGTTAATACAGACGCTCAGGCGCTTCGTAAAACGGCAGTTGGCCAAACTATCCAGATTGGCAGTGCTATCACCAAAGGTCTTGGGGCGGGTGCGAACCCGGAGGTGGGCCGTAATTCAGCGGAAGAGGATCGTGAAGCCCTGCGCACCGCACTGGATGGCGCAGATATGGTGTTCATCGCAGCGGGTATGGGGGGCGGTACAGGGACTGGTGCAGCCCCAGTGGTGGCTGAAGTGGCTAAGGATCTGGGTATTCTAACCGTGGCCGTGGTGACCAAGCCGTTCAATTTTGAAGGCAAAAAACGTATGGCGTTTGCTGAGCAGGGCATCGCCGAATTGTCCAAACATGTGGACTCTCTGATCACCATCCCGAACGATAAACTGTTGAAAGTTTTGGGTCGTGGCATTTCCCTGCTAGACGCGTTCGGCGCGGCCAACGACGTGCTGAAAGGTGCGGTGCAGGGGATCGCCGAACTGATCACCCGCCCAGGTCTGATGAACGTCGACTTTGCTGATGTGCGTACCGTAATGTCCGAAATGGGCTACGCGATGATGGGTTCCGGTATTGCCTGTGGTGAAGACCGTGCTGAAGAAGCAGCCGAAATGGCGATATCCAGCCCACTGCTAGAAGATATCGACTTGTCCGGCGCTCGCGGCGTGCTGGTCAACATCACGGCTGGCTTCGATCTGCGTTTGGATGAGTTCGAAACCGTGGGTAACACCATTCGTGCCTTCGCTTCCGACAACGCCACTGTGGTTATAGGTACTTCGCTGGACCCGGAGATGAACGATGAACTGCGTGTCACCGTGGTGGCAACGGGTATAGGTATGGACAAACGTCCTGAAATCACCCTGGTGACCAACAAACAGGCCAGCCAGCCCGTGTTGGATCCTCGCTATCACCAGCCAGGCATGTCACTGTTGCCGCAGGAAGTGAAACCGGCTAAGGTGGTTAACGATCAGGCTATACAGCCGAATAAAGAGCCAGACTATCTTGATATTCCTGCTTTCCTGCGTAAGCAGGCGGATTAAAATATCCTGAAAATTTGGAACCTCAGCTCTTTGTGCTAAACTATTCCGCTGGCTATGCTATAGGCTTGGTCGGTAGGATGGAATAACATTGCGAGATAAAACGATGATCAAACAAAGGACATTAAAACGTATTGTTCAGGCGACAGGCGTCGGTTTGCATACCGGCAAGAAAGTCACGCTGACAATGCGCCCCGCGTCGGCGAATACCGGGGTCATCTATCGTCGCACTGACTTGAATCCACCAGTTGATTTTCCGGCTGATGCAAAATCCGTGCGTGATACCATGCTTTGTACTTGTCTGGTGAATGAGCATGACGTGCGTATCTCTACCGTTGAACACCTTAACGCTGCATTGGCCGGGCTTGGCATCGACAATATCATTATTGATGTTGACGCCGCCGAAATCCCCATCATGGACGGCAGCGCCAGTCCGTTTGTGTTCCTGTTGCTAGATGCTGGCATTGAAGAACTGAACTCCGCGAAGAAATTCCTGCGTCTGAAAGACCGCGTGCGTGTTGAAGATGGCGACAAGTGGGCGGAGCTGTCTGCGCATAACGGGTTCCGTCTGGATTTCACTATTGACTTCAACCACCCGGCTATCGACGCCAGTGCGCAACGTTATCTCCTTGATTTCTCGGCCGACTCGTTTGTGCGTCAGATCAGCCGTGCGCGTACCTTTGGTTTTATGCATAATATCGAATATCTCCAGTCTCGCGGTTTGGCCTTGGGCGGTAGCTTCGACTGCGTCATCGTGGTGGATGATTACCGCGTACTGAACGAAGACGGCCTGCGTTTCGAAGATGAATTTGTACGTCACAAAATGTTGGACGTTATCGGCGACTTATTCATGTGCGGCCACAACATCATTGGTGAGTTCACTGCGTACAAGTCAGGCCATGCGTTGAACAACAAACTGTTGCAGGCAGTGTTGGCTAGGCAGGAAGCGTGGGAATACGTTACTTTCCAGGATGAAGAGGAAATGCCGTTGGCATTCCAGGCACCGTCCACTGTATTGGCGTAAATCGCCGTTGTTGGGATACCGGCAGAGCAGGTAACCACTGACTGACTCGCGAGGGCCTGGCAATTCATGCCCCCGACGATGTGAATATTGGCTGTGGGTGGTCTGGCGGGCCCAATGCCGTATCGTTGGCTACTTATCATGACGGGTTGCGCTGCTGCTCTCTCCGGCCAATGCAGCCAGTCTTTCTAATATCTTGCGCAGCTTCTCCGGGCTGTGGTTCGCCAATCCCATCACTGCCCTAGCGCTTTCCTGGCTCAGATAACGTCTTAATGGTGCGGCTTGCTGCGTGTTTTTAACCCGATGCTCCCCATTCGCCATCAAGCCTGGATTAATCCTAATGTTGATTGACGACAATGATGGTAGAATTTGCGCTCGTAGTGTAGAGAGCAACATGGGTTGTTCGTAGCGCAAGCGCATCATCCAACTGGCATTTGCCGCTTCTAACACTAAAATACCTTGTCGGACGTTCGCGACGCGGCACCAAGAATGTAGTTGAGCGGGTAACAAGCTCTTCACTGCACGGTTAAGCTTGAGCAGTGCCAGCGCGTGTTGCTGGACTTTATGCAGCGGCGCTTTGTCTGCGGTGAGAGCGTCGTCGAACAGGACATCTAATAATTGTGGACGGCTATCGCGCATAATGGCTCCGGCGGATTGTAATCTCGTGATCTGTATTCTAAATCGTTGGCGACAATTTGGCAGACGTTATTTCTGGCCCCGTCTCCTGCTAGGGATGGTTGCGGCCACACTTGGCATACCTTCAAGCTTAGCCGGCAAGACCGATCCGGCTGCGCTGCCGAGTACCTCCTCTAACTTTAATCGCCAAAACTCAGCCAGCGGTGCTTATAACAGACTGGGGCTGTTGCAGGAAGCACGCAGCCGCCCGGCATTTAGCTTTGACTATTGGCACCAGCATGCGCTACGCACTATCATTCGTTACCCTTCTTTCGCATTGGCACGGCAGACGGTGTATATGCGGGGGCAGGAAAACGAAACTGAAGCGGTAGAACCTCAGTCACAGGTGGCACAGTTGGCGCTGCTTTCCACCCTCAACGCGTTGCTGACACATGAACCGAAGCAGCCGACCATCATTCGTTACATTCATTATAACGTGCTGCCCGCACTGGCCCTGCACCAAACCGGACTGTGGCTGGCGCAGGTGCTGGGCATTCTCGCCGGGCCTGGCGTTCTCGGCTGACTTTGCCAATTAGGCGACAAAAACATAAAATACAGCAAGTTGACGGCCACTTTGAGCTGTCATGACAGAGATATCAAACATCATGTTAGTAAAATTATTGACCAAAGTTTTTGGTAGCCGTAACGATCGCACGCTGCGCCGCATGCGCAAAGTGGTTGAGCAGATCAACCATAGGGAACCGGACATAGAGAAATTGTCCGATGATGAACTGAGAGCCAAAACCAACGAATTCCGCGCGCGTCTGGAAAAAGGCGAGGTGTTGGAAAACCTGATCCCGGAAGCGTTTGCCGTAGTGCGTGAGGCGAGTAAGCGTGTATTCGGTATGCGTCACTTCGATGTACAACTGTTGGGCGGTATGGTGCTGAATGACCGCTGCATTGCTGAGATGCGTACCGGTGAAGGTAAAACCCTGACCGCCACCCTGCCTGCATATTTGAATGCCCTGGGTGGTCGCGGTGTACATGTGGTGACCGTCAACGATTATCTGGCGCAACGTGACGCCGAAAAAAACCGCCCGTTGTTCGAATTTCTCGGCCTGAGCACTGGCATCAACTTGCCTGGCATGTCGGCACTGGCAAAGCGTGAAGCTTACGCCGCAGATATCACCTACGGCACTAACAACGAATACGGCTTTGACTACCTGCGTGACAACATTGCGTTTAGCCCGGAGGAACGGGTTCAGCGCGAATTGCACTATGCACTGGTGGATGAGGTGGATTCTATCCTGATCGATGAAGCGCGTACACCGCTGATTATCTCCGGGCCTGCTGAAGATAGCTCCGAGATGTACATCAGGGTTAATACACTGATCCCTAAACTGATCCGTCAGGAAAAAGAAGACTCTGACTCCTTCCAGGGCGAAGGTCACTTCTCAGTCGATGAAAAAGCGCGTCAGGTACACCTGACCGAACGTGGCCTGATTTTGATCGAAGAAATGCTGGTAGAAGCTGGCATTATGGAAGCAGGTGAGTCACTGTACTCTACGACAAACATCATGCTGATGCACCATATCACCGCCGCGCTGCGCGCCCATGTGTTATACAACCGCGATGTTGACTACATCGTTAAAGACGGGGAAGTGATCATCGTTGATGAACACACTGGCCGCACCATGCAGGGCCGCCGCTGGTCAGATGGCCTGCACCAGGCAGTAGAAGCCAAAGAGGGCGTGGCGATCCAGAATGAGAACCAGACACTGGCCGCCATCACCTTCCAGAACTACTTCCGCCTATACGAAAAGCTGGCGGGCATGACCGGTACTGCCGACACCGAAGCCTTTGAATTTAGCTCTATCTACAAGCTGGATACCATTGTGGTGCCAACCAACCGTCCAATGATCCGTAAAGACATGCCGGATCTGGTTTACTTGACCGAGATGGAGAAGATTGGCGCGATCATTGATGATATCCGCGAGCGCACCGCCAACGGCCAGCCGGTGTTGGTGGGGACCATCTCGATCGAAAAATCCGAGGTGGTCTCCCGCGAACTGACCAAAGAAGGCATCGACCACAAAGTACTTAACGCTAAATTCCATGCTATGGAAGCGGACATAGTGGCACAGGCCGGTCAGAGCGGCTCGGTAACCATCGCCACCAACATGGCGGGTCGTGGCACTGATATTGTATTAGGCGGCAATTGGCAGGCGGGAGTTGCTCAGTTGGAAGAACCGACCAAAGATCAAATCGCTGCAATCAAGGATGCCTGGCAAGTAGGTCACGATGCGGTACTGGCAGCGGGTGGCCTGCACATTATCGGCACTGAGCGCCATGAATCACGCCGTATCGATAACCAGCTACGTGGCCGTTCTGGCCGTCAAGGTGACGCCGGCTCATCCCGTTTTTACTTATCGATGGAAGATGCCCTGATGCGCATCTTTGCGTCGGACCGCGTTTCTGGCATGATGCGCAAACTGGGCATGAAAGAGGGCGAAGCGATTGAACACCCATGGGTGACCAAGGCGATCGCCAATGCCCAGCGTAAAGTGGAAAGCCGCAACTTTGATATCCGCAAGCAACTGCTGGAATATGACGATGTCGCCAACGATCAGCGCCGCGCCATCTACAGCCAGCGTAACGAACTGTTGAATGTGTCTGACGTTAGTGAAACCATCGCCAGCATCCGTGAGGACGTGTTCAAGAGTACCATTGATAACTACATAACGCCGCAATCGCTGGAAGAAGAGTGGGATATTAAAGGGTTAGAAGAAACCCTGAAAAACGATTTCGACCTGGAAATGCCCATCGCCGAATGGCTGAACAAAGAGCCTGAGCTGCACGAAGAAACGCTGTGTGAGCGTATCCTGGAGAATGTTAAGCAACAGTATTTGCACAAGGAAGACGTGGTTACCAGCGAGATGATGCGCAACTTCGAAAAGGGCGTGATGCTGCAAACGCTGGATTCCCTGTGGAAAGAGCACCTGGCGGCGATGGACTATCTGCGTCAAGGCATTCACCTGCGCGGTTATGCACAAAAGGATCCTAAGCAAGAGTACAAGCGCGAATCCTTCAACATGTTTGCTACCATGCTGGAATCGCTGAAATACGAAGTGATCAGTGTGCTGAGCAAGGTGCAGGTGCGGATGCTGGAAGAAGTTGAGGCGCTGGAGCAGCAGCGCCGTGAAGAAGCTGAGCGTCTGGCGCAGCAGCAACGGCTCAGCCATTACGAAGAGAACGCCTTGGTCACTGATGTTGCTAACATACCGGTGATCGCTGAACGCAAAGTTGGCCGCAACGATCCTTGCCCCTGTGGTTCCGGCAAAAAATTCAAACAATGCCATGGCCGTCTGCACAAGTAAGCCGGGCCGCGTTTATGCCCAAAATAATTCGAGTAGCATCGAGACGGCAACTGAGTGACAAATCGGTCAAAAACCGATTTGAACAGTGCTTGCACTGGACCTCAGGAATGAGGTTTATTAATCCCCAGTCACTGACTCAAGTCAGTGACTGGGGCGAGCAAACGTAGACAACAAAGATGCGGCTTGAAGTATGGGAGAACCGATAGCACCCATGTGATCAGCTTGCTGAACCCCTGTTTTTTGGCCTCAATCTAGAGGGTGTGATCAAATATCTGAACGTCGCTGTGGGCATTATCCGTAACGCTCAGCAGAAAATCTTTATTACCCGCCGCGCCGCTGATGTACACATGGCAAATTTCTGGGAGTTTCCCGGCGGCAAAATTGAACAAGGCGAAACGCCGGAGCAAGCGCTGAACCGCGAGTTGCGCGAAGAGACGGGTATCGAAACTGAACAGGCAACGTTGCTGGAGGTGTTGGAGCATCGCTTCAGCGATTGTATCTTCACGCTGCATTTTTATCTGGTAGAAAGCTGGATGGGCGAACCTTTTCGCCGTGAAGGCCAGCCAGTGCGCTGGGTTAAACAGGCAGACCTGCGTGAGGAAGAATTCCCACAAGCCAACATCCACATGGTAGAATTATTTGTGGAACAGGCCAACACTGCGCAATCGCAATAAAGCAGACAGCCTAGGTTAACACTGACCCGATAGGGGAAAATCAGCGATAGTTACTGGGTTTCAGCCATGCATCTCACCCTTTCAGAGTCGCTGCAAGCAGCATTTAAATCGGGTAGAAATCACATCTCTGTGACTTTTTCCCTGCGTAATGCCGCTTTGCGGCATCCGATCGATTTATCACTCACTCCAGTCGTCACTTTCCGACAGATCGTCATTGCTCCGAATGAGTTTCTCTTCATCGGCCCACTCGCCAAGATCGATCAATTGGCAACGTTCGCAGCAGAACGGGCGGTGGGGGCTGGTCTCACCCCATACCACGTCATTGCCACAGGTTGGGCATTTTACTACGGACGTCATAACGGTTCTTTACCCCTTGCCACATCTGAATGGATTTTATGTCAATTATTCAGCAACAGGCCAATTCAAAGGCCAAACGTTCAGGCACCACACTATCCTCATTATCTAACGACAGGAAGCGAATAGCGTAGCGGGTCTTGTGACCAGATATTTGCGGGTAGAATTGTTGTGTCAGGTTGATGCTCAGGCGCAGCAAATCTGCCCCTTCGGCATTACCCTGGAAGAAACCGTTCAGGCTTATTTTTTTGCGAAACGACCCTGTTTGACGGATCAAATCCAGCGCCATGGTTAGCGCCTGATTTAGCGGTGCGAGCGTCTGCAACCAATTAACGATATCGACATCGCGATACTGTTGGGGCGCGTGCATCCACATATGCAGGGTCGGCAGATCGAAGCTACAGCAACCACCGGGAATGCTCAGGCGTTGTAGCACCAGGCTAATCAGCCTGTCTTCGCGCAATGCCTTGCCGAGACGCGGTGCCGCCATCAGTGCCGCAGCCCGCGCTTTAAGTTGGTTACGCAGTTGGTCGATTAGCGGCATGTCGACGCCCGGCACATCGACCCAGGTCAGCAGTTTCTGCTGCTGGTGTTCCAACTCCTTCAGCAGTTCGGTGCGTACTTCACCGCGTTCCAGTACTTCCAGTAGATCGGATAGGGTGCGGAAGAAGGTTAGAGCGATGGCGGTTTCGCTCAAAGCTTGTTGGCCGTACAACTGCTGCAATAAGAACTCGATACGCAGCCAGGTACGCATTTTTTCATTCAGTGGATGTTCAAAGAGAACGCTTGTGGAAACATCACTCATGCAGTTTAATCCTGTTGGGGCGCTGATGCCGCCAGTTCAAGGTAACGACGATGCAGTGCATCGACTAATAGCTCTATTTCCAGAGCGATGCCGCTGTTGTCAATAATGTCATCTGCAATGGCCAAACGCTGCTCGCGTGTGGCCTGCGCGGAAAGAATATCCTGTACCTGTTGGCGGCTGATACCGTCACGCGCCACGGTTCTAGCTAGTTGAGTTTCTGTGTTGACATCGATCACTAAGACTCGATCGGCACGATCCTGTAGGCTATTTTCTACCAGCAGCGGCACCACCCACAGGGCATAAGGGCTAGTAGCCTGCGCTAACTGGCGTTGGGTTTCCTGACGGATCAGCGGATGCAACAATTGATTCAGCCAGATTTTGCCATCAGGCTGGCTGAAGATCCTCTGGCGCAGCACCGTACGATTTAATGCACCGCTCGCCAGCAATATTTCATTACCAAAACGTTCAGCAATCTTTGCTAGGGCTGGGGTGCCCAGCTTGACAACTTGCTGGGCAATCACGTCAGCATCGACTACGGCTACGCCGTGACGCGCAAAGGTGTTTGCTACGGTCGATTTGCCGCTGCCAATACTCCCGGTTAACGCAACAATGTAGGCCATGATGTTAGGGGTATCCGAAATTCGTAAAAATATAAACGAATCATAAAGCGATCGTGCAGAAGTGCAAGTCAGCAGGCGGTATCTGCACTATCATGGCGATAAGAAGCGCAGTTGGAGAAGGAAAAAAATAGCGAGAAGTCAGACGGCTGATGCGCAGGTTAATTTGTCAGATTGTGGCATAAATAAACGTATAGTCGCAGTCTTTTCCGGTATTTATTAGCGCGTATGATAGTCTCACTGGAACTGGCGTTAATCTACTTATTGCCTTTACAAACCAAAGCGTCGCGAGCTAGCCGCAACGTGAAATGTATAGGGTATAGGGTCGAATATCTTCCTGCGATATGGTGCCATAAATCAGGGAATCATTAGTCATGCGTATTGAAGAAGATGTGAAATTAGGCTTTAAAGATGTGCTGATCCGTCCTAAGCTCTCCACGTTGAAAAGCCGTTCTGAAGCTGGACTGGAGCGCCAGTTCAACTTCAAACATTCAGGTAGTCGCTGGTCAGATGTGCCGATTATCGCCGCCAATATGGATACTGTCGGTACCTTCCGCATGGCAGAGGTTCTGGCTTCTTTTGATGTTCTCACTGCGGTGCACAAACATTACAGCGTCGAGCAATAGGCGGCTTTTATACAGCGCGTGCCTAAGTTGGCATTGCTTCATGTGATGGTTTCCACTGGCACCTCAGTGCCGGAGACAGCGCCAAAATCTACTAGGAGTCTTTCGTCGCCTTCTTATAGAAGGCGCGTGAGGCTTGTCCGAACAATGTGATTTGTGCCGGGGCAACGTGGTCACTGGTGAAATGGTGGAAGAAATGCTCCTATCCGATGCCGATATGATTAAAGTCGGTATTGCCCAAGGTTCGGTGTGTACCAACTGGGTGAACACCGGTGTGGGCTATCCGCAGCTATCTGCAGTGATCGACTTTGCAGATGAGGCTCACGGCCTTGGTGGCCAGATCGTCAGCGACGGTGGTTGTTCGGTGCCTGGCGACGTGGCCAAAGCCTTTGGCGGTGGTGCTGACTTCGTGATGCTGGGTGGTCACGATGAATGTGAGGGCACCGTGGTAGAAGAAAATGGCGAGATGTTCATTCTGTTCTACGGTATGAGTTCCGAGTCGGCGATGAAACGGCATGCAGGCGGGGTGGCTGATTACCGTGCGGCGGAAGGAAAAACCGTTAAATTGCCGCTGCGTAGTGAAGTTGAGTACACCATGCGCGATATCCTTGATGGTTTGCGTTCCGCCTTTACCTATGTTGGCACGGAACGCTTGAAGGCACTGACAAACGCACCACATTTATCCGCGTGTCTGAGCAAGAAAACCGCATTTTCGGCATAAAGTAACGCACACCAAGTCCCGACAGCGGACGCAGTTGGCTGGCGTCCGCTGTCCTCATCGGTTCACCTCAATACGTTCTCCAATTGAAAGATTGGCAGGTACATGGCGATCACTAGCGCGCCGACTATCCCGCCAACCACGAGCATTAGCAGAGGTTCTAACGTCTGCGCCAGCGTCTCGCTCAGTTCCGCGTTGGCTGTTCATGACACTGTGCCAGCTTGTCGAGCAGACTGTCTAACGAGACGGATTATTTACCCACCCGTACCAATTGCTGGCAAAGTGCCGGAAACAGTGGCTTATGACTTAAGGCTTTGTGAAACCTTTCCCCTTGAGCGATCTCGCGCTGCACTTGTTCTAGCGCTTGCCGATAAAACAGGTTGTCCACCGCCAGCGCCGCTGCATTCAGCCCTTCCAACAGCGTCAATCCCGCTTGCTGGGTCATAGCTAGGATGCGAAATATTTGGCTTAACACACTTTCCCTCGATCAACCGGGCTACCAGCGGTAGCAGCAGTTGAGTTGCCTGCTCGCGGCGGCGCCAATGCGGCTGTGGGTGCAACCAGCGACAATAACCAAAGATCGCACTACCCAGCAGCAGGGCAAAATATGGCCCTATGCTGATTAATAGGGTGGATAAGCGCAGTAGCCCTTGGGTAAATCCCGGTAGTGGCGCATCGAAAGACTGATAAACTTCAGCGAATTCCGGTAATACCATCACCAGCATCAGCACACTGACCAGCAGCGCTATCGTGCAAACGAACAAGGGATAGCGTAGTGCCTTAACCACCTTGTTGTGCAGCTTTTACTGGGATTCCTGTTGTTGCGCCAGTTGCAAGCAGCAATGATCCAGATGCCCGGTCAGTTCACCGATAGCGATCAGTTGTCGGTAAATCAGCGGGAAGACGGCCTGCTGTTAGGCAATAACCTCTGAAAAAGGGTGTCCTTGCTGCACCCGTTCGCTCACCTACTGCAACAAGCAGCGCCAGGGGGGGAAGGATGTTCCGCAGCCAGAAGTTGCAGTGCGTTGACCAGAGGCAGACCCGCTTGTAGCAAGGTTGCGAGCTGACGAGTGAAGTGGATTAGTGGATCGCCACGCAATTGTCTGGGTGTGATGCGTTTACCGTGCGTGATCCTGCAGGGCTGTAGCCCCTGTTCAATGAGTTGGCGGCAGACTTGCTTTTTTTCGCTGCTAATCAGCGCACCACACAGCACTTCACCCTGAGCATTAATGGCTTGCCAGAGGAACAAACGTGAGCCTTCAAGGCTGTTCTCCACCTTCTGTGGTGATATCTACCACGCGATACAGCTCTTCTAGCGAGGTGACTCCTTTGGCAACCAGAGCCAGCCCAGACTGGAGCAACGTTATATGCCACTGAAGACAGGCGATGTCTGCCAGTTGGCGTGGGGAGGCGTTCTCCAGCAGACCGATTGCACCTCCGGTGTAATGGTCACAGGGTTTCGCCGGTGGAGTTGGTATGCAGCGTCGATAATACAAAAGAGCCAGTCTGTGCAGCCTTAACGGCGATCTCGGCAGTTTCCCGATCGTGTATTTCACCGATCATGATGACGTCGGGATCTTGCCGCAGCAGGGTGCGTAACACCCGTGATAAGCTCAGTTCGGTTTTGATGTTGACCTGGGTTTGATTGACACCAAATAGCGGGATCTCGATCGGGTCATCGACGCTGCACAAGTTGCTCTGCGTGTCATTCAATTGACGCAGGCCGCTGTATAACGTTACCGTTTTTCCGCTGCCAGTTGGGCCGGTGACCAGGCAGTGCCGCCGTATAGCACGCCAGTGCTGCCTGGCTCATCCCCTGCTGCTCGGATGGCAGAATGCGCAATACCACTTTTTCACCGTGCACCGTTGTTAGCGTAGCGATGCGCATCGAATAACGGGCTTTATCCAGCCACAGGCTGAACTGCCCATCTTGCGGCACCCGGCGTTCGGCAATATCTAACTGCCCGATAATCTTCAGCCTGGTGCTCAGCCGTGTGGACAACTCAGGCGGCGGTGATGCACTGGCCTGCAAAACGCCGTCGATGCGCAAGCAGACGCGAAAACGCTGTTGATAAGGCTCAAAGTGAACGTCTGAGGCACGGCTATGAATGGGTATATGCAACGTTTGGTTGATAAACTGCACCAGAGGTGCATCGCTGTCGTCGTCAAGGGAAGCGGTATCGAGTTGATACTCCGCAGTGGCTTATGCTGGCGGTTCAACCTGTCGTTGGCGCTGATTCAATGCCTAGCTCAAACCAGGCTGCTGGCCACGGCTCCAGGTGTATGCGCTTGCCCGTGGCGAAACGCAGCGCCGCCAGCAACCCCTGGAGTGCCTCCTCGCTGAGCTCGACTGTCAGGGTGGTGTGGTTTTTGCTGAGTGCCAGCGCTTAATAGCGATGACAAAGGGTCTGAACTTCTTCGCTGATCGCCTCATCCATCACCGTTACTCTGCGGCGGTGTCGAAGTGGAAGACATCCTGGCATACCTTGGCCAGATTGGCTTTTTCGCTGGTGCATAGGCGAGTCCAGCGAGTTTGTCCACCGGGATTTTGCGTGGTTGTCAGCGCCACTTTTAACCCCAGCAGCGTCTGAGCGCCAGTGAGGGTGATCACCCCCCGGCTGACTTGCACCTTGCTGACGTAGCCGCGAGGAGCCATTGGTAGGAATGCCCTTGCTGCCGACGTTGCAGTCGGTTGGCACACCGTCGTCCAGTAGGCACAATTCTACGGCCATTTTATAGGGTGTGATCACCTGCAACATGTCGGCCAGCGCTGCTTTCTGAATGTAACCTTGGTAGGCGGGAATGCCAATGGCGCTCAATATGGCGATAATAGCAATCACCACCATCAGTTCAATCAGGGTAAAACCGCGTTGTGATTCCATTTGTTTTTTCCTCCATGTCAGTATGGAGGGCAGGTTAGTTGAGACAATGGCGCATTTCCCGGCGTGCTTCTGATACAAGTTGGCGCGGTTGCAGCAGGATAAAAGAAGTTGGGGCTTGCCTCGCAATTTTGGTGAGAAAACGCCCCGGCCTAGCCGCGGGGAATTATTTGAAAAGCATCGACAAGTTGAGAGCAGTCACATGCCTGGTCAGTGCGCCCACTGAAATATAGTCCACGCCGGTTTCGGCGAAGGTGCGCAGCGTTTCGCTGGTGACGTTGCCAGAGACTTCTAGCGGGGCGCGGCCTTGGGTTGGTGCTACCGCTTGGTACATCATCTCGACGGTGAAGTTTTCCAGCATCACGATATCGGCACCCGCGTCCAGTGCTTGTTGCAACTGATCTAGCGATTTTACCTCTACTTCAATCGGTATATCAGTATTCTGCCAAAAGTTTTCTCTACCGCGTTTTTGATCGAACCGCAGGCGATGATGTGGTTTTCCTTGATAAGGAAAGCATCGGATAACCCCAACCGGTGGTTGTTGCCGCCATCGCACAGCACCGCGTATTTCAGCGCGGTGCGCAAGCCGGGTAGCGTCTTGCGGGTATCTAGCAGACGGGTTTGAGTGCCGTGCAGCAGTTCCACGTAACGGCTGAACGGCTGATCTCAGTCGACACGCCGGACAGCAGAACTTTGGCTGGGCCGCTAAGGTGACACAATGGTTTATTCGGCGTCAGGCGGTCGCCGTCCGACACCGGCTTTGTTGAATAAATCGGATTTGGAATAAAGAGTCCTGTGAATGGGCAGCTTTCAGGCAAGGCGTATACTTTCTGACATACCGGCGAGCGGCATCTTGTTTAATGCACAGATCATGGCCAGCGCCTCTGCAACTTGCCCATCATAATCTCGCAGCGATAGGTGACCACCAAATAGCTGTTTTACTCTATACCTCGCTGTTGCCGCTATCGAACGTCGGTGGTAGCCTGTGATATTTTTCCACCGTGTGTTGTCTCCGGTAAGGCGCTGGTTCGCCACCGCTTGATTTTGCTCTGCATAGTCTGCCGACCAATAACGGGCTCCGCTGCTGGGCGGTATTAACGCCTTGAGCTTCTTGCCCCTTAACTTATCATCACACACTCGCGTATCCTAAGCCCGATCCGCCGAGGCGACTTTGATTTTACGGTACCTCTGACGGATGAGACCTGGGAAGGCTTCGGTATCGGTGACATTGCTCAAAGAAAGGTCAGCACAGATGACCTCATGTGTTTCTGTATCTACGGCCAAATGCAGTTTTCGCCAGATCCGCCGTTTTTCCTGACCATATTTTTTTGCCATCCACTCGCCTTCACCCAACACGTTGAGCCCGCTAGAGTCGATAACGAGGTACGCAATTTCACCCGGCGTTGGGGTTTTAAACGGGACATGGCCGGACTTTTCCCGCTTACTTATGCAGGTGTCGTCCGGGCAGTTCAACGGCACTTTGATCAGTGTGACAATGGAGTCGACGAAGCGCTGGAGGGCGCGAAGTGTCAGGCCGAAAATACGTTTCAGCATCAATACGCTGGTGATTGCCATATCGGAATAATGTTGTCGGCGACCACGCAGAGAAGGTTTTGCCTTGCAGTACCAGGCGTGAAGTGCCGTTTCATCCACCGAGAAAGTGAGTAAACCCCGAGTGATAAGGGCGTTGTTGTAAGCCTTCCAGTTGGTGATGTTGAACTTTTGCTGGGCCACGGAATGTCGCTATTTTGACAGAAGGAGAGTGATCGGATCCGCGTGCCGGCCAAATGTTCGATTGATTCAACAACGCTGATAAATGGTCGTGGGTTGAGTGCCTTTGAGTTACTTGAGCCAGTTTTAGGTAGCCAGTGTTGCCTGAAAAACGTACAAAATTTTTAGAATCATTGGTCCTGAAGTTAGTGTAGAATATCTAGCCAATTTGAATTATGTATGCGGTTTTTTAAAAAAATATTTTATAAATCATATATTTGTGATAATTATAGCCGTAACCAGTGGAAAAATCATATACGCTGATGCCTGTGAAGGCGACACTAGAGGTTGCTCAATGAGCGAGAAGTTACAGAAAGTTTTAGCACGCGTGGGTCACGGTTCACGTCGTGTAATTGAAGCTATGATTGACGCTGGCCGCGTCAGTGTCGATGGCAAGATAGCCAAATTGGGTGATCGCGTTGAGGTAAACCCTGCGATGAAAATTCGTCTAGATGGTCATGTTGTCTCGGTCAAGGAATCTTCTGAAGAGGCGGTTTGCCGTGTATTGGCCTATTACAAGCCAGAAGGCGAGCTTTGCACCCACAGCGATCCCGAAGGCCGTCCAACGGTGTTCGACCGCCTGCCTAAGCTTCGTGGTTCACGCTGGGTAGCGGTAGGGCGTCTGGATGTCAACACCTCTGGCCTTTTGTTGTTCACCACCGATGGTGAGTTGGCTAATCGCCTGATGCACCCAAGCCGAGAAGTTGAACGCGAATACGCGGTGCGCGTGTTTGGTCAGACCGACGATGACAACGTGAAGCAGTTGAAGAATGGCGTACAGTTGGAAGATGGCCCAGCGGCCTTCCACACCATCGACTTCCAAGGGGGTGAAGGCTTGAACCAGTGGTATAACGTCACCCTTACCGAAGGCCGCAACCGTGAGGTACGCCGTCTATGGGAAGCGGTTGGCGTGCAGGTCAGCCGACTAATCCGTGTACGATACGGCGATATCGCATTGCCCAAAGGGCTACCGCGTGGCGGTTGGGCAGAGCTGCATCTGAACGCGATCAACTATCTACGCGCGCTGGTTGACCTGAAACCGGAAACAGTCAGCAAAATGCCGGTGGAGCGTGAACGCTGCCGCATGAAGGCCAATCAGATCCGCCGTGCTGTCAAACGTCATATTCAGGTGACCGGTAGCAGCGGTCGCCGCAATGCGCCAGGTAGCAAATCTGGCAGACCAAGGAAGCGCCGTTAAGTTTTAGCAACTGCATCATCGGCAAGGCATCCGCCAGTTCCTGATAACCTCTACTGGTGGTGTTCTTCAGCCAAGTCATCGTACCTTTATTATACGATGGCACCCGGTTTGCGATGCGGGTGGGCATCAAAAGTCATACCAGTTTTGAAACGGCTATCATCCCCCATCAGATAGAGGTACAGCGGCATGATATCGGTGGGTGTTTTCAGCTTTTTGCTACGAGTTCCTCCTGGATTGATGCAGTTTACCCGAAGATTACGGCTCCTGTACTCGTCGGCCAGTACCTGCATGATACCCTCAGTTGCGAATTTGGACACCGCATAAGCCCCCCAGTTGGCGCACCCGGTACGGCCAACGCTGGAACTGGTAAACACCAACGACCCGGCGTGTGATCTCAGCAGCAATGGTAGTAGAACCTGCGTCAGCATCACGGTAGCATTGAAGTTGACGTGCATCACTTCCAGCCACATAGTCATCGACAGCTCAATCATCGGCGCGATATCTCCCAACACACCGGCATTGTGTAACACGCCATCAAGCCGGGGGATCTGCGCTGTCAGATCGTCTACAACCTGTTGGCATTGTTCTAGCGTAGTATGTAGCAAATCCAGGGTCACGATATGAGCTGGTAGGCCGCCCATTGCGTGAATCTCCGCCTGAACCGCCTGTAATTTGCTCTCGGTACGTCCCAATAGCACCAACTGAGCACCGAAGCGGGCATAGGTCAGTGCCGCTTCACGTCCGATGCCGACGCTAGCTCCGGTGGGCGTTGTTGAATAAATCGAACATTTGGCCGGCACGCGGATCCGATCACTCTCCTTCTGTCAAAATAGCGACATTCCATGGCCCAGCAAAAGTTCAACATCACCAACTGGAAGGCTTACAACAACGCCCTTATCACTCGGGGTTCACTCACTTGCTGGGGGGATGAAAAGGCACTTCACGCCTGGTACTGCGAGGCAAAACCTTCTCTGCGTGGTCTCCCACCACATTATTCCGATATGGCAATCACCAGCGTATTGATGCTGAAACGGATTTTCGGCCTGACACTTCGCGCCCTCCAGGGCTTCGTCGACTCCATTGTCATACTGATCAAAGTGCCGTTGAACTGCCCGGACGACACCTGCATCAGTAAGCGGGCAAAGTCCGGCCATGTCCCGTTTCCCGTTTAAAACCCCAACGCCGGGTGAAATTGCGCACCTCGTTATCGACTCTAGAGGGCTCAACGTGTTGGGTGAAGGCGAGTGGAAGGTAAAAAAACACGGTCAGGAAAAATGGCGGATCTGGCGAAAACTGCATTTGGCCGTAGATACAGCAACACATGAGGTCATCTGTGCTGACTTTTCCTTGAGCAATGTCACCGATACCGAAGCCTTCCCAGGTCTCATCCGCCATAGGTACCGTAAAATCAAAGTCGCCTCGGCGGATCGGGCTTAGGATACGCGAGTGTGTGATGATGAGTTAAGGCGTAAGAAGCTCAGGGCGTTAATACCGCCTAGAAGCGGAGCCCGTTATTGGCTGATAATACTATGCAGAGCGAAATCAAGCGGTGGCGAACCAGCGCCTTACCGGAGACAACACACGGTGGAAAAGTATCATAGGCTATCACCGACGTTCGATAGCGGCAACAGCGAGGTACAGAGTAAAATAGCTATTTGGTCACCTGTCGCTGCGAGATTATGATGGGCAAGTTGCAGAGGCGCTGGCCATGATCTGTGCATTAAACAAGATGACGCTAGCCGGTATGCCAGAAAGTGTACGCCTTGCCTGAAAGCTGCCCATTCACGGGACTCTTTATTCCAAATCCGATTTATTCAACAACGCCACACCAAACCTCACGACCTGCACCTTGCGGCGCGCTCAAATGACCACCAGCAGCGTTCACCTGCAATGCCGAGATACTGCCTAGAAACCAATCCCATCAGGCTATTTTATTTACCATTTGGGATAGGCTCTAAGGCAACGCAACAGCTATCGATGAGATTTAAAAGAAAAAGGGGATCGATAAAAGAGCGGAAAATCACGACCCCATACGGTAAGATGTGCCACTTTATCAGGTTACTAAGCACAATTTTATGCCACAATCATCTCGTTACAGTGACGAATGAGTTGAACAACTGCTCTCTGAGTTGATCAATGTTCTGGAAGAACACCGTACACCCACCGATCTTTCTCTGATGATACTGGGCAACATAGTGAATAATCTGATCAACACCAGCGTTGCACCCGCACAGCGGAAAACCCTGGCAAGATCATTTGCTGAAGCCCTGCAAGCTTCTATTCGTGAAGATGAAGATAAAACGCATTAAGACCTATTTATGGTGACAAACCGCCAGCATTATCGTGAAAAAGTCTCCCAGATGATTAGCTGGGGGCACTGGTTCGCCTTGTTTAATATCCTACTCGTCCTTGGGCTGGGGAGCCGTTACCCGTTTCTCACTGACTGGCCGTCTTCGCTGCTAGGCCGGATATATGCTCTGATCAGTCTATTTGGGCACTTTAGCTTTGTCGTGTTCGCCGGCTATCTGCTGGTGATTTTCCCGCTCACCTTCGTGGTGATGTCGCAATGGCTGTTGCGCTTTATTTCCGCCGCACTGGCTACTGCAGGGCTGACACTGCTATTGGTCGATAGTGAAGTGTTCTCCCATTTCCACCTGCATCTTAACCCGGTAGTGTGGGCACTGGTGGTCAACCCAGACCAAAGCAAACTGGCGCGCGACTGGCAACTGATGTTTATCTGCGTGCCAATCATCTTTCTGGTGGAGATGCTGTTCGGCACCTGGAGTTGGCAGAAGCTACGCAGCCTGAACCGCCAGCATTTCGGTAAGCCGCTGGCGATGCTGTTTATCTGCGCTTTTTTCACTGCGCATCTGATTTACATCTGGGCTGATGCTAACTTCTATCGCCCGATCATTATGCAACGCGCCAACCTGCCGCTGTCATACCCGATGACTGCGCGTAAATTCCTTGAAAAGCACGGCCTGCTCGATCAAAAGGAATATGAGCGCCGTCTGATGCAGCAAGGCAATCCTGAAGCCGTAGCAGTAGAATATCCGCTTAGCGATCTCAGCTACAGCGATAAAGGCAGCGGTTATAACTTACTGATGATTGTGGTGGACAGTCTGCGCCCTCAGGATATGGCACAGAATATGCCTGCTCTGGCTCATTTTGCGCAGGAAAATGTCCGCTTCAGCAATCATTACAGCTCAGGCAATTATGCCAATACCGGTTTGTTCGGCTTATTCTACGGTATTTCGTCAACCTATTTAGACAATATTCTTGCCTCGTGCAAACCCTCAGCGCTAGTGAATGCACTCGGTGAACAAGGGTATAGGTTCGGCTTGTTCTCATCCGACGGCTTTACCGCCCACCTGTATCGCCAGGCCCTGCTGACCGACTTCTCCCTGCCAGCGCCCACCAAGCAAAGCGATGAAATCACCACGCAGCAATGGCAATGCTGGTTAGTGGATCAGGGCAGTAAAGAAGAACCGTGGTTCTCCTATCTCAATTTCAGCGGTACAGCGCTAGCAGCCAGTGGGAGAAAGCCAGCATCGACCGATATTATTCAGCGTTACCGCAACGGAGTGCTGGACGTGGATACACAGATCGCTCAGGTTCTGGGTATATTGAAGCAACGTGGCCTGCTGAATAAAACCGTGGTGGTGATCACAGCCGAGCACGGCATTGAATTCAATGATACTTGCAAAGAGCCATGGGGTAGCGGCTTTAGCCAACCTCAGTTGCATGTACCACTGGTGGTTCATTGGCCGGGTACGCCAGCGCAAACCATCAGTAAGTTGACCGGACATAACGATGTGATGCGCACGCTGATGCAACGCCTGCTGCATGTGAAAACTGCGCCAAAGGATTATTCGCAGGGTGAAAACCTGTTTACCACCCAGCGCCACAACAACTGGATCGCCACCGGCGATAGCAACCGACTGGTGATCACCACGCCAACGCAAACGTTGACGCTGGACAACAATGGAATTTACCGTGCCTACGATAAAGACGACAAAGAGATAAAAGACGAGAAACCGCAGCTTACCCTGCTATTGGAGGTGCTAACCGATGTAAAACGCTTTATTGCCAACTAACTGCTTATAACATAAGCAATCGGACAACTAAGTGTTTGCATTAGCATTGAGAATAGGTAGTATTATCTTCCGCAGCGTCGGCATGTAGCTCAGCTTAGTAGCGCACCGTCATGGGGTGTCGGGGGTTAGAATCCTCTCATGCCGACCAAAAATCCTTAGAGAAACCAACCCTTTGCGGATGGTTTTTTTATGACTGCAATTTTAACATGGTAAAATGATAGTAAAACTACCGACAAAACGAGTAATCTTGCTCAATACGTTTATACCGTAATGAGCCTATTTTCACCAACCTTGCCCAAAGACTACTGATCCTATGTTTTTATGAAGTTTTTCTCTTCTTAAAAATGTTACCTCTACTCAAAAGTACCCAATATCTCTATGTCTATGCCCCATAAGTTCAGCGAGCATTGAAAAAGAACCAATTCACATGTACTGTTGCGTTGTTGAATAAATCGAACTTTTGGCCTGGACGAGGATCAGATCACTCTCCTTCTGTCAAAATAGCGACATTCCGTGGCCCAGCAAAAGTTCAACATCACCAACTGGAAGGCTTACAACAACGCCATTACCACTCGGGGTTCACTCACTTGCTGGGGGGATGAAACGGCACTTCACGCCTGGTACTGCGAGGCAAAACCTTCTCTGCGTGGTCTCCCACCACATTATTCCGATATGGCAATCACCAGCGTATTGATGCTGAAACGGATTTTAGGCCTGACACTTCGCGCCCTACAGGGCTTTGTCGACTCCATTATCACACTGATCAAAGTGCCGTTGAACTGCCCGGACGACACCTGCATCAGTAAGCGGGCGAAGTCCGGCCATGTCCCGTTTAAAACCCCAACGCTGGGTGAAATTGCGCACCTCGTTATCGACTCTAGCGGGCTCAATATGTTGGGTGAAGGGGAGTCGCTGGCAAAAAAACACGGTCAGGAAAAACGGCGGATCTGGCGAAAACTGCATTTTGCCGTAGATACAGAAACACATGAGGTCATCTGTGCTGACCTTTCCTTGAGCAATGTCACCGATACCGAAGCCTTCCCAGGTCTCATCCGTCAGAGGTACCGTAAAATCAAAGTCGCCTCGGCGGATCGGGCTTAGGATACGCGAGTGTGTGATGATGAGTGAAGGGGCAAGAAGCTCAAGGTGTTAATACCGCCGAGAAGCGAGCCCGTTATTGGTCGGCAGTATGCAGAACGAAATCAAGCGGTGGCGAACCAGCGCGTTACCGGAGACAACACACGGTGGACAAGTATCACAGGCTACCACCGACGTTCGATAGCGGCAACAGCGAGGTACAGAGTAAAACAGCTATTTGGTGGTCACCTGTCGCTGCGAGATTATGATGGGCAAGTTGCAGAGGCGCTGGCCATGATCTGTGCATTAAACAAGATGACGCTCGCCGGTATGCCAGAAAGTGTACGCCTTGCCTGAAAGCTGCCCATTCACGGGACTCTTTTATTCCAAATCCGATTTATTCAACAACGCCGGGTCACCTCGATAAAGTGATTACGTTCTGATGATTTTTTAACGTGACACAGAATTTATGAACGCTCTCTATGCGTAATGGGAAACCGTGTTCATTCAGACTGCTGACAAGGTCCTGGCCGTAAGAACAGGGCTTTCTGAGGAATACTTACAGTATCCCTTGTCCGTGCCGTTTGGGACTGGATTTTCTTCTGACCTGGCTTACCTGCAATTATCTTCGGGACATACCCTGTCCGTTATGACGTTTTATAAGCTGCCGAGTTTGTTACACTTTCTCTTTACGCCCCGTCATGGCTGATTTCGGCAACTGTAAAAAATACGTCTTATGGGGTCCATTCCCTGTCCCACCTCGTTAGAATAATCGTTTTATTTTCAGCTGATTATATTACTGGAGAACCTGCCTCATGGCTCGGGTTGAACGTCGTCACGATCAGTTTGCTGTCCGACTGTCATTAATTACCAGCTGCCTGCTAGCTGGCGAAACGCTGGATTTTCGAACGCTGGCAACTGAATTTGGTTTGTCGGTTCGAACCCTGCGCCAGGGTATTCGGGAACGGCTGATGTATCTGGACCAGGAATATCGCATAGGCCGGTGCCGCTTGTTATCCGGTAGCCGCCAGCGGGAGGTGGCAGTAATGAAATTTGCCCGCCAGTCAGGGGTTGAAGCACTGTTTCCTGATAGGGATAACCATCTGGTCAGTTCACTGTTGAGCGGAACAGGGGAGTCTCCTTGCATTATCTTGCAGGGAGCGATCCGGGTTTCATCCCTAGACTCAGACGCATTCACACGGTTGGTGAGCGCGGTATAGAAACATCTGAAGGTGACGCTGCTCGGTAACGGTTGCCGCTGTAAAGGCCTTGCTCCCTATCGCCTGGTTTTGCGTGAAGGTAAGTGGTATCTGACGGGTGAGCATCAGGCGCTGATTGCTGTCTTTCCCCTGGCTGATATTCATGCAGTCACGCTCCACAACGGTAAGCGATGAAGACAGACACAGCGATAACATTTTTTTCTCATGCCTAGAGGTTCCTGTAAAGTGATTATTTCTAATCAATTAGCATACGTTTGTTAGGGTGTAGAATGTGTCTACCAAAAGAAATAAAAATTTTATAGAAAGGATCATACCTGCGCAGCGGCCATCTCCTGATGGCCGCCCAACCGCCAGTAATCCTTTGATTTCAAATAACTACAGCCATAGATGATCACCCCAGGGACGGTGGCATAAGGTGTCAGCACCTCCATGATACCGATCGAGAGCACCAACAGCATCGAGAGCTGTTCCAGCGGCACGCCCGGCAGCCCTTTACCCACCGCAAGGATCACCAGTAGCAGGATGACAGTATGTGCCGACAGACTGGCGAATAAGTAGTTGGCGAAGTAAAAAACCAGCACCAGCGCTATCACCGCCATATTGGGTGAAAAGCCGTCCAAATGCGTGCTCATCGTCCGGGCGAACCAGTCGATAAAGCTGGAACGCGTCAGACCATTGGCCATCACCACCAAGGTTGCCAGGTTAATCAGTGTGTTCCAAGCGCTGTAATATTTGGTGATATCCTTCCACGACACACCCTGCAACGCCAGCATCAGTGATACCACCAATAGGCAAACCGCAGTGGCATTCAACATATTGCTGACGAACACCCACAGGCTCAGTAATACTAGGCCGATCAGGATGTATTCCTTGCGGGTCAGTTTGCCCATTTCATTCAGTGCGTTGTTAGCCAAGGAGGCCACTTTACTGCTGTGGGTCAACCCCGGCTTATAAAGGTAATAGGAAATAAGCGGCTCAATAATCAATAACATCAGACCGACCTAAGGAATGCCAGGAACCACTGTATCCAACTGATGTTCACCCCAGCGATTTTGCCGACAAACTCCACGCCCAGCACGTTGGGTGCGGCACCGGTGACAAACATTGAGGAACTGATGCTAGTACCCACCACCATCATCCACATAATGTAGCCGCCGATACGATATGATGAGGGATCATTGGGGAATGAATCAAACAACGGCGGCAAATTTTTCACTACCGGGAACACCGTGCCTCCGCCATACGGTGGTGCTAGAGAAGCCCGCCAGCTCCCATTTAAGCGCTTCTTTGTCGGCTTTAAAACCCGGTTCAGCCAGATCCTACGCGCTGAACAACACCCAATTGGCACTCAATACACTGGTGGTTACTGCGATAAAGCTGATAGCGGTGGCTGGGATCGGCTCCAGAATCATGCCGACGATCATTGCCAAAAAGATGGCGAAGTAGCGCCAGGCTTGTGGCAGCCTGCTATCAGGCACCGGTATCAATAACAGGATCGCAAGCACTGCCAACGGTGCTATCGCTTTCCAGATTTTTTCCTGAGTTTGAGACATGTGGATTCTCCTGACAGTTATTATTTTTAATTACCCGGTAATTGCGCCAGCAGCCAAGTGACTATCAACAGGTCAGCGCTGCCGCCAGGACTAAGGTTGCGCGCGATGCATTCGCCGTCGAAGCGATACAGACGCTGCAGCCAGTGCAGGCCATTTATACCGCTAAGTGAAGCAACATTAGTGTCATCATTGTCAGCCATCAGCCACAGCAGACTGTCTATTAGCGCCGCTTGTTGGTCATATCCCGCCATAAGGCGCAGCCGATACAGCGGCAAAGCACCACAAACTACCAGCCGAAAGCCAGACTCCGCCGCGTGGCGTGCACCGCTCAGCTTGTTTGCGGCAAACAACCGCTGAGCAACAGTCTGCCAGCTTTTGGTGGGCCGTAGCTCCCATTCCACCAACCCTTGACACATCGCCGCTGTCTCCGCACACAACGCCTCGGCGTTCAGCGCGCGCTGCTGCCGTTGCAAGCAACCAAAAGCGGCACACATTAGGCCAAGAGAAAATATGCGGCCTTTATGGGTATTGATACCGCCGGTGGCGCAGAATATGTGGTTTTCACAGGCCATGCCCAGCGGCCGTAGCCGCGCCAACTGCTGCGTGGCGGGCAATGCGGCATCTTAACCCCCGCTTGATAAAAGCGCGGTAGCCACACGCTGATGGTGCGGGCGCTGCGGTAAAAATGGCCTGGCTCCATGTCGTGATGCGCGCCAGTGTTATGACGGTCCACCAACCCTGGTTTAGGTGTGAGGTTGACTTCCACCAACAGAGCACGGTAGGCGGTGCGGGCAAAATTGCAGGCTTCCTGCTAAATGTGCACAGGCGAATCACCCGTTTGAGATCGCAGGATTGATTATCCTTTCCATTTCATTTAGCAACTGTGGGCTAGCAAGTCGTCGCTGACGGGCGCAGACCTTTGCAGGCTGGCGGCACAGCAAGCAGCGGCGCTCTGGCAGACCGATATTACGCCGTGACAGAATGCGCCCCTCCGGGGTGAGCACATCGATATCCCACAGTCGGCCAATCGGCTGGCGTATTTCCAACTGTATGGCACAATCTTTCACTCGCCACGCGTCCGCCTGTAGTGCTAGATAGCCTTCACAACCCGGTAGGCAACGCCAAGATTGCGGCTTGCAGGTAGTGCTAACCCTGTTCAGATAGCAGTTGACGCAGCGCCTGCCAAACAAGGTTAAAGATGCGGTGCGTTAACGCGTTATCCTTCACCGACCCAGGCTCGTCAGCAACGTCGGCAGGCTGACCGGGCGATTAACGGCCAATTGGGGATCGACGGCTAGCATGGTTTACTCCGCCACTTGGATGAACTACATCGCTCACCGAACCATCACGGTAGCGCACTACTGCTACCACTTTGTTGGTGAAGGCGATCGGTGCTGGTTCACCGGTCAGTTGTAGCGCACATTGACGTAGCCAGCCGATGCTCACCACCGACAGCCAAGCTTGCTGTAACCGCTGTGCCAGCTCGCCGCGCCGGGCTAACGGCGATGCCGTGTTCAGTGACCAGGATGTCGATGCTATCCACCCGATCCTGCGCCAGGCTGGCCGGATGATGCGGGTACGGCAAGATCTGTTCGGTCACCACCTTTTCCGCCGCTTCGGCATCCACCCGCGCATAACCGATCGAACCGCAAGCTTCGCCGCTGTAACCATTGGCGTTGCTAAACTCATCGCAAGCCGACATCGCGAGGAAAGCAACGTCGATCTTCAACTCACCGGACTTGATCAAATTGACCCGGCCACCGTAGGAATTAAGTTGTACTGGTTCCTCCAGCAAGCCAGGCGAGATGGCATCTGCTAGCGACCCGCGCAGGCCGGAGATGTAGATGCAGCTCACCACATCGTGGTGGATATGTCCAACCAGCGGCGCATGACAATCGGACAGCGAGCTAGAGGCTAGTGTCTCCATCACCTGATTCAGCGCCAGATCCCCACTACGAATCACATGGTGAAAGGAGATGGTCATGCCGTCCTGCAACCCGCCACAGCGCACCGCCTGCTGCAACGAGTCGCAGCGTTTGATGTCACACGGTTTACGCGCCTGCAAATTGGCCTTGGAAGCATCCTGATAGCAGCCCACGTTCACAGCGTTATTAAAGCTCATCAGTCGTTGTTGACGATCCATCATGCCTCCTCTTGCTGCATGGGCTGTTCCCGAATACCGGACAGTGCCGCGTGCTCCAGCATTAACCGCGCACGTTCAATCACCGGGCTATCAACCATCTTACCGTTGAGTAACGCCACGCCCCTCCTGTTCTGCTACCTCGGCGGCTTCCACCACTTGCCAGGCATGGGCGACTTCTATGGCGCTCGGCGCATACACCTTGTGCAACAATTCGATCTGCCGTGGGTTGATCAGCGATTTACCGTCGAAATCAAGCTGCTTGATCAGTGCTGCTTATTGCAAGAACCCGGCCTCGTGGTTGGCATCGGAATAAACGGTATCGAACGCCTGGATGCCAGCGGCGCACGCCGCTGGCATCAGCGGGAAGCGGGCGAAAAGCAGTTCGATGTCCTCTGGCGACCGCTTGGTGCACAGGTTGCGCACGTAGTCTTCTGCCCCCAATGAGATACCCATCAGGTACGGCGAAATCTGGGCGATCACCACCGCGTTGGTAATGCCCTGTGCCGATTCGATCACTGCTAGCAGACCAGTGCTGCCGACTGGGCGGCCACAGTCGGCCTCAATGGCGGCGATTTCTCGTGACATATCAGTAACATCCTACGCGCAGTCGGTCTTAGGCAACCGCACGATATCCGTTCCCACCGCGCCCTACCGCCTACAGGTCAGCCAAGCCATAAGCAGAATCTAGCGCGTTGCCCAAAACAATAGTCTCTACCTCTTGATACAGTGGGCGCTGCAACGCGTGATACACCCGCCAGCGGGCGGCGTCCTTCTCGCGCAGGATCACCGAGTCCTCCAAATTGAACATCAGCGCATCAGCCTGGTAGATAAAGGCATTGCTCTCCTCTCAAGATAGTGGGCTGCTGTCGCTGGCGCGAATCAGCACCGTCTCCAGACGTGCGCGCAGCACGCAGTCCAGCCCCCTTTATCGTCGACTATCACCTGCACTGGTTACACCCCATAACATTGCAGTACTTCCAGCACTCTGTGTAGAATGGCTATGCCAAACTGTTTCTACACGCTGCTGGCGATCAGCAGGTCAGGCTCCGGCCCTTCGCCGGGGCGTTATTTACCAGTTTTAGTACGCTTTTTTATCAATTAATTGTTTTATCTCTATGAGGCTTTTCACTAGATTAGATGGCCAAAAGAGGCATTGGCTAAACATGATTGTATAGCACAGTGGCAATACTGTGCGCAAAAGGTGCAGCGCCTGCCCAATAGTGTTTCTGAACTGGGCAGGCGTAGCGGGACGTGCCATCATTAAGCGGCCTTCTTGTTGCGCAGCAGCATGTAGGAAAGGCCGAGTACCATAAACCACAGCGGCGTGGCGATCAGAGCTTGGCGGGTATCTTCACGAAGCGCTAGCAGCACCAGAATAAAGGCAAAGAACGCGATACAAATCCAGCACATTAGCCTGCCTGCCGGCATCTTATAGATTGATTTATGGTGTAACGCGGGGTGCTGTTTGCGATAAACCAGGTAAGAACATAGGATGATACTCCAGACGAACATGAACAAGATCGCCGAAACCGTGGTGACTAAGGTAAACACCACCATCACGTTTGGGATCAGTAAAATCAGCACTGAGCCACACAACAAGCAAAGGCATGAGAAGATCAGACCATTGGCTGGTACCGCGCGTTTAGACAGGTTGGCGAACGATTTTAGCGCATCGCCTTCCTGTGCCAAGCCGAACAGTATGCGACTGGTAGAAAACACCCCACTGTTGGCAGAAGAAGCGGCTGAGGTCAGCACCACGAAGTTGATAATGCTGGCCGCTGCCGGTAGGCCGATCAGGACGAATAACTCAACGAATGGGCTTTTATCTGCAACAACCGAGTTCCAAGGCGTGACCGACATGATCACCATCAGCGCGAATACATAGAACATAATGATGCGCAGTGGAATGGCGTTGATGGCGCGCGGCAGCACTTTTTCTGGCACTTTGGTTTCCGCTGCGGTAGTACCCACCAATTCAATACCGACGAAGGCGAATACCGCAATCTGGAAGCCAGCGAAGAAGCCGCTGATGCCTTTCGGAAACAATCCACCGTTATTCCACAGGTGTGAAAGCGAGGCAACAGTACCAGACGGAGACTGGAACTGCATGACGATCATCACGAGCCCAATGATGATCAGGCTGATGGTGGCGACGATTTTTATCATTGCGAACCAGAACTCCGTTTCGCCGAACACCTTCACCGTCACCAGGTTCAGGACAAGCAGCAGCAGTACGCACAGCAGTGAGCAGATCCACTGCGACAATTCGGGGAACCAGAACTGAGCGTAGGCAGTGATCGCTACCACGTCGGCGATGCCGGTAACCACCCAACAGAACCAGTAAGTCCAGCCGGTAAAAAAACCGGCCCATGGGCCGATCAGATCTGCGGCAAAATCACTGAACGACTTATACTCAAGATTGGACAGCAACAGTTCGCCCATGGCACGCATCACGAAGAACAACATAAAGCCAATTATCATGTACACGATGATGATGGAAGGGCCAGCTAGGCTGATGGTTTTGCCGGAACCCATAAACAGACCTGTACCGATCGCGCCGCCAATCGAGATCAGTTGAATATGCCGATTGGTTAAGTTTCGTCGTAGATGTTTTTTTGACGCGGGCGTAACGTCGGTGGTTATTTTAGAGTGATCTACCATTTAATCATGTCCTGTTTTACCTGTCATTAGTGGGATATGTAAGTTCTGAGGTGGCTGTTTTTTTACGTTTATTAGATTGGCTTGGTTTAGTAAGCCAGTGTGACAACCTCTCCCTTGTGCAACAGATTTACAACAATTATATGCGAGATTAAAGTTGATTATTCCTTAACGCTGTCATTACGGGGGTAGAAATGGGACGTTCAAGGAGTGGAAGATTACTCTGAAAAATAAAAATGGTAATTTAACAGAAATTATGTGGATTATTTTATCGAAAAAACATGGTATTGCCAATTCTACATGAATAATATAATCCGTGTAAGCATTTGACAGTAACGCAGCAGAAGAAAATAATGAAGCCATTGGGTCGTGAGCTCAGTTGGTAGAGCAGTTGACTCCTAATTAATTGTTCACAGGTTCGAACCCTGTACTACCCACCAACAAACCATGCAATGGCATGGGTGATTCATAGACATTATTTCAATTTTTTCAGCTCAAGTGGCGTTGTTGAATAAATTGAACTTTTGGCCGGCACGCGGATCAGATCACTCTCCTCCTGTCAAAATAGCGACATTCCGTGGCCCAGCAAAAGTTCAACATCACCAACTGGAAGGCTTACAACAACGCCCTTATCACTCGGGGTTTACTCACTTTCTCGGTGGATGAAACGGCACTTCACGCCTGGTACTGCGAGGCAAAACCTTCTCTGCGTGGTCGCCCACCACATTATTCCGATATGGCAATCACCAGCGTATTGATGCTGAAACGGATTTTCGGCCTGACACTTCGCGCCCTACAGGGCTTTGTCGACTCCATTGTCACACTGATCAAAGTGCCGTTGAACTGCCCGGACGACACCTGCATCAGTAAGCGGGCAAAGTCCGGCCATGTCCCGTTTAAAACCGCAACGCCGGGTGAAATTGCGCACTTCGTTATCGACTCTAGCGGGCTCAACGTGTTGGGTTAAGGGGAGTGGAAGGTAAAAAAACACGGTCAGGAAAAACGGCGTATCTGGCGAAAACTGCATTTTTCTGTAGATACAGAAACACATGAGGTCATCTGTGCTGACCTTTCCTTGAGCAATGTCACCGATACCGAAGCCTTACCAGGTCTCATCCGTCAGAGGTACCGTAAAATCAAAGTCGCCTCGGCGGATCGGGCTTAGGATACGCGAGTGTGTGATGATGAGTTAAGGGGCAAGAAGCTCAGGGCGTTAATACCGCCCAAAAGCGGAGCCCGTTATTGGTCGGCAGACTATGCAGAGCGAAATCAAGCGGTGGTAAACCAGCGCGTTACCGGAGACAACACACGGTGGAAAAGTATCATAGGCTACCACCGACGTTCGATAGCGGCAACAGCGAGGTACAGAGTAAAACAGCTATTTGGTGGTCACCTGTCGCGGTGAGATTATGATGGGCAAGTTGCAGAGGCGCTGGCCATGATCTGTGCATTAAACAAGATGCCGCTCGCCGGTATGCCAGAAAGTGTACGCCTTGCCTGAAAGATGCAAATTCACGGGACTCTTTATTCCAAATCTGATTTATTCAACAAAGCCATTAAGATCTTAAAATTTTAGTGTGCAATGATATTGAGCAAATGACCTTGGGCGGTGGTTGTCGGTACCAAGATGGTACTTTTTTAACAGAAAGATCAGCGGTTAGGCTAAGAGCAATTTGGCCGCCGTGGTGGTTTTTTCGTCAAATTAACTTGGCCTTCGCACGGCCTGAAAGGAGATGACTATGGGTCTGTTAAATAGCGTATTGGGTAACATTCTGTAGGGTGTCAGCAGCAAGGGCATCGATTATGCCGCCATTATGCAATGGGTTGAACAACAGGGTGGGGTGGCCTACAGGCGATTTTGGACAAATTCCGTCACGGGCAATTCGGTGATGTAGTGGGGTCATGGCTCAGCAGCGGCAAAAGCCAGCAGATTTCCAGCGACCATGTGCAGTAAGTGCTGGGCAGCGACGCTATCAATCAATTGGCCGAAAAACTGGGGGTCGATCCGGCTCAGGCATGCAGCACCATCGCAATCGCAAAGTTTCTACCTACGGTGGCTAGCGCCGCATCACCCAACGGTGAAGTGCAGCAGGATAGCAACATACTGGGGGATATGGTCAGCAAGTTATTCAAGTAAAAGTTAAGTTGTGTTCCACCCTTACATCTTGGTTACCGGCTTTTGAGGTCACAATACTACCGCGTTTAGTTACGGAACCCTAGGCTGTGTCCCGTAATTGATAGCCAGCGGCTCATGTGCCATTGCGCGACACAAGCCTAGTGCCCTTTCCCCGTTGCGCTGGAAGAGGGGTGTGATGAAAAGGCAACCGCCAGGGCACAAATCTTGCGCGTTTCGTGTCCCTTTGCAGCGTGCTATGATAAAAAGAGTTGCTATTAAAGCCCGGTCATGAGTTAATAAACCTGGCGTGTGGTACAGACCTATTTATGCACGACATTTTGAGTAAAGTAGTTCAGATTTAAAGCGTTATCCTCTAGATAGCTCTTATTTGACGAATTTCCTTTATAGTGCCTCCATAAGTAACTAATACCGACTATAACATGCCCATGGTAGCTACATTTATTATCGAAGGAAATTAGCATGTCTAACATGATCAAGGGTCAAGTGAAGTGGTTCAACGAGTCTAAAGGTTTTGGTTTTATCACTCCAGCAGATGGCAGCAAAGATGTATTCGTACACTTCTCTGCAATTCAGGATCAAGGCTTCAAGACCCTAGCAGAAGGCCAAAACGTACATTTCTCTATTGAGAACGGTGCGAAAGGCCCATCAGCGGCTAACGTTACCGCTATCTAATCAGCACTACTGATTAAAAAACCATCTAGGCATTGATGGACCATCCAACCTAATCAATGCCAACAAACTAGAATGCTACCTCAGCTTGTGGGTGGTCAAGTACAGCATTTTTTGTTTACTTTAAAATTAGTGGGGAGTGTCGTTAGACATTCTCCGCCCGCTTCAGATAATGAGATAACCTGCCCCAGTTTTAGGCTCTTAGCCCGATACCCAAGAGATTTCCGTTACCTGTTCAATGACTGCCCTGTTTGTTAAAAACATCGCATTAGAAATTGATCTGGCTAATGGCGTTAATGGCGTTGTTGAATAAATCGGATTTGGAATAAAGAGTCCCGTGAATGGGCAGCTTTCAGGCAAGGCGTACACTTTCTGGCATACCGGCGAGCGTCATCTTGTTTAGTGAACAGATCATGGCCAGCGCCTCTGCAACGTGCCCATCATAATCTCGCAGCGACAGGTGACCACCAAATAGCTGTTTTACTCTGTACCTTGCTGTTGCCGCTATCGAACGTCGGTAGTAGCCTGTGATACTTTTCCACCGTGTGTTGTCTCCGGTAACGCGCTGGTTCGCCACCGCTTGATTTTGCTCTGCATAGTCTGCCGACCAATAACGGGCTCCGCTGCTGGGCGGTATTAACGCCTTGAGCTTCTTGCCCCTTAACTCATCATCACACACTCGCGTATCCTAAGCCCGATCCGCCGAGGCGACTTTGATTTTACGGTACCTCTGACGGATGAGACCTGGGAAGGCTTCTATATCGGTGACATTGCTCAAGGAAAGGTCAGCACAGATGACCTCATGTGTTTCTGTATCTACAGAAAAATGCAGTTTTCGCCAGATACGCCGTTTTTCCTGACCGTGTTTTTTTACCTTCCACTCCCCTTAACCCAACACGTTGAGCCCGCTAGAGTCGATAACGAAGTGCGCAATTTCACCCGGCGTTGCGGTTTTAAACGGGACATGGCCGGACTTCGCCCGCTTACTGATGCAGGTGTCGTCCGGGCAGTTCAACGGCACTTTGATCAGTGTGACAATTGAGTCGACAAAGCCCTGGAGGGCGCGAAGTGTCAGGCCGAAAATCCGTTTCAGCATCAATACGCTGGTCATTGCCCGCTGGTCATTGCCATATCGGAATAATTTGGTGGGCGACCACGCAGAGAAGGTTTTGCCTCGCAGTACCAGGCGTAAAGTGCCGTTTCATCCACCGAGAAAGTGAGTGAACCCCGAGCGATAAGGGCGTTATTGTAAGCCTTCCAGTTGGTGATGTTGAACTTTTGCTGGGCCACGGAATATCGCTATTTTGACAGAAGGAGAGTGATCGGATCCTCGTCCCGGCCAAAAGTTCGATTTATTCAACAACGCCGTACGAAGTACACATTACCGATGCGTTTTCCCGGCTGGGTGAGCTGCGCCTGCAACTTACCCTCGTTGGTGGGCACCAACAGGCTTTCACTGTCGCGATCCAGACACCCGGCGGCGTAAACGTCGGTAAAGGGAATAAATGCTTTCAAGGTGTTGCTACCGGCTGCATCGGTGAACTGTGGCAGCACATCAAATGGCTTGTTGAATAACACCACTCGGCACAGATCTTGCGCTGCCACATGCTTGCTTAATCGTTTAACTTTTTGATTTTTAATAAATATTTTATTCATAGCAGTTGATATTATGGCTGATAAGCGCATTATAACCGAATCCATTTCGGATTGGATCGGGCGGAATATTGGATGTAGTATCTGCACATATCTTACAAATTATTAACAAAAATTACGCGTATAAGGAGAGTTTGATGGAAAGCAAAGTAGTTGTTCCGGCAGAAGGTAAAAAGATTACGGTCGATGCCCAGGGTAAACTGATCGTTCCAAATAACCCTATCGTTCCGTTTATCGAAGGCGATGGCATTGGCGTTGATGTTACCCCTGCTATGATTCATGTGGTTGATGTAGCTGTAGAAAAAGCCTACCACGGCACCCGCAAAATCGCATGGATGGAAATCTACACTGGCGAAAAATCCACTCACGTTTACGGGAATGATGTGTGGCTACCAGATGAAACCCTGGATCTGATCCGTGACTACCGTGTTGCCATCAAAGGCCCGTTGACTACCCCGGTTAGTGGTGGTATCCGCTCCCTTAACGTGGCTCTACGCCAGCAGTTGGATCTATACGTGTGCCTGCGTCCAGTACGCTATTATCAGGGCACCCCAAGTCCGGTTAAACAGCCAGAACTGACTGATATGGTGATCTTCCGTGAAAACGCTGAAGATATCTATGCTGGCATTGAGTGGAAAGCCGGTTCTGTGCAAGCAGATAAAGTGATCAAATTTCTGCGTGACGAAATGGGCGTGGAGAAGATCCGCTTCCCAGAGCAGTGTGGGATCGGCGTCAAACCCGTCTCCGAAGAGGGAACCAAGCGTCTGGTGCGTGCGGCGATCGAATACGCCATCACCAATGACCGTGATTCCATGACCCTGGTTCACAAAGGCAACATCATGAAATTCACCGAAGGTGCTTTCAAGGATTGGGGCTATGAATTGGCGCGTGAAGAGTTTGGTGGTGAGTTGATTGACGGTGGGCCATGGCTGAAAATCAAGAACCCAAATACCGGTAAAGAGATCGTGGTTAAAGATGTGATCGCCGATGCCTTCTTACAGCAAATATTGCTACGCCCAGCGGAATACGATGTGATCGCCTGTATGAACTTGAACGGTGACTACATTTCTGACGCCCTAGCAGCCCAGGTTGGCGGTATCGGTATTGCACCTGGTGCCAACATCGGCTCTGACTGCGCGCTGTTCGAGGCGACCCATGGCACTGCGCCTAAATACGTCGGCCAGGACAAAGTAAATCCAGGTTCCATTATCCTCTCTGCCGAAATGATGCTGCGTCATATGGGTTGGACAGAAGCCGCTAACTTAATTGTTAAAGGTATGGAAGGGGCGATTGCCGCTAAAACCGTGACCTACGATTTTGAACGTTTGATGGATGGCGCTAAGTTACTGAAATGCTCAGAATTTAGCAATGCTATCATTAAGCATATGTTACTAGCAGCCTGAAATATAAAACCAACATAGTTGTTATTGTTATGTTATTTTTTGTTCGCTAAGGGGCGTTGTTGAATAAATCGAACTTTTGGCCGGGACGAGGATCAGATCACTCTCCTTCTGTCAAAATAGCGACATTCCGTGGCCCAGCAAAAGTTCAACATCACCACCTGGAAGGCTTACAACAACGCCCTTATCGCTCGGGGTTCACTCACTTTCTCGGTGGATGAAACGGCACTTTACGCCTGGTACTGCGAGGAAAAACCTTCTCTGCGTGGTCGCCCACCACATTATTCCGATATGGCAATCACCAGCGTATTGATGCTGAAACGGATTTTCGGCCTGACACTTCGCGCCCTCCAGGGCTTCGGCGACTCCATTGTCACACTGATCAAAGTGCCGTTGAACTGCCCGGACGACACCTGCATCAGTAAGCGGGCGAAGTCCGGCCATGTCCCGTTTAAAACCCCAACGCCGGGTGAAATTGCGCACCTCGTTATCGACTCTAGCGGGCTCAACGCTCAACGTGTTGGGTTAAGGGGAGTGGAAGGTAAAAAAATACGGTCAGGAAAAACGGCGGATCTGGCGAACACTGCATTTGGCCGTAGATACAGAAACACATGAGGTCATCTGTGCTGACCTTTCCTTGAGCAATGTCACCGATACCGAAGCCTTCCCAGGTCTCATCCGCCAGAGGTACCGTAAAATCAAAGTCGCCTCGGCGGATCGGGCTTAGGATACGCGAGTGTGTGATGATGAGTTAAGGGGCAAGAAGCTCAGGGCGTTAATACCGCCCAAAAGCGGAGCCCGTTATTGGTCGGCAGACTATGCAGAGCGCAATCAAGCGGTGGCGAACCAGCGCGTTACCGGAGACAACACACGGTGGAAAAGTATCACAGGCTACCACCGACGTTCGATAGCGGCAACAGCGAGGTATAGAGTAAAACAGCTATTTGGTGGTCACCTGTCTCTGCCAGGGGACTCTGTATTCCAAATCCGATTTATTCAACAAAGCCCCGTGCAACACATCATCACCGGTGCTGAGCATCTCCACCCTTAACATCGATTTCTCCCCTATTTTTTTATCATTCCATGAAGGCCGTCAATAATTTTTCACCCAATACCCTACCAGTCTATACCAAGGCGTCACCTGCCTTTAGGGATAAAAACTCAAAAATTCTTAATTAATCAAATAAATGTAAAGCGGTGAAAACAAGAATAAAACTTACCAAGGCAATACTAAAAATCACTCAGACCCATTTACCGTAGGCGTTCAATAGGTCTACAACTATTATTAATGTCTTAACTAAGATCAAAGACGACAGTTCTTTGGCAACATGATGATGTTGAACGTTTAAACCGCCCGAGCCTTAACCAAAATACGATAAGAAGCACATGATGAGCAAGAAAGGACTGACCACCACAGCTGGCGCACCGGTTGTTGACAACAATAACGTGATCACCGCAGGAAAACGCGGACCGATGCTGCTGCAAGACGTTTGGTACTTAGAAAAACTGGCCTACTTTGACCGCGAGTTCATACCTGAGCGCCGCATGCACGCTAAAGGTTCTGGTGCCTACGGCACCTTCACCGTCACCCACGATATTACCAAATATACCCGAGAAAAAATCTTCTCCGACATTGGCAAAAAACCGACATGTTTGTCCGCTTCTCTACAGTGGCTGGCGAGCGCGGCGCTGCCGATGCCGAGCGTGATATTCGCCGCTTCTCCATGAAGTTCTATACCGAAGAGGGAAACTGGGATCTGGTGGGCAATGATACGCCAGTGTTCTACCTGCGGGATCCGCTGAAATTCCCCGACCTTAACCACGTAGTGAAACGTGATCCGTACACCAACCTACGCAACCTGGTGTACAAATGGGATTTCTTCTCCCTCCAGCCAGAATCGTTGCACCAACTGACCATCGATTTCAGCGATCGCGGCCTGCCTAAATCTTACCGTCACATGCAGGGCTTCGGTAGCCAGACTTACAGCTTCATCAATGCCGATAACCAGCGTTTATGGGTGAAGTTTCAGTCCATCTGCCAACAGGGCATTGAAAATATAATGGATGACGAGGCGGAAGCCATCATCGCCAAGGATCGCGAAAGCTCACAGCGCGATCAGTTTGAGGCGATTGAGCGCGGTGATTTCCCTAGCTGGAATCTACAGATCCAGATCATGCCGGAGCACCAAGCCTCGCAAACTACTTATAACCCGTTTGATCTGACCAAGGTGTAGCCACACGGCTACTACCCGCTGATCGATGTTGGCTTCTTTGAGCTGAACCACAACCCGGATAACTATTTTTCCGAGGTTGAACAGGTAGCGATGAACCCAGCTAACATCGTGCCGGGCATAAGCTTCTCACCGGACAAAATGTTACAGGGCCGTCTGTTCTCCTACGGTGATGCGCCCCGCTACCATTTGGGCGTGAACCATTACTAGATCCCGGTCAACGCGGCCAAATGCCCGTTCCACAATTATCACCGCGATGGCGCGATGCGCGTGGACGGTAACAGCGGTAACGCGGTAACGAGGTAACCTACGAGCAGAACACCCTCGGCCTGTTCCAGGATCAGCCGGACTTCAGCGAACCGCCGTTGAGTATCGAAGGTGCGGCTAAACACTGGAATCATCGCGAGGACGACGATTACTACAGCCAACCGCGCGCACTGTTTAATCTGCTGAGTGCCGAAGAGCATCAACGGATGTTCACCCGCATCGCCGCTGAGCTGTCGCAAGTGCCTGAGCCGATCCAGCGACGCCAAGTCGCACTGTTTACCCAGGTGCATCCAGATTACGGTGACGGTGTTGCTAAAGAACTCGACCTGAAGTAAGCCGCCGCTTGAGATCAAAACCGCCTACTCAACCTAGGCGGCTTTTTACGCCGCAGAAATTTGTACCGCCACCGATTACTGCAACTGCTGGCGCGAGATCTTGATTCCGCCCTTTTTCAACTCACTTAGGCAAGTTGAACAAGGCTGCGCGGCGTTGGAAACTAGCCAGCGGTTCATGTGCACCAATTCAGCAGTGCTCCAGTGTCAATAGCTGCTCGCTGTCGATCACCGCCACCGGGCGTTGACCAAACTCCATATCATCCATCTTTACTACAAATACCTGTAAAATTTGTGGGTGTGTTGCCAGTACGCGCTCAATATCTTCCGGTTGTACGCCTTCCCCACCGCTGAAAAATAGGTTGTCCAGCCGACCGAAAACGCGCAGTTCTACCTGCTCCATCACGCAGCGATCCTGGGTATAGAACCAGCCTTGGTCATCGGCCAGCGGCTGCAAACCACGCTGCTGCCAATAGCCCAGCGCCAGGCTCTGCGCACGAACCCATATCTCTTGATTCACCAGTTTAATTTCGCAACCGTCTAACGGCAGACCAACGCCAGGCCGCGTATCAGCGCGCTTTGTAGCGCGGCGAAAAATTCCGGACTGTTTTGCGGTAATTCTGCACTGCTGAACCCAATAAAAAACGTATGATTCGGACAGTGCAGAATTGTTTGCAATTAGCCGTCAGGTAAAGTTCCTGATGATTAACTCTTTTCCCTAATGACGGTTACTGACTATCGAATATTTAAGTTCGACTGCTTCAATGTACAAGCCAGATAACGTTTGTCGCATATCCGGGATGTCATTTACCGATATGATCATGCTACCTTTGATTTTGCGAGCCATTTTGGCTATGGCATCGTATTGTTCCAGACCAAACTCAACGCCATAACCCTGCGTGCCCCAATAGGGGGGATCAAGATAAAACAGGGTATGAGGACGATCATATTTCTCTATGCATTCAAGCCAGCTAAGATGTTCTATCGTTGTACGAGAAAGCCGTAGATGAGCTGCTGAGAGATTTTCCTCCAGCCTTAACGTGGCTTTATTGAATAAATCGGATTTGGAATAAAGAGTCCCCTGAATGGGCATCTTTCAGGCAAGGCGTACACTTTCTAGCATACCGGCGAGCGTCATCTTGTTTAATGCATAGAGTCATGGCCATCGCCTCTGCAACTTGCGCATCATAATCTCGCAGAGACAGGTGACCACCAAATAGCTGTTTTACTCTGTACATGGCGTTGTTGATACCAAAGCCGCCTGGCTAGCGGATTATCTGTTCGAGCAAGGTATGCCAATGAGCAGGCGAGAAACGGTAGGGGACAGCCTCTTTTCTTTGATCGAGACACTGCAAGAACGTAGCCACATTGCCGACGTGTTGATCGTTAACGGCAGTTTAGGGCCAACCAGAGATGATCTCAGCGCATTGGCCGCCGCTAATGCCTGCGGCGTAGGGTTGGTTGAACATGCCGCATGGCTGGCACGTATTGAGGCCTATTTCGCCAAGCGCGGTCGGCCGATGGCTGCCTCCAACCGCAAACAGGCGCAGATACCGGCTCACGCCGAGATGCTGGATAATCCGGTCGGCACTGCGTGCGGTTTCAGTTTGCAGTTGAATCACTACCTGATGTTCTTCACCCCCGGCGTTCCTTCGAAATTAAAAGTGATGATCGAGCAGCAGATTGTGCCGCGCCTGCGCCAGCGCTTTGCCCTGCTGGAACCTCGGCTGTGCCTGCGTTTGACTACCTTCGGCACCTCTGAAAGCGATCTGGCGGAGGAACTCGCTGACATGGTGCTACCCCCATGACGTGGTGTTGGGTTATCGCTCTTCCAGCCCGATTATCGAATTGAAGCTCACTGGCCCGCTAAGCCGAAGCGCTGAAATGATGCTAGCCTGGTAGCAGGTGCGGGAGGTGGCGGGAGACAACTGCATCTTTGAAGGCACGACCGGATTGCCAGCAGTGTTGACACAGCGGTTACATCAGCAGGGGTTGACGTTGGCTCTGAGCGAGCAGTTCAGTGGTGGGTTGCTCAATCTGCAACTACACCGTGCAGGCGCGCCGCTGGTGTTGGCAGTCAGCGCCATGAGCGACGATCAGGTTAGCGTTGTACTGCACACACCGCGCGGCGGCATGGGACAAACCGTACGTTACCGCGCCTCTCACCACAGCATGTAACTGCGACAAGCATCGGTGGCAATGCTGGCGTTGGACATGCTGCGGCGCTGGTTGTACGGTGGCCAAGTGTGTGGTAAAAACGGTGGGTTGGAGATTATTGAGATCGTCGAGTAAAGAATGCTTGATGGCAGTAATGTATCCTTTATTAATCCTAATATTATAGTGGGAACTCATGTTATGGGAATGCTGTTACTCTTTACTGCAGTTGTTTGAGACTGTTCGTCTTGGGCACTGTGTGTGCGAAAAGGCGTATAGATATCGCTATGGTAGCCCTTCTGCGGTTAAAGCATGTGTTTCACTAGTTACCTGTTGTCTATATTACGATTTTGCTATTTATACCCGGCGCTTTCAAACTGCAACCAACAACGCGGCAACTCGCAAGTCACAGGGGATATCCAGATGATTGCAGGCTATTGTTATGAATCAGATATCCAGCTCGATGTCCGTTACCGGCATGCAACAGCAGGGCAGGATCTCACCGTCATTGATTAACGCCAGCGGTGGTTGGCAATAGGCCACTTCCCCTTTCACCAGCTTCAGGCGGCAGGCACCACAGTAGCCAGAGCGACACTGGTACTCCACCTCAACCGCGTGCAACTCCAGTACCTCAAGCAGGCAGTGTTCACTTTTCGGGCAGGTAAACTGCATAACGGTGGTACGCAGCTTCACGGTAGGTATCGCCATCGCTTATAGCTCGAAATCGCTCAGATCATCGGTATGCACCTCTGCGTCGATCTGGCCAACCAGATAAGAGCTGACTTCTACTTCCTGTGGTGCTACCTGTACGTTGTCGGACACAAGCCAAGCATTGATCCAGGGGATCGGGTTAGAGCGGGTTTTGAATGGCAGCTCAAGGCCAACTGCCTGCATGCGGATATTGCTGATGTACTCCACATACTGACACAAAATGTCCTTGTTTAGGCCGATCATGGAGCCGTCTCGGAACAGGTATTCTGCCCACTCTTTTTCCTGTTGGGCGGCCAGCACGAACAGATCGTAGCCCTGCTGCTGGCATTCTACGGCGATTTCTGCCATCTCTGGATCATCAGCACCGGAACGCATCAGGTTAAGCATATGCTGAGTGCCAGTGAGGTGTAGCGCTTCATCACGGGCAATCAATTTGATGATCTTGGCGTTACCTTCCATCAGCTCACGTTCCGCGAAGGCGAACGAGCAGGCGAAGCTGACGTAGAAGCGGATCGCCTCTAGCGCGTTGACGCTCATCAAGCACAGATAGAGCTGTTTTTTCAGTGCGCGCAGGTTGACGGTGACGGTTTTGCCGTTCACCTGGTGGCGGCCTTCTCCCAGCAGATGGTAGCAGCTGGTCATTTCGATCAGATCATCATAGTAGCCAGAAATGTCTTTCGCACGCTTGAGGATCTCTTGATTGGTTACGATATCGTCGAATACCAGCGCCGGATCGTTGACGATATTACGGATGATATGAGTATAAGAACGTGAGTGAATGGTCTCAGAGAACGACCAGGTTTCCACCCAGGTTTCCAGCTCCGGGATGGAGATCAGCGGTAGTAGGGCGACATTCGGGCTGCGCCCCTGAATTGAGTCCAACAGCGTTTGGTACTTCAGGTTGCTGATAAAGATGTGCTTCTCATGCTCCGGCAGCGCCTGATAGTCGATGCGGTCACGGGAGACATCAACTTCCTCAGGACGCCAGAAGAAGGACAATTGTTTCTCGATCAGTTTTTCGAATATTTCATGCTTTTGTTGGTCGTAGCGGGCAACATTGACCGACTGGCCGAAAAACATCGGCTCCAGCAACGGGTTATTTTTATTCTGAGAAAAAGTGGTATATTCCATAAGCCTTAGTCCATAGTAACGTGGCTAAATGAGGGGCTGGAAGCGCCCAATCCCAATTTGCTATCTTGCTTGCCATTTTGCCATTTTGGCACTAGGCAGTGCGTAAAATCCTCTTCTCCGCGCTGCCCTACCTGTGTCGATCACGCTTACCAGGCGCCGATCGCTGCCCACGGGTGTCAAACATTAGATCTTGCAGGCACCGCTTTCGCAGCCGTCATCATCGGCCTTGGCAGGGTGCAAATCTCCCTGTATGTCTTCCGCACCGTCGCGGGTGTTCTGGTAGTACAGAGTTTTGACACCGAACTTATAGGCGGTGAGCAGGTCTTTCAATAGTTGTTTCATCGGCACCTTGCCGCCTGGGAAACGGTTTGGGTCGTAGTTGGTGTTGGCGGAGATCGACTGGTCGATAAACTTTTGCATCAGGCCGACCAGTTGCAGGTAACCTTCATTGTTTGGCATATCCCACAGCAGTTCGTAGTCATTTTTCAGGCACTCATACTCCGGCACCACCTGGCGTAGGATACCGTCTTTCGACGCTTTGATGCTGATATGGCCTCGCGGTGGCTCGATGCCGTTGGTGGCATTGGAAATTTGTGAAGAGGTTTCCGATGGCATCAGCGCAGACAGCGTTGAGTTGCGCAGGCCGGTTTCCTGGATCTCTTGACGCAGGGTTTCCCAGTCGTAGTGCAATGGCTCGTTGCAGATGACATCCAAATCTTTTTTGTAGGTGTCGATCGGCAGGATGCCTTGCGAATAGCTGGTTTCGTTGAACCACGGGCAAGCGCCCTGTTCCTGCGCCAAGCGGTTGGAGGCTTTCAGCAGATAATACTGAATGGCTTCAAAGGTCTTATGGGTTAGGTTGTTAGCACTGCCATCGGAGTAGCGCACGCCGTTCTTTGCCAGATAGTGGGCGAAGTTGATCACGCCAACGCCCAAGGTACGGCGACCCATCGCCCCCCGATGCGCGGCTTTAATCGGGTAGTCTTGGTAGTCCAGCAGGGCGTCAAGTGAACGCACCACCAAAGTTGCCAGTTCTTCCAGATCGTCGAGGTTGTCGATAGTGCCTAGATTGAAGGCGGACAGCGTACATAGGGCAATTTCGCCGTTTTCGTCATTGACGTCATCCAGTGGCTTGGTTGGCAGAGCGATTTCCAGACATAGGTTGGACTGGCGCACCGGCGCGATCTGCGGATCGAACGGACTATGGGTGTTGCAGTGATCGGCGTTCTGAATATAAATTCGGCCAGTGGAAGCACGTTCTTGCATCATCAGAGCAAATAGCTCAACCGCTTTTACCCGTTTCTGGCGAATGCTATCGTCTTGCTCATATTGGGTATACAGGCGTTCGAATTCGTCCTGATCGGCAAAAAACGCCGCATACATTCCTGGCACATCGGACGGGCTGAATAAAGTGATGTCTTGCCCCTTGATCAGGCGCTGGTACATCAGGCGATTCAGTTGCACGCCGTAGTCCATGTGACGCACGCGGTTGCCTTCAACGCCACGGTTGTTTTTCAGTACCAGCAGGCTTTCCACTTCCAGATGCCACATCGGGTAGAACAGCGTTGCGGCACCACCGCGTACCCCGCCTTGCGAGCAAGATTTCACGGAGGTCTGGAAGTGCTTGTAGAACGGGATACAGCCAGTGTGGAATGCTTCACCACCACGGATCGGGCTGCCCAGCGCACGGATGCGGCCAGCGTTGACACCGATGCCAGCGCGTTGCGAAACATATTTCACAATGGCGCTGGAGGTAGCGTTGATCGAATCCAGGCTGTCGCAACACTCGATCAGCACGCATGAGCTGAACTGGCGGGTTGGGGTACGCACGCCCGACATGATCGGTGTAGGCAGTGAAATCTTAAAGGTAGAAATCGCGTTGTAGAAACGTTTGACGTAGTCCAGACGGGTTTCACGCGGGTAATTAGAGAACAGGCAGGCGGCTACCAGAATATACAGGAACTGGGCGCTCTCGTAGATCTCACCGCTGACGCGGTTCTGCACCAGATACTTGCCTTCTAGCTGCTTGACGGCCGCATAGGAGAAGTTCATGTCACGCCAGTGATCGATAAAAGCGTCCATCTGCTCAAACTCTTCAGCGCTGTAATCTTCCAGTAGAAGCTTATCGTACTTGCCCATATCTACCATGCGCATCACATGAACGTGCAGCTTCGGCGGTTCAAACTGCCGGTATGCTTTTTTGCGCAGGTGAAAAATTGCTAGGCGTGCGGCCAGATACTGATAGTCTGGTGCATCATGGGAGATCAGATCGGCAGCAGCTTTGATGATGGTTTCGTGAATATCGGCGGTTTTGATGCCGTCATAAAACTGAATATGCGAACGCAGCTCTACTTGAGAGACCGAGATGTTGTTTAACCCTTCGGCAGCCCAGTCAATGACCCGGTGGATTTTGTCGAGGTTGATGCGCTCTTTGCGGCCATCGCGTTTAGTTACGAGCAGACTTTGGTTCATGTGGTTTGTTACCTGTCTGTAGGGTACCCCTAAGCAGAAGTGTAGTCGCTCTGCTCCGTATGTAAACACTACATATAGGGGGTGCGTGTCGGTGAAATAACAATATAGTGGGAAAAAAGGGTATTTGCAAGTGAACAAGACTGTGGATAACTTAGGGTTAAGATGTGGCTTTGGGTTTCGAGCGGGCGCTGTGGCTGGGGCGACAAGTTTGTCAATATCGGGATATTATTTTTCTTTAAAACTCAAACATCTGGTCGTTTGCCGTTTTATTAAACGTTAGATAAAATGCCATTTGAGCCAGGATGCGCCAAACCCCATAAAAACAGAGCCGATGCTTGGGATGATTAGCCTTCGTGCTGCATATGAACCATATAATTTACATCAATATTGCGGCCAAGTTTGAAATGATCGGTGAGTGGGTTGTAATGCAGACCGATCATGTGTTTTTCGCGCAGTGGCGTGCCGTCAACCCAGCTGATCAGTTCGGAAGGGCGTATGAACTTCTTATGGTCGTGGGTGCCCTGCGGCACCATTTTCAGGATATATTCCGCACCAATCACCGCCAGCAGCCAGGCTTTGGCATTGCGATTGATAGTAGAGAAAAACACATGCCCCCCCGGTTTCACCAGACGAGCGCAGGCATACACCACTGAGGCTGAATCAGATACGTGCTCCAGCATTTCCATGCAAGTAACCACATCGTACTGCTGTGTATTGGCTTGGGCATGGCTTTCCACCGTTTCCTGCACGTAAGTCACACTCACACCGCTTTCCAATGCGTGCAGATGGGCGACTTGCAGTGGTTCTGCCCCCATATCCAAGCCTGTCACCTGCGCACCTTCGTGCGCCATGCTTTCCGCCAAAATGCCACCGCCGCAGCCAACATCAAGCACCTTTTTGCCAAAAATGCCATCGGCGTACTGCATGATGTAGTTCAGGCGTAATGGGTTGATACGGTGCAGGGGCTTGAATTCACCTGCCAGATCCCACCAGTGGGCGGCCACGGCCTCGAACTTGGCGATTTCCTGTTGATCGACATTTTGTTGCGCGCGGTGGGATGATTCTGCATTCATGGGCGTGTCTGGCTCCTGGTTTTCATTGCATGTATTATACATGTTCCGGCGCAACTCCGATGCGTTTTTACTGCACTACGGATGCACGACGCGCGCGAAATGGCAGCGTTATTTTCCCGTAAAGCGTGCTTTATGGTATAATTTTACACCTTTGCCACTATGGTGGCAGTGGGCAGATGAATCATTAGTAGAGGGATAGCAGCTCCATGAGCGACCTTGCCAGAGAAATCACACCGGTAAACATTGAAGACGAGTTAAAAAACTCGTATCTGGACTACGCGATGTCCGTTATCGTCGGACGTGCCCTGCCAGATGTCCGTGATGGACTAAAGCCGGTTCACCGCCGCGTGCTGTACGCGATGAAGGTATTGGGTAACGACTGGAATAAACCATACAAAAAATCGGCTCGTGTCGTTGGGGACGTGATCGGTAAATATCACCCACACGGTGACACCGCTGTTTATGACACCATTGTGCGTATGGCTCAGCCATTTTCGCTGCGCTATATGCTGGTTGATGGTCAGGGTAACTTTGGTTCTGTTGACGGCGACTCCGCTGCGGCGATGCGTTATACCGAAGTGCGTATGTCCAAGATTGCTCACGAACTGCTGGCGGATCTGGAAAAAGAAACGGTGGACTTCGTGCCTAACTACGATGGCACCGAGCAGATCCCTGCCGTTATGCCGACAAAGATCCCAAATCTGTTAATTAATGGTGCCTCCGGTATTGCCGTGGGTATGGCCACCAATATTCCACCGCATAACCTGTCAGAAGTTATCAATGGCTGCCTGGCCTATATCGATGATGAAAACATCAGTATCGAAGGCTTGATGGCACACATCCCAGGGCCGGACTTCCCGACTGCGGCGATCATCAACGGTCGCCGTGGCATTGAAGAAGCCTACCGTACCGGGCGCGGTAAAATCTACCTGCGCGCGCGCGCAGAGGTGGAAACCGATGCCAAAAACGGGCGCGAAACTATCATCGTTCACGAGATCCCCTATCAGGTGAACAAGGCGCGTTTGATTGAAAAGATTGCTGAGTTGGTGAAAGAAAAACGCGTAGAAGGTATTAGTGCACTGCGTGACGAATCCGACAAAGACGGTATGCGCATCGTGATGGAAGTTAAACGCGACTCAGTGGGTGAGGTGGTGCTGAACAACCTGTATGCGCTAACCCAGTTGCAGGTGACTTTTGGTATCAACATGGTGGCGTTGCATCAGGGGCAGCCAAAATTGCTGAACCTGAAAGACATTCTTCTGTCCTTTGTTCGTCATTGCCGTGAGGTGGTGACACGCCGTACCATTTTCAAACTGCGTAAAGCCCGCGAACGCGCTCATATCCTGGAAGCGCTGGCTATCGCGCTGGCTAACATCGATCCGATCATTGAGCTGATCCGCCGTGTACCAACCCCAGCGGAAGCCAAAATTGGGTTAGTGGCTCAGGCTTGGGAACTGGGCAACGTGCGTGCGATGCTAGAACGTGCCGGTGATGATGCCGCTCGCCCAGAGTGGTTGGAGCCGGAATTCGGCATCCGTGATGGCAAGTATTATCTGACTGAGCAACAGGCTCAGGCGATTTTGGATCTGCGGCTGCAAAAATTGACCGGCTTAGAGCATGAGAAACTGCTGGATGAATATAAAGAGTTGCTGAACGTTATCGCTGGGCTGATTTTTATTCTGGAAAACCCGGATCGTCTGATGGAAGTGATCCGCGAAGAGTTGGTGGCGGTCAAAGAGCCGTACAGCGATAGTCGTCGCACCGAAATCACCGCCAATACGTTAGACATCAACATTGAAGACCTGATCAATAAGGAAGATGTCGTGGTGACACTGTCGCATCAGGGCTATGTGAAGTATCAGCCGCTGTCTGACTATGAAGCCCAACGCCGTGGCGGCAAAGGGCGCTCTGCCGCCCGCATTAAGGAAGAAGATTTTCTTGATCGTCTGTTGGTGGCCAACACCCATGATACCATCCTGTGCTTCTCCAGCCGTGGCCGTCTGTACTGGATGAAGGTATACCAACTACCTGAAGCCAGTCGTGCTGCACGCGGTCGTCCAATCGTCAACCTGCTGCCGCTGGAAGCCAATGAGCGTATTACCGCTATCTTGCCGGTGCGTGAGTATGAAGAAGGACGCCATGTATTTATGGCGATGTCCAGCGGCACTGTGAAGAAAACTGCATTGACCGAGTTCAGCCGTCCGCGCAGCGCCGGTATTATTGCCGTTAATCTCAATGAGGGCGACGAACTGATTGGTGTCGATCTGACTGACGGTAGCAACGAAGTGATGCTGTTTTCCGCCAGTGGTAAAGTGGTGCGTTTCCCTGAAACGCAGGTTCGTTCTATGGGGCGTACCGCCACTGGTGTGCGCGGTATCAACCTGTGGGTAGGCGACAGCGTTATCTCGCTGATCGTGCCGCGTGGTGCAGGCGCTATCTTGACTGTGACCCAAAACGGCTTTGGCAAACGCACAGCAATTACCGAATACCCGACTAAGTCGCGCGCCACTCATGGGGTTATCTCAATCAAAGTGAGCAAGCGCAATGGTCAGGTAGTCGGTGCCGTACAAGTAGAAACCACTGACCAGATCATGATGATCACTGATGCCGGTACCTTGGTGCGTACCAGGGTGTCGGAGGTCAGCGTGGTGGGGCGTAATACCCAAGGTGTCACGCTGATCCGCACGGCGGAAGACGAGAATGTTGTCGGCCTACAGCGCGTGGCTGAACCCGTGGAAGACGAAGAGCTTGACAGCTTGGAGCTGGGTGCGGAAGAGACGAAAGAAGAGGCGACACCGCTGGATGATGGCGATGACACCGATACCACCGACTAAGTGGGATTATGAGTACGTCTAAGTGGTGAAACACCATTGATACAAAAGGGCCTCGCGGTAATGCTAGGCCCTTTTTTAGTTACATGGTTTAATTGCTAGGCTAATAAATCGCAGACTATAGCTTTGTTGATCGCGTGCACCGACGTTTACTTTTATATGGTATCAGATTGAAATATTTAGCTTCTTTCCGAACTAAGCTGCGGATATCACGCTATCCTTTCAAAATGCTGGCGATTATGCTGTGGTCGTTGGGGGCGCTGCTCACTACCTTTTATATTCTGAATATCCTGCATCAAAAATAATCAGATATCCGCATGGAATACAACTCGGAGTTTGAGCAGGCTCAGGGCTATATCCGTCACTCGGCCGATATTATCCGCGACATCAAGTACATGACGGAAAATCGCCTCAATGGTTTTGTCAGCAGTCAGGACATATTCACTAGCTTCATTCCCGGCAAAGGGTCAGCCGTCGCAATTTTTCCCGCTGTCCCCAGGATCCAATTGTACGCTGAATCCCCCCTATCGTAGATCGCTTGAGTCACTGAGCGGGTTAATCCAGTCTTGGAAAGACAACTTTGTCGCGGCCTATGATCTTAACCGGGTATTTTTTATTGCTAGGAATGGCCTGTGCATGGTGGAACTGGGCGGCTGTAACGCCGCGGGCAACTATGATAATGTGCTGAAATCTCTGAACGAACGTACATTGAGCCACCACGATGCATGAGTCAGAGCAAAGACAATAATCTATACTGTGTAAGCCCCAGCCAACAGCGGCCAGATATTGGTTATCTGTATATGCTGACGCCAATTTATATTGGCAACAAGCTGGAGGCACAGATGGGTATTGAGCAGACCATAAGGTTGGAGGATTTTGTCACCACGGGTAACCTGCCAATCAGCGTTACCCTACTGGAAGAGAACAATGAACCGATACTCCGCCTTGCAGACAGCGAGCGATCACATCGCTCAAGAGCTACCCCGATGTCCCTACCTACTTCGGCTATGCTGATAACTACCGTGACCTGATCCTGATTATGAAGAGTATGCTACCGCCATCCTCACTCAGCATTGTTTATCCGCTGCCAGTGGATATCGTGGCGGAGCGTTTCAACACATTGATCATCAATGCAGTGCAGCTAAACCTGCTGTCAGATTTGGTACTGTTTTCGCTGGCCTGGCTATTTGAACTCAAAATGTTCTTGCCAGTGGAAGACAGCGCTTTCCGGCTGGAAGAGCATGAGCAGTTCAACAGCAAAATTGTTACGTCGGCCCCAGTAGGTATCTGTATCCTACGCATCAGCCATGGCACTAATATTTTGAGCAATGAACTAGCACACAATTATATCAATTATATCAATCTGCTAACGCACGAAGACCGCGAGCGCATTATGCGCATCATCTGCGCGCAGCAGGTAAACTTTGTCGCAGGTAAACTTTGTCAATATGATGGCTTTGTTGAATAAATCGGGAGTATGTATTAATCTGCGTTCATTCTTGGCTGAAAAACCAGTAACATCTCTGGCGAAAACAGAGGTTGATTGCGTAACTCTCTTTTTTTGAGATTTTTCCTTGATCAGCGTTTTTCTTGTTGATGACCACGAACTGGTGCGCGCAGGGATACGACGCATTCTTGAAGATATCAAAGGTATAAAAGTTGCGGGGGAGGCCCAATGCAGTGAAGACGCCGTAATGATGTTGCCAGGGTAACGCCATGGATATCGTATTGATGGATATAAATATGCCAGGTATTGGTGGGCTAGAAGCCACGGGCAAACTTGTGCGTTACACGCCGGGTGCCAAAGTTATTATGCTAACTGTTTACACTGAAAATCCGTTACCTGCTAAAGTGATGCAGGCGGGTGCCTGCCGGTTACCTGAGCAAGGGGGCTGCCCCGCAGGATGTGATATAAGATCTCAGAGCAACTGAGCCTCAGCGCTAAGACGGTGAACAGTTATGGCTACCGCATGTTCAGCTTGCTGAACATTAGCGGTGATGTTGAACTGACTCACTTGGCTATCCGAAACGGGTTGTTCAATGCGGACACGTTATTAAGTAGTGAGTGAGCCTTTTGATGCCAAAACATTTCTAAGCACCCTAACCAGCCAGCATGGGGTCTATCGTATGTATGACGTCACTGGCACGGTCATCTATGTCGGTAAAGCCAAAGACCTGAAAAAACGTCTCGCCAGTTACTTCCGTCAACAAATCGCTAGCCGCAAAACTGAGATGCTGGTTAAAAATATTACACAAATAGACATAACTGTGACACATACCGAAAAAGAAGCGCTGCTGCTAGAACATAACTACATGAAACAGTACCAACCACGCTACAACGTTCTTTTACGAGATGATAAATCTTATCCTCTGATCTTTCTGTGCCGGAAGGTGAGGGTGTTTCGTTGCAGTCGGATTCACCAGCGCTACATGTTATCCAGCACATTCGGGATGATTCGCACAATCACGCGATTACCGGGCATCGACAGCGAAGGGCAAAAGTAAGAAATACCAGCTCATTGGAACTTATCGATGGCGTTGGGCCAAAACGGCGACAAGTGTTGTTGAATTATATGGGCGGGCTTCAGCCATTATTGAATGCCAGTATTGAGGAAATTGCAAGAGTACCGGGTATATCACAAGCACTGGCAGAAAAAATCTACAATGCATTGAAACACTGATGGCAATGTAGCAACATACTCTTAATTCTTACTCCAGCCAGATATACCCTAGCATGATGCAATTGAATATACCGACGTGGCTTACCTTTTTTCGCGTAGTTCTGATCCCATTCTTTGTGTTGGCATTTTATCTGCCACTCCCTTGGGCACCGATGGTTTGCGCCATCATCTTTGTATTTGCTGCTATAACTGACTGGTTTGACGGCTTTTTAGCCCGTCGCTGGAAACAAACTACCCGATTTGGGGCGTTTCTCGACCCGGTGGCGGACAAAGTGATGGTCGCTGTGGCGTTGATACTGGTGGTAGATTACTATCACATCTGGTGGGTAACCCTGCCAGCAGCCACTATGATTGCCCGTGAAATTATTATTTCCTCGCTGCGAGAATGGATGGCTGAAACTGGCAAGCGTAGCAGTGTAGCGGTATCGTGGATCGGCAAAGTGAAGACTATGGCGCAGATGGTATCGTTGATCGGGTTGCTTTGGCGTCCTGAGCGTGCTGTAGAGTACGTGGCGTTTGGTCTTTTGTACATCGCAGCGGTGCTGACTTTCTGGTCGATGTTTCAATATTTGAAGACGGCGCGAAACGATCTGATTAAACCCTGATCAAAGCGATGCAAAAACCGGCAAACGAATATGATGGGCTAACAATTTTATTGACTCATCATGCTAGGTAAGTAGAATGCACGGCATTGGATGGCTGTAAACCACTGCCAAAGATAGAAAAAAAATCAGCAAGTTCTGATTAATGCGGGAATAGCTCAGTTGGTAGAGCACGACCTTGCCAAGGTCGGGGTCGCGAGTTCGAGTCTCGTTTCCCGCTCCAGACTCAATGAAGTCGGTACTTCCGGCTTTAGCCTGAAAAGATAAGCAGAGTTAAGGCGCGTTAACAAAGCGGTTATGTAGCGGATTGCAAATCCGCCCAGTCTGGTTCGACTCCGGAACGCGCCTCCATTATTCCCTAGCCCGGGTGGTGAAATCGGTAGACACAAGGGATTTAAAATCCCTCGGCCTATTACCGTGCGGGTTCAAGTCCCGCCCCGGGTACCACATTGATTTATAAAGATAAATTAGACCGCCGAGAGGAGCCTTTTATGTGATTTAAATCCCATTTCATAACATCACATCTTTAGAAGATGATTTCAGAAGATAAAATCTGAAATCAGCATAGAAATTCACCTTTTCTGACTACCCACCACCGGGACAATCCTCACTCTTCGGCCATAAATTGCTTTCTGGCTAGAGTTTTTATGTCCGGATATTGCCTGTTTCAACGAGAGAACGGCGTTGTTAAATAAATCGAACTTTTGGCAGGCCAGAGGATCAGATCACTCTCCTTCTATCAAAATAGCGACATTCCGTGGCCCAGCAAAAGTTCAACATCACCAACTGGAAGGCTTACAACAACGCCCTTATCACTCGGGGTTCACTCACTTTCTCGGTGGATGAAACGGCACTTCACGCCTGGTACTGCGAGGCAAAACCTTCTCTGCGTGGTCGCACACCACATTATTCCGATATGGCAATCACCAGCGTATTGATGCTGAAACGGATTTTCGGCCTGACACTTCGCGCCCTCCAGGGCTTCGTCGACTCCATTGTCACACTGATCAAAGTGCCGTTGAACTGCCCGGACGACACCTGCATCAGTAAGCGGGCAAAGTCCGGCCATGTCCCGTTTAAAACCGCAACGCCGGGTGAAATTGCGCACCTCGTTATCGACTCTAGCGGGCTCAACGTGTTGGGTGAAGGGGAGTGGAAAGTAAAAAAATACGGTCAGGAAAAACGGCGGATCTGGCGAAAATTGCATTTGGCCGTAGATACAGAAACACATGAGGTCACCTGTGCTGACCTTTCCTTGAGCAATGTCACCGATACCGAAGCCTTCCCAGGTCTCATCCGTCAGAGGTACCGTAAAATCAAAGTCGCCTCAGCGGATCGGGCTTAGGATACGCGAGTGTGTGATGATGAGTTAAGGGGCAAGAAGCTCAAGGCGTTAATACCGCCCAGCAGCGGAGCCCGTTATTGGTCGGCAGACTATGCAGAGCGAAATCAAGCGGTGGTGAACCAGCGCGTTACCGGAGACAACACACGGTGGAAAAGTATCACAGGCTACCACCGACGTTCGATAGCGGCAACATCGAGGTATAGAGTAAAACAGCTATTTGGTGGTCACCTGTCGCTGCGAGATTATGATGGGCAAGTTGCAGAGGCGCTGGCCATGATCTGTGCATTAAACAAGATGACGCTCGCCGGTATGCCGAAAGTGTACGCCTTGCCTGAAAGATGCCCATTCACGGGACTCTTTATTCCAAATCCGATTTATTCAACAAAGCACTCATCGGCTTATACGTTTATGGTTGGCGGGGAACACCAGATTCAGATGACCGGAGATTTCTTTTATCTGTTTCAGAATGGCAATAGCATGGTGGGAAAGCGTCACGATATGTGGAGTGCGTATTTTTGCGCCACGACCGGAAATGCGCACTTTCTCAATTTTTCCCGTGCGGCGGGAATGGTCCAGATTTTGTATCTGAAATCAATCTCGTTCCAGCGGGCAAAACGCAGTTTGCTGGAGCGGACAAACAGATACAGGGTCAGGATCACCGCCAGCCTTGTTAACTGCCGCCCATGCTGGTAGTCACCGATACGCTCCAGTAGTCCGGGCAACTGTTCCAGAGGCAGGGCGAGATAGTGATTTCTAACCGGCGGCGCAATGACAGCGATATTTGAGATACCAGAGGCGTGAACCGCACGGATTAACAAGCAGATACAGACCCTGAGAATCGGTCAGTTTAAAGGGTTTATCAGAAGGCTTGATATTATGGATTTTCGCGTCGGACAGGGGCATGGGGTGGTCACTCCATTATCGAACTGAAGTGACCCTGAATCAGACTACCAATTTCACCGAATGCAGATAGAAAACCAAATACGCATCGGCGAAATTTTTCAGGCTAACTTATTGAAGCCTGATTATATCGGTACTTATGAGCATGCCTGAAAGCAAGAATTTGGCTCCCCTGACTGGACTCGAACCAGTGACATACGGATTAACAGTCCGCCGTTCTACCGACTGAACTACAGAGGAATTGTGTGCACGGGGCGCATCGTATCTAGCCGCCCTAGGAGTGTCAACGCTAAATTGATCATTCTGGTTCCATTGCTCGTTATCTGAGCAATACACGGCGTATCCTAATGCCAGCGCATTACCCCACTGGGTTAGGCGTGCGAGGTAGTTTGGCGTAGAACTGTTTTCCACGGCCATTTAAATCATCGGGTTGATATCGTCACATGAATATGACACGTAGGTAACGAAAAAATGCTTAACCCACTGATCAACAGTTCTCTCGTTAGGGAAGCTATATTTTGTAGTGGCATTGTGGAGTGAAAGTGCATCGTTGATGATGGCCTGTACAATATTTCATAAATAAATCAGGTATATATATTCCTTTTTTCCAGGTTATTTTACGATGAGCTTTTTATCTTATTGCATCAGAAATACCTTGAACTGCGGCGTCATCACCGTACTAAAGCCATCGTTGGTTTTGCTGATCAGACATGCCGCTAGCCCTTTTTCTTGCGCTAACTGTAACGCTTTTTCTGTGTCCAATACCATCAGCCCAGTATCCCAGCCATCAGCTTCCAGTGCGGTGGAAGCGATCACTGTGGCGGACACTAGCCGATGTTGAATTGGCTTGCCGGTGCTTGGATTGATGATATGCGAATAGTGCTGGCCATCTTGCTCAAAATAGTTGCGATAGCTGCCAGCTGTGCTAATGCTGTAGCTCTGTAAATCGACCAGCGCTTGCACGGCATTCTCACGATCGGTTGGTTTCTGGATTGCCACTCGCCAGGGTTTACACTGACTGTTAACGCCGTGTGCAGATACCGCGCCGCCTACCGAAACTAGATAATTGGTGATGCCGTTGCGCGTCATCAGCCGCACCAGTTCATCGGTGCCATAGCCTTCGCCCAACGTCGAGAGATCGACATACATATCAGGCAGGTCTTTCTGTAACCATTCTCCCCGGCTGTCACTGAACAGATTCAGGTGCTGTAACCCTACCTTCTTCTGCGCCGCTGCTATTTTCTGCTGGGTTGGCACCTTGACCGGGTGTTTGTGCGGCCCAAAGCCCCACAGGTTCACCAACGGGCCAATTGTAATGTCCATGGCACCACAGGTATCGTGGCCAATGCGCTGAGCCATCAGTATGATATTTGCCATGCCGCGTGGAATGGCTTGTGGGTTAGTGCTGCGGGAATGATTAAAGAGAGACAGCACCGAATCGGCACGATAGGTGGAAATATCGTCGTTGGCCTGTTCTAGCAGCGCATCGATCTGCTGCTGCAACTGCTCTTTGCTGACAGGGATATCACCGCTTACTTTAACGCTATAAAAGGTACCCATGCTTTTGCCGTTGATGTCGATCTGAGGGCGAGATTGCGGTTTGTTACAGGCAGAAAGCTGGGTGATTACTGTACTCAGCAGTAACCCTTTAGCGAAAGTGTTAGTCATAAAACATCCTTTGGTGCTATACATAAGTTGCTACAGATAAAGCAATGCGCGGCAAATGAAAAGTGGGTAAAGGAAAAATAGCATTTTTTTGGCCTGCGCGAGGAGCGATTGGCGGAGCACAGCGGCTTGTCGGCGCATTTTCAACGGTTGTCCTGATCCTTGCAGAATGTCCCCCCGATGGTGGGTATTTTTGCGCGCTGGCCCCACGAGGTGGGTAGGCATTGGGATAAAATCACGCCGAGCAGGGTGGTACCGCCGCCTAACAGATGGTAGCTGTGTAATTGTTCATGCAGGAACAGTACGGCGATGATGGTAGTGAACAACTGTGTATAAGTTCATAAAGAGCACGGCGGTATTAGCGCCCAGGCGCATAACGCCTTGAATCCACAAGAAAGGCGCAATGATAGAGGCCGGGATGCCGACAAACAGTACCACAGGAATGTTATGACTATCGAGCCTGATGTCCTGCGCCAGCAGAAAGTCCGGCAGTGGTAGCACGACGGCAAACAGGATCTGTACGTACAGTTACTGCAAATTAGGCAGGGCAATGTTCCAACGTTTGGTTAACACGCCGTATAGCGCGTAAAAGAAGGTGGCGGCTAACATCCTAAGTTATCCCTTTACAATACCCTGTTGCAGCAATGCGCCAGGCTGATCAATATGGTCATTAAAGGAAGCGATGATGCCCATAAACAGCGCACTGACGCTGTGCGCAGCATAGTAGGCCTCCGATACAGCACCATACCCAGCAGCCCGAGTACCAGCAGTTTCTACCCATTGACACGTACCGACACGTACCGCCTGTCGGTTGCCAATCACCCCCGGCAATACAAAGGGTGTCAGGATGATTATCGCCAGTAGCCAGCGGTAGAAGTAGATGGCTGCCGGATCGATGGTAGTGACGGCAAGTTTGTTGACTATGGCACTGATTGACCAGATCAGCACTGCTAGCAACGGGAACAGTATACTCATGATAATTATTCTCAATAAGGTTTAATGAGCCACAATTAGGGCCAACTAATGTGGGTAAAAGCCGGGTTGATCGTGCTACGCATCGGTTTCAGCGTTTTCTGGCACCGCCAGATTTGTTATACTGGCAATTTATGCTTCTCACAGATTAATATTTAGGTTAGTTATCCATTTGTATGCGTTGTTGAATAAATCGAACATTCGGCCGCCACGAGGATCCGATCACTCTCCTTCTGTCAAAATAGCGACATTCCGTGGCCCAGCAAAAGTTCAACATCACCAACTGGAAGGCTTACAACAACGCCCTTATCACTCGGGATTCCCTCACTTGCTGGGGGGATGAAACGGCACTTCACGCCTGGTACTGCGAGGCAAAACCTTCTCTGCGTGGTCGCACACCACATTATTCCGATATGGCAATCACCAGCGTATTGATGCTGAAACGGATTTTCGGCCTGACACTTCGCGCCCTCCAGGGCTTTGTCGACTCAATTGTCACACTGATCAAAGTGCCGTTGAACTGCCCGGACGACACCTGCATCAGTAAGCGGGCGAAGTCCGGCCATGTCCCGTTTAAAACCGTAACGCCGGGTGAAATTGCGCACCTCGTTATCGACTCTAGCGGGCTCAACGTGTTGGGTGAAGGGGAGTGGAAGGTAAAAAAAACACGGTCAGGAAAAACGGCGGATCTGGCGAAAACTGCATTTGGCCGTAGATACAGCAACACATGAGGTCATCTGTGCTGACTTTTCCTTGAGCAATGTCACCGATACCGAAGCCTTCCCAGGTCTCATCCGCCAGAGGTACCGTAAAATCAAAGTCGCCTCGGCGGATCGGGCTTAGGATACGCGAGTGTGTGATGATGAGTTAAGGCGCAAGAAGCTCAGGGCGTTAATACCGCCTAGAAGCGGAGCCCGTTATTGGCTGATAATACTATGCAGAGCGAAATCAAGCGGTGGTAAACCAGCGCGTTACCGGAGACAATACACGGTGGAAAAGTATCATAGGCTACCACCGACGTTCGATAGCGGCAACAGCGAGGTACAGAGTAAAACAGCTATTTGGTGGTCACCTGTCGCTGCGAGATTATGATGGGCAAGTTGCAGAGGCGCTGGCCATGATCTGTGCATTAAACAAGATGACGCTCGCCGGTATGCCGAAAGTGCACGCCTTACCTGAAAGATGCCAATTCACGGGACCCTTTATTCCAAATTAGATTTATTCAACAAAGCCCCAGAACATTGCCGTTGCCAAATTCAGCGGCGTTACAAATCCACGGTGAAACGGGAGCGCTTATATATAGAGCAGGCATGCTCACTGCCAAGGATGAAACCCGCTAAGCTCGCGTGATTAGGCCATGTTGGCATATCATTATTAACGCTACCTCTTTCCATCGTTAACGTGGGTATCTATTTCGCTACGCCCGCCCAAAAGGACAACAGAAAGTCATGCCAATCTGCAAAGTTAGTTTGCTGCGTTTGATCCCGCTGGCCAGCCTGGTGCTGACCGCCTGTACCACGACCAAGCCGGCCACCAGCCTCAGTTCACCACAGTGGCACACCTACCAGCAGGCGGTGCAGCAGCTTAGCCAATACCAGACCCGTGGCTCCTTTGCCTATCTGTCCGACAAGAAAAAGGTTTACGCGCGTTTCTTCTGGCAACAATATTCCCCGGAGCATTATCGTTTACTGCTAACCAACCCGCTGGGCAGTACCGAAGTGGATCTGAACGTGCGGCTAAACGTGGTGCAATTGACCGACCATCAGGGCAAGCGCTACGTCAGCGATAACGCCGAAGAGATGATCCACAGATTGAGCGGTATGGAGATCCCACTGAATAACCTGCGCCAATGGATACTCGGCCTGCCAGGTGGATCCAACGACTTCACGCTGGATGATCGGTACCGTCTGCGCAGGTTGAACTATCAGCAAGGTAACCTGAGCTGGGCGGTGGATTACCAAGACTACAGCGGCGCGATCACACCGCCATTGCCAAGCCGGCTGGAACTGAAACAAGGTGACCAGCTTATCAAACTAAAAATAGATAGCTGGGCGCTCAAATGATTCGCCAGTGGCCCTCTCCCGCTAAGCTCAACCTGTTTTTATATATCACCGGTCAACGTGAGGACGGTTATCACCTGTTACAGACGCTATTCCAGTTCCTCGATTACAGCGATACCCTGACCTTAGACCCGCGCCAAGACGACAGCATTCGTCTGCTGACACCGCTAGACGGCGTGCCAGATGAGCACAACCTGATCGTGCGTGCCGCTCGCCTGCTACAACAACATTGTGATCGCCACGGGCTACTCAGCGCGCAACGCGGTGCCGACATCAGCATCGACAAACGCCTGCCGATGGGCGGCGGTTTAGGCGGCGGCTCCTCCAACGCCGCCACCGTACTAGTGGCGCTGAACGAATTATGGCACTGCGGACTGAGTAACAACCAGTTGGCTGAGTTAGGGCTAAGTCTTGGTGCTGACGTACCCGTCTTCGTGCACGGCTATGCGGCATTCGCCGAAGGTATCGGCGAACAGTTGCAGCCAGCTAATCCGCCGGAAAAGTGGTATCTGGTGGCTCATTTTGGCATCAATATCCCCACCCCGGTGATTTTCGGCGACGCGGAATTGAAACGCGATACCCCAGTTCGCTGCTTAAATGAGCTGTTATTGGCTCCTTACTCAAATGATTGCGAACCGATAGCAAGAAAACGGTTTCGTGAGGTTGAACAGCTTGTTTCATGGCTGTTAGAATACGCTCCGTCACGCCTGACTGGCACTGGTTCTTGTGTGTTTGCAGAATTCGACACAGAAATCACCGCTCTTCAGGTGCTGAATCAAGCTCCGGTGTGGCTGCGTGGTTTTGTCGCGCGTGGGGTTAACATTTCTCCACTACATCGCATCCGTACCAGGCAGTTTGAGTCGTAGCTCAACGTTTCGCTACGCAGGATCATGCGCAACCTAGCCCTATTATCCCTGCGACGCATGCGGTCTCAATGTAGTGCTACATACCCATATGCATATTGCGTCGTCGCCGCCAACTGTGCTCCTGGCGAAGGCTCTATGACAATATCTTCACTGGACGCAAGCCTGAGGTTCTTCTCGTGCCTGATATGAAGCTTTTTGCTGGTAACGCCACCCCGGAACTAGCAAAACGTATTGCCAACTGTTTGTACACCAGCCTTGGTGACGCCGCTGTGGGTCGTTTTAGCGACGGCGAAGTGAGCGTACAAATCAACGAAAATGTACGCGGTGGTGATATTTTCATCATCCAGTCCACCTGCGCCCCAACCAACGACAACCTAATGGAACTGGTCGTAATTGTTGATGCCCTGCGCCGTGCCTCCGCAGGGCGTATCACTGCCGTTATCCCTTACTTTGGCTATGCCCGTCAGGATCGGCGTGTGCGTTCTGCGCGCGTGCCAATCACGGCCAGAGTCGTCGCCGACTTCCTCTCCAGCGTTGGGGTTGATCGTGTATTGACAGTGGATCTGCATGCCGAGCAGATTCAAGGCTTCTTTGATGTCCCGGTAGATAATGTGTTCGGTAGCCCAATCTTGCTAGAAGACATGCTGCAACAAAATCTAGAAAAACCCATTGTAGTTTCTCCAGACATTGGCGGCGTAGTGCGCGCCCGCGCTATCGCCAAACTGCTAAACGATACCGATATGGCTATTATCGATAAACGCCGCCCGCGCGCGAACGTTTCTCAGGTGATGCATATCATCGGTGATGTAGCAGGCCGTGACTGTGTGCTGGTCGATGATATGATCGACACCGGCGGAACTTTGTGTAAAGCGGCAGAAGCGTTGAAAGAACGCGGTGCCAAACGTGTATACGCCTACGCAACCCACCCAATCTTCTCCGGCAATGCGCTGGACAACATAAAGAACTCGGTGATTGATAAAGTGATCGTCTGCGACACCATTCCACTGTCGCCGGAAATCAAGGCGTTGGAAAACGTGCGTACTCTGACGCTATCTGGAATGCTGGCTGAAGCCATCCGCCGCATCAGTAATGAAGAGTCTATCTCTGCAATGTTCGAGCATTAGTCCGCTGCCTTTACGGCATGGTTACCCATTGTAGTAGATGAGAAAAGCCCGTTACTTTTGGTGCAACAACGGGCTTTTCTCGCCATCTCAGCCCTAACCCTGCAACAATTCCCTTTTACCCTACCCTCTGATCCCGTGCGGATTTGTTAATCAATGTGACTTACGGCGCGGGTCGTCGCAGCAATGTTTATCAACGTGTTTGATCCACCAATAGCAATAGCGTTCTGCTACCTGTTCACGCCCACCGATACACGCCCCGACAAACCATATCAACGCGCCGATGAAAATGCTCATGATGGCACCCTACGCGTAGAACGCGGGTAAATTAAAAGCGTTATTGAATAACAGTCCCGAGCATCCCGTCTTTTACTAAGATGAGTTAGACATCGATATGAACCCTAAAATAGGTGCCGACTGGCAGAAAAAGGGTCAACAAAAACGCATCATGACACCGGGACAGAATGAAAAGCATTACCTCGCGGGTGCCCTTTATGCAGGAACCGGAAGAGTTGATTATGTCAGTGGGAACCGTAAAAACTCGGGTTTATTCATTAGCCTGTTACGCAAGCTGAGAAACACATACCGAAGTGCCAAAACCATTACGCTGATTATCGATAATTACATCATTCACAAGAGTAAAGAAACGTTGAGCTGGTTGCGGCGCAACCCGAATTTTATTGTTATTTATCAGCCATTTTACTTTCCATGGGTAAACAGGATAGAGCTCCTGTGGTTGGCTTTACATGAGACAGTTACACGCAATCACCGTTGCCGGACGAAGTGGCAATTGCTAAAAAATATGGGTCATTTTATGAAAGCCGCCTCACCGTTCCCAGGCAATAAACCTAGCTTAACGAAAGTGGAGCGTAAGCGCAGGTATTTAGCACTAGGCCCATAAAAAAGTTGCCCACTTTTTCCACGTGTCTACGCTTCATATACCACTCTTTAGTTCCCTGCGCCAACGGGAAAATGATGAGAACTGTTAACCCACATCGTTAAAGAAGTATAATTATTAACCAACACAGGTAATTGCGGAGGCGATCACAAATGGCAAATAAAATAGCAAATGGGATAGGGTCTAAATGGGCGTTGTTGAATAAATCGGATTTGGAATAAAGAGTCCCATGAATGGGCAGCTTTCAGGCAAGGCGTACACTTTCTGGCATACCGGCGAGCGTCATCTTGTTTAATGCACAGATCATGGCCAGCGCCTCTGCAACTTGCCCATCATAATCTCGCAGCGATAGGTGACCACCAAATAGCTGTTTTACTCTGTACCTCGCTGTTGCCGCTATCGAACGTCGGTGGTAGCCTGTGATACTTTTCCACCGTGTGTTTTCTCCGGTAACGCGCTGGTTCGCCACCGCTTGATTTTGCTCTGCATCGTCTGCCGACCAATAACGGGCTCCGCTGCTGGGCGGTATTAACGCCTTGAGCTTCTTGCCCCTTAACTCATCATCACACACTCGCGTATCCTAAGCCCGATCCGCCGAGGCGACTGTGATTTTACGGTACCTCTGGCGGATGAGACCTGGGAAGGCTTCGGTATCGGTGACATTGCTCAAGGAAAGGTCAGCACAGATGACCTCATGTGTTTCTGTATCTACGGCCAAATGCAGTTTTCGCCAGATCCGCCATTTTTCCTGACCGTGTTTTTTTACCTTCTACTCGCCTTCACCCAACACGTTGAGCCCGCTAGAGTCGATAACGAGGTGCGCAATTTCACCCGGCGTTGGGGTTTTAAACGGGAAACGGGACATGGCCGGACTTTGCCCGCTTACTGATGCAGGTGTCGTCCGGGCCGTTCAACGGCACTTTGATCAGTGTGACAATGGAGTCGACGAAGCCCTGGAGGGCGCGAAGTGTCAGGCCGAAAATCCGTTTCAGCATCAATACGCTGGTGATTGCCATATCGGAATAATGTTGTCGGCGACCACGCAGAGAAGGTTTTACCTCGCAGTACCAAGAGTGAAGTGCCGTTTTATCCACCGAGAAAGTGAGTGAACCCCGAGTGATAATGGCGTTATTGTAATCCTTCCAGTTGGTGATGTTGAACTTTTGCTGGGCCACGGAATGTCGCTATTTTGACAGAAGGAGAGTGATCTGATCCGCGTGCCGGCCAAATGTTCGATTTATTCAACAACGCCGCATTTGGCAGATAGCCGGGAAATGAAATTTGGCAGCCCCCAGCCGGGCTGATACAATAAGCCACAGCTTCTTATTTTTTGTCGACGACAACGACACCTGCGGACGAATTTCATGGTAATTTTAATCAAAACACCTCATGACATCCAAAAAATGCGCGTGGCCGGCCATCTGGCTGCCGAAGTGCTGGAGATCATCGAGCCGAATGTCAAACCTGGCGTGATCACCGGCGAACTGGATCGTATTTGTCACGCGCACATCACTTACGAGCAGCAGGCCATCTCCGCCTGCCTCGGCTACCATGGCTTCCCGAAATCTGTGTGTATCTCGGTGAATGAAGTGGTGTGCCATGGCATTCCAAGCGATGACAAAGTGCTGAAAGATGGCGATATCGTCAATATCGATGTGGCGTTGATTAAAGACGGCTTCCACGGCGATACTTCAAAAATGTTCATCGTCGGCAAACCGACCATCCTGGGCGAGCGCCTGTGTCGTGTCACTCAGGAAAGCCTGTATCTGGCGCTGAAAATAGTGAAGCCAGGCATCCGCCTGCGCACCTTGGGCCAAGAGATCCAAAAATTTGTCGAAGCCGAAAAATTCTCTGTAGTACGCGAATACTGCGGCCACGGCATCGGCGAGAGATTCCACGAAGAGCCGCAGGTGCTGCACTATGATGCCGACGACGCTGGCGTAGTACTGCAAGCAGGCATGGCATTCACCATCGAGCCAATGGTCAACGCTGGTGATTACCGCATCCGCATCATGAAAGACGGCTGGACGGTAAAGACAAAGGATCGCAGCTTGTCGGCACAGTATGAGCATACTATTGTGGTCACGGATAACGGCTGTGAGATAATGACATGGAGCAAAGATGACACCATCCCCAAGATCATTACGCACGAGGTGCAAGCGTTGTAGCTCACCTATCGTAATGCATATATCTTAGGTCGGCTTTCGTCGGCCTTTTTATTGATGAGCAGCATATAATGCTTGAAAATTTTCGTCAGCAGGATACCCCACTCATCAGGCTGGAGCAGCCTGAAGATCCCAACGCCTATAGCGATGAAGAACTTAATTGCCCCGCATTGAAGCAGCATCTGGAGCAGTTCCAGCAATGGTTGGCGGCGGCGTTCAACGCTGGCTCCAATGTCGAGAGCCTGATAGCGGCGCGCAGCGACTTTATCGATCGACTGCTGTGCCGCCTGTGGGCTTTCTACGGCTTTGAAGGGATACGGGAAAGCGCGCTGGTAGCAGTCGGTGGCTATGGCCGTAGAGAGCTGCACCCCCTATCGGATATCGACGTGCTGGTGCTCAGCCAGCATAGGCTGGATCAACAGCAATCACAGCAGATTGGCGAATTCATTACCCTGCTATGGGATCTCAAGCTGGAGGTGGGTCACAGCGTGCGCACGCTGGAAGAGTGTTTGTTGGAAGGGCTGGCGGATCTGACAGTGGCAACCAACCTGATTGAATCGCGGATGATCTGCGGCGATGGCGCGCTGTTCCTACAGATGCAAAAATACATCTTCAGCGACAGCTTCTGGCCCTCGCCCCAATTTTTCCACGCCAAGCTAAACGAGCAGCAGGAACGCCATCAACGCTATCATGGTACCAGCTACAACCTGGAACCGGATATCAAGAGCAGCCCAGGTGGCCTACGCGATATCCAAAGCCTACTGTGGGTAGCACGTCGCCACTTCGGCGCTACCTCGCTGGATGAAATGGTCAGCTTCGGCTTTCTCACTCAAGCGGAACGCGATGACTTGAACGCTTGCCAAAGCTTTCTATGGCGCATTCGGTTTACATTGCACCTGGTGCTCCCACGCTACGACAACCGGTTGCTGTTCGATCACCAACTTAACGTTGCGCGCTTGCTGCGTTACGAAGGCAAAGGCAACGAACCGGTCGAACGCATGATGAAAGATTTCTACCGCATCACCCGGCGCATCAGCGAGCTGAATCACATGCTGTTGCAGCTGTTTGATGAAGCAATACTAGCACTGGACACCACCGAGAGACCACGCCAACTGAATGACGATTTCCAACTGCGCTGCGATCTGATCGACCTGCGTGACGAAACGCTATTCATCCGCCAGCCAGAAGCCATCATACAGATGTTCTACCTGATGGCATGCAACCGCGAAATCACAGGCATTTATTCCACCACCGTGCGCCAACTGCGCCATGCGCGTCGTAACCTGAAAAAGCCGCTGTGCGCCATCCCGACAGCACGCGATCTGTTTATGGCTATTCTGCGTCACCCTGGTGCAGTCGCGCGCGCGCTGGTGCCGATGCACCGCCACAGCGTGCTATCAGCTTATATGCCACAATGGGGAAAAATCGTCGGCCAGATGCAGTTCGATCTGTTCCACGCTTACACTGTCGACGAACATAGCATCCGCGTGATGCAAAAGCTAGAGAGCTTTGCCGATCCGCAGACGTGCACGCACCATCCGTTGTGCGTAGCGCTGTATCCACGTCTGCCTAACCCGGAACTGCTGCTATTAGCAGCGCTATTCCACGATATCGCCAAAGGCCGTGGCGGTGATCACTCAATCCTTGGCGCACAGGATGCGCTGGCGTTCTCCGAGCAGCACCGCCTCAATTCTCGCGAGGCGCAACTGGTGGCCTGGCTGGTGCGCTACCACCTGCTGATGTCGGTCACCGCCCAGCGCCTCGACATTCATGATCCAACGGTGATCCAGCAGTTCAGCACCGAAGTGCAGAACGAAGCGCATTTGCGCTATCTGGTGTGCCTGACAGTAGCGGATATCTGCGCCACCAACGAAACCCTATGGAATAGCTGGAAGCAGAGCCTACTGCACGAGCTGTACTTCGCCACCGAAAAACAGCTACGCCATGGCATGCAGCATAGCCCAGATCTGCGCGAGCGTGTGCGCTACCACCGTTTGCAAGCGTTAGCGTTGTTGCGCATGGATAATATCGACGAAGAGGCGCTGCACCGCATCTGGAGCCGTTGCCGCGCCGATTATTTCCTGCGCCATTCACCGAGCCAGTTGGCTTGGCACGCTCGCCACCTGCTGGCACACAACTCAACCCATCCATTAGTGCTGGTCAGCAGCCAGATGACACGCGGTGGCACCGAGATATTTATCTGGTGCCCGGATCGCGCTTACCTGTTCGCCACAGTGGCCGGTGAGATGGATCGCCGCAACCTGAGCGTGCACGATGCGCAGATCGTCACCAACCGCGATGGCATGGCGATGGATACCTTTATCGTGCTGGAGCCGGACGGCAGCCCGCTGGCGCAAGATCGCCACACGGCGATCCTTCACGCGCTATTGCAGGCCATCACCCAGCAGGAATACCAACCACCAAAGGGGCGACAACCATCACGTAAACTGCGCCATTTCAGCGTACCAACCAAGGTCAGCTTCCTGTCGGCCCACACTGACCACTGCAGCTATCTGGAACTGAGCGCGCTCGACCAGCCGGGCCTGCTAGCGCAAGTGGGTGAGGTGTTCACCGATCTCGGTCTATCGCTACACAGCGCACGCATTTCCACTATCGGCGAACGGGTCGAAGATTTATTTATTCTGGCTGACAGCGATCGCCGCGCCCTCGATCAGGGAACACGCAGAAAGTTGGAACAACGGTTGACAGCAGCCCTCAATCCAAACGATAAAATGTGATATATCCTAAATAATTGAAATTGTATCAAGGTAGCCAGGGCGTAAGTCCCCAAGAGTTGACTCAAGGTCAGTGACTGGGATGAGCTAATACAGATACAGCTTGAAGTATGACTGGGCAAGTGACTTTTTTACCGACAACATCAGGACAGAGAACAGCATGCAGCAATTACAAAACGTTATTGAAAGCGCCTTTGAACGCCGTGCAGAGATGACCCCAGCAAACGTAGATACCGTAACGCGCGAAGCGGTAAACCAGGTGATCGGCCTGTTTGACAACGGTACCCTGCGCGTTGCCGAGAAGAGAGACGGTCAGTGGATAACACATCAATGGCTGAAAAAGGCTGTGCTACTCTCTTTCCGCATCAACTGCAACAAGGTGATGGAGGGCGCGGAAACTCGCTATTACGACAAGGTACCGATGAAGTTCGCTGGCTATGACGAAGCACGCTTCCAGAAAGAGGGGTTCCGCGTAGTGCCACCAGCCAGCGTGCGCCAAGGGGCATTTATTGCCCGTAACGCCGTACTGATGCCATCTTACGTTAACATCGGTGCCTACGTTGACGAAGGTACCATGGTCGATACCTGGGCCACCGTCGGTTCATGTGCGCAGATCGGAAAGAACGTTCATCTGTCCGGCGGCGTCGGCATCGGCGGTGTACTGGAGCCGATACAGGCCAACCCAACCATCATTGAAAATGACTGCTTCATCGGTGCACGTTCCGAAGTGGTTGAGGGCGTGGTGGTGGAAGAAGGCTCGGTGATTTCTATGGGCGTTTACCTCGGCCAAAGCACCCGCATCTATGACCGCGAAACCGGTAAAGTGCACTACGGCCGCGTACCGGCCGGTTCGGTAGTGGTGTCTGGTAACCTGCCGTCGAAAGATGGCTCTTACAGCCTATACTGTGCGGTGATCGTCAAGAAAGTTGACGCCAAGACACGCGGTAAAGTCGGCATTAACGAACTATTGCGCACCGTCGACTAAAATCGATAATAGTGGGTGATGAACCCACTATTTTTTTGTCTGCTTTTCGTTGACAATCACAGTCTCATGGCATGCTTTGCGCCACAATCGCAGTGGTTATCATCTAACAGATAACGCAATATTTACGATAACTTGAAAAGCTTGGGAACCAATCAACCGGAGGATATCGCACGCTATAGCCTGCGTCAGGAGGCCAATAACGACATTCTCAAGATTTATTTCCACAAAGATAAAGGCGAGTTCTTTGCCAAAAGCGTGAAGTTCAAATATCCGCGCCAGCGAAAAACTGTGGTGGCAGATAACGCCGGGCTAGGTTTACAAGGAAAAACACGAAATCAATCCAAACCTACGTTACGTGATCGACGAACTGGATCAACTATGCCAACGAGATCAAATAGAAATGGAACTGAAACGTAAAATCCTCGATGACCTGCATCATCTAAAAGGCATGGTGTGACAAAAGATTGCCGAAATCAAATCCGATCTGGAAAAACTGACTCGTGGTAAATAATCTCGAGCCAGTTCACCCAGCTCACAAACTTTTACTTTTTAACTTTATTAATTTCAAATGATTGAAAAAAATGGATCAATACTCCTACTCCAACAGCCACCCCCATTGCTCGACCCACGGGCAGGAAATCACTTCCGGTTCTGGCTGTTGTGTCGCGTCGATTTCCAATATTTCACCTACGCGGGTCGCCCCTTGTTCCTGTAATAATGCGTCGAACGCGAGCCCGGCCCCGCAGAAATTATCGTAACTGCTGTCGCCCAACGTACTCAGCCCGTAGCGTAGCTCCGGCTGATAGCCTAACTGGTCGCGGATAGTATGGAACAGCAGTGCAATGCTGTCCGGTAGATCGCCTTGCCCGGTTGTAGAGGTGATCACCAGCACATAATACTGGCGGTATAGCTGCCAGGCATCCAACATGCCCTCTTCGAACACTTTTACCTCATGACCTTTCTCATTGAGGATATTTTGCGACTCTTTCGCCACCAGCAGCGAATTGCCGTAGACAGTGCCCAAGAAGCTGCCAACCTGAGCCATCACCCCTACTTCCTTCCTACTGTTGAAAATTGTCAGCTATCCTGACTGTTAGCCGCCCTAAACTCAATACCAGCAAACTCAGGAAATACATCTACCCTTAATACATGGCCTCTGCCCATCGACTAAAATCAGCCACCTGGCTACTTATGGCGCTTTATACAACATGTTGTCTAGGCTTTGCACCACCAACAGCAGCGGCAGGCAATTGGGTTCTCTGTCCTTCAACGCCAGTTCTAAATACGGTGTGACAGCGAATTGCGTGGGCAACGGCGCATAGGCTTCCAGCAAAGCATACATACGCGGCAGAAACACCCACTGTAGCCACTCTTCCGCCTGCATGCGGTCAACGTAGAAAGGTTCGGTGCTGGCAAATGCCTCAGGCTCCGGAGGAGCGGCCTGCCACAAGGCTAAATCACGCATTGACTGTTCAATCGTCTGCAAATTGTCGCGAACCTGATTATGTATACTCATCTGCATTCTCGATCTATTTTAATTATAGGTCTAAGCCATATTGCTAACAGCAAAGCGTAGTATCTTATAGCCCAAATACTGCCTGGGCCAACGCCACAGTGATAGGCATTTGACTGCACAGATACGTAAAGTTTGAAGTGAGGCAAAAAGTTGGGGGCACCGCGTTACCAGTGCCCCCTGTTCGCTTTATAGCTATCCCGCTACACTACAGAGTATGCTCCCTGCTCAATCCCTGAAAACTTTTACTGTGGCTCATCCTGGCCGAGTGATCCTTGCGTTTTCCTATAGCATCATCCTAATGCGGTTCCTCAGTCTTCGTAAACCACCGACAGTACTTTGGCAGCTATCAGTCTCCGTCCTGGAGGTGTCCTTGATTTCAATCCTGAAACATCCTAAGCATATCCTGACGCCCTCCATCGCTCTTCGCTGAGCGCATTCCTATCTTCATCCTGAAGCTGCATCATCCTGATGCTTACCAGCTCTATTCCAGCAAACATAAGATCACCTAATTTCTATATGATCACAAGGGATTGCCCCATGGGACAAGCTAAATTTCACCTAAGTATCATCCTAAAAAAAATTAACCCATTGATATAGGTAGCAATAAATCCAACACATAATGCCGACCTGGGAAAATTAAAAGCGATCTCTCACAGATTATGTAAGAGATCTATAACACGAAAGAAAGCGATTCTATTGTTTCCCCAGTGTTAGGCGCAAAGCATCGAGAAAATTTTTCAGCGTTGCCGCCAGCAGCAAACGTTTGTCACTGCCGATCTGCTCCGACACCACATTACCGCTGCCGTTGCAAAGCAAGACCAGAGTCATTTCGGATTCAGTGGTCGCCAAGAATAGCGTTGGTGACAGCTTCAGGCATTTTTGGGCTACAAAATGACCGATTAGATTTTCCTGTAGGCGAATAAAGTCGTCCTCACTCCATACTTGTAGCAGACTTAGGCGATGCACACCGAATTTAGCGTGTAAGTCTCCCGCGTACTGCTGCGTGTAGGAACACTGAGCATCTGGCTGTAGCCGTAAGCCCAGCGCAGTTTCCACTGTATCTAGCGTTGCTGCTGGAGTAAAAGGTTGAGGTAGCCACAGCACTTCATCATCGCGGTGCCCCACGATACAGGGTGACGGCACACCAAATAGCGCCTGGCTGGCGCATGATCGCGCTCCTGCCGCCACAACTTGACATAGCGTTGGGCGAATCCACGCAGGGCATGCGATACATCATGATCCATACTTTTCTCACACAGGTTAGACTGGGGGATTATTTTACCTATTTACTGAGGGCGCACCAGCGTTGACTTCGTACCTTTACACAGAAACCTGGTAACCAACAGTGCGAAGCATTGCTCAACAACTGAGCTAACGAATAGTTAGTGTTGGTAAAAGTTCAGAGGCAGCGGTAATGTTGAATGCAGGAGTACCAGAGCATCAACCCTAACGAAATGCTATTCTGCTATCGCATGGACTACTACTGCCACGTACTGGGTGAAAAAGGAGTAACATTGATTACACACATCAGACCGCTTGGCTCTATGGATTTGTTGTCGCAGTTGGAAGTAGACATGCTGAAGCGTACCGCCAGCAGCAACCTGTACCGCTTGTTCCGCAACTGTTTGCTGGCCGTATTGAATTCCGGGAGCCAGACTGACAACAGTAAACAGCTCCTGTCCCGCTATGAAACCTTTGATATCAATGTACTAAGCCAAGAACGCGGAGTAAAAGTAGAACTGGTCAACCCGCCAGAAGAAGCCTTTGTCGATGGCCGTATTATCCGCTCACTACAGGCTAACCTATTCACCGTGCTGCGCGACATCCTGTTCGTATACGGTCAAATCGCCAGCGTTGGGCATTCTCAGTACCTGAATCTGGAAAACCCGGCTCTTATCACCAACTTGGTATTCTCCATTCTGCGCAATGCACACACGCTACATCTGGATGAAGATCCCAATATGGTAGTGTGTTGGGGCGTCCATTCGATCAACAAGAATAAATACCTCTACGCACGTAAGGTCGGCAGCCAACTGGGTTTGCGCGAGTTGAATATCTGTACCGGCTGCGGGCCGGGCGCTATGGAAGCACCGATGAAAGGTGCGGCGGTGGGGCATGCGCAACAGCGCTACCGTAACAGCCGCTTTATCGGCATAACCGAACCTTCGATCATTGCGGCCGAGCCACCTAACCCGTTGCTAAACGAATTGGTGATCATGCCAGATATCGAAAAACGCCTGGAAGCCTTCGTGCGTATAGCCCACGGCATCATCATCTTCCCAGGCGGTGTCGGCACTGCCTAAGAGCTACTATATCTGCTGGGGATACTGATAAACCCTGAGAACAACGAGCAGGTGTTGCCGCTGATCCTTACCGGGCCGAAAGAGAGCACCGACTACTTCCGCGTGTTGGATGCGTTCATCATGAACACCTTGGGAGACGAAGCACGCCAGCACTACAGCATCATTATTGATGACCCAGTAGAAGTCGCGCTGCAAATGAAGGAAGCCATGCCATTGGTGAAGGAAAACCGCCGCAACACTGGCGATGCTTACAGCTTTAACTGGTCGATCCGCATTGCACCTGATTTGCAGTTACCCTTCGAGCCGACCCATGAAAACATGGCGCACCTTAACCTGTCTCAGAACCAACCCGCTAAACAGTTGACCGCCGCGCTGCGCCGCGCATTCTCTGGCATCGTAGCTGGCAACGTAAAGGAAAAGGGCATCCAGGCCATTGAACAGTTCGGACCTTACAAACTGCACGGTGAACCACAGGTGATGAAATACATGGACAGCCTGTTGCAAAGTTTTATCACCCAGCAGCGCATGAAACTACCGGACAGTGCCTATGTGCCCTGCTATGAAATCATAGCCTAACCCGTGATTTTTTGACTTTGTTACCTTTGCCACCCTATGCATTGCAAGTTGCAGCTAAAAACCTGTGTAGGGCTGACGCCAAAGGCATCAAGCTCCTGGAAATGGGGCAAAAATAAGACAACGCTATAGCCTGAAAGGCGATGAGACATGCTTATACACCTATTGATTATTGACGCTCTTAACCTGATTCGCATCATCCACGCTGTGCAGGGTTCACCCTGCATCCACGCTTGCCGATTCGCTCTGCAACAGCTTATCCAGCACAGTTGGCCAACGCACGCGTTAGCCGTGTTCGATGAAGATGACCGTAGTACAAGCTGGCGGCACCAAATCCTACCCAATTACAAGGCTGGGCGCTCACCGATGCCGGAAAACCTGCGGCAGGAAATGCCGCAACTGCAACAGGAGTTCGCCGAGCTGGGCGTTGCCAGTTGGCATTCTCCAGGCAACGAAGCGGACGATTTAGCGGCCACACTGACGGCAAAAATCGCCAGTGGCGGCCATCAGGTCACGATTATCTCCACCGATAAAGGCTATTGCCAGTTGCTGGCTCCGAGCGTGCAGATCCGTGATTATTTTCAGAAACGTTGGCTGGACATGCCCCGTTTGTGCAACAAGCACCAATGGCATGGCTTCCTTAATTTGGTGTGACGCCGCAGCAACTACTGGACTATTGGGGGGTGGCGGGGATCAGCAGCAGCAAGATCCGCGGCGTGGCTGGCATTGGACCGAAAACAGCGGTGTTACTGTTGCAGCAGATGGGAAGTCTGGACTAATTGTATCGACAATTACAGCAGGTGCCGGAGAAATGGCGCAGCAAGCTCCAGCAACACCGCGAACTGGCTTATATCAGCAAACGAGTAGCAACATTGAACACCGACCTGACACTAGACGGTAACTTGCAGCAACTGCGTTTGCCGATACATTGAGGGCGTTACCCCATAATCAATCGCGCTCGTCGCGGCGGCCGGGAACAGCCGACCATATGCGGCGCACATGCACAGTGATCTCTTCACGATCGTGGTAAAGCTGCTTGGCATGCACCTGTGCATTGATGCCCTCCGCCGCCAATGTTTCACGCAGATTTTGCATATTCTGCGACACGGCTTCGTAACGTTTTTTCATCGGCAATTTCAGGTTGAAAATCACCTCACGGCACCAACCCTTCACCAGCCATTGGATCATCAAATTGGTCACCTTGGCTGGCTTCTCCACCATATCGCATACCAGCCAATAGATTTTACTGCTGGTCGGCTCGAATTTAAAACCGTCAACGCGGTGATGAGTGACCTGACCCGTTTCGATCAGGCTGGCTGCCATCGGGCCGTTATCCACCGCATGCACCAGCATGCTACGCTTCACCAACTGATAGCTCCAGCCACCTGGGCTAGCACCCAGATCAACCGCATACATGCCGCTGGCCAGACGTTCTTCCCACTCATAGGCGGGAATGAAGACGTGGAACGCCTCTTCCAACTTCAGCGTAGAGCGGCTTGGTGCATCGGCTGGGAAGCGCAGGCGCGGAATACCCATATAAAAAGGCGAGTTATTGTGACTAAAAGAGTAGCCGACATAGCAGCAACATGGGGCGATAAAGAACACATGCACCACCGGACGCGTCGCGTTTTCACGCGCCATCAGCACTTTCTGCTCACGCATGGCCGTACGTAGCGGCACCGTCAACTTGCGGCAAAACTTCATCAGTTCTTTGCTTTCGTTAGTGTCAGGCACTTCTACCCGTAGTTCACCACCGCGATCGATCACGCCGATCAGCATGCCAACGATTGGCGACACCCTATCTTCCGGCGGCAAATCACGTAGAAGTTCTCCTACCACTGTTTGGCGGGCGAAAATCAGCTCGCGTAACGGGATTTCCCGCGCCAAACGATCGGCATCATCCGGCTGATAGCATTCGAACAACACATAGCCACTGTTCTCTTTTAGCCGGGCGAAGCCGAAAACCTCTAACCGAACCGCCTTATCGGTCATTTCAGCGGCACACTCTTTCTCGAAGCCGGGGCGGCAATATAACACGATCTTATTCATGGCATCCAGCCTCTGTTCTCAGGCGCAAAGCACCAATCAACATCAATACCCAGCCAATCAGGAAGCACACGCCGCCAACCGGCGTAATGTAGACACAAATATTTAGGTGTAACAGCGCCAAACAGTACAGGCTGCCGCTGAACAAAACAGTGCCGAGCGCCAACAGAGCCCCACACCAGTAAAACAACAGGCTCACACGGGATTCCATCACTACCGCCAACGCCAGAATGGTCAGAGTGTGGAAGCCCTGATATTCCAGAGCTGTGCGAACCCAAGCCATTTCATTAGCGCCGAGCGTACCACTCAATACATGTGCGCCGAGAGCGCCCAGCGCGACAAACCCCAAGCCGCTGATAGCGGCAAAAACCAGCATGAAACGACTGCTCATCGTCATTTACCCTATAAAGAAAATCGGATGGCTGTATGTAGCACTAACCGACCTTATTTTTCGTAGCAAAAGTGGAATTGCTCCTGCTCACTGGCTGCCCGCGCCAAGATCCATCGACGAAAGGCGGCTATTTTACCCAGTTCTGCCTGGCTTTCATGACAGACCAGATAAAAAGCATTTTTACTGACCAATACATCATTGAATGGACACACCAAACGCTCAGCCTTAATCTCGATTTGCGCCATCACATTATTCACTAGCACCATCCCCTACCCATGCACCGCAGCCTGTATCACCATGGCACTATGGCTGAAGATCGGCTCCTGCTGCACATTGATGTGCTGCAACTCTAACTGGCAGGTATAGACCAACCAGTCGCAGAGTGAAGTCCCGTATAGCAAGGTATGATAAACCAAATCGCCTGCCTCTTTTAGCGGATGGTTGCCACTCAGCAGACTCGGTTAACATACCGACAGCAGATATTCCGCATACAGACATTCAGCACCTAGCCCCGGCCAGTACCCAGGACACAGAAAATCGCCATATCGACAGCATCTGCCAGCTTAGCTGCTTCACAATCCACCGCATGAATGCGCACATAGATACCAGGGTAAGCAGAGTTAAAGCAGAAAAGACGAGGAACCAACCACTGAATAGCAAAACTGGGAGGCAGGCTGACGGCCAGTGTCCCTCGCCTGCAACTTGCGTGTAGCTTCTTTGATCGAAGAGAAGACTCCCTTGATGTCAAGGTAATAGCTCTGCCCTTACTCCGTCAGCAGAAACAAGCGGTTACGCCGCCGGAATAGCTTCAGGCCAAGCAAATCCTCCAGCGACTTTATCTGGTGGCTCCCTGCGGCTTGAGTCGTAAACCGCGCTTATGGCACCTTGGTAAAACTCAGATGGCGAGTAGCCGCATTGAACACACGCAACGCATTAAGGGAGGGATAAACGCTTTGGCATTAATTAGATACTTTAATGTAACAATGAGTTGAATAATGCGGCGTCGTAAATTGGAAAGCCCTGTGTAGGATGCCATTGGTTGAGCCTAACAAGCCACTACCATTATTTTTTATTCGATCCATTATACTTTTTCATTGAGGATACGCTAGTAAATACCTACAGTGATGGTACTACCTAAGCCGGAACCAAAAGTTCATCGATGCTGAGGACATCGATGAACTTTTGGCTTGTGGTTATGATGTTGTGTTTGCCTCATGTCCGGTAATCTGGTCGGGGTAGCAAATTTACTGTTTTTCATTTCCTGTATATTTATTCTGTCCTTCTGCAGTGATTTTATGCAGCATCGCTTGATGTTTGCCTTTGGTTTTGATATCTTATTACCCACTGGTAAAATAGGATAGGATCAGGCACTAACTCAAACCAATGATAATCAGGGTATGATACCTTTTAACCCCAGCATATTTCGTCAGCAGTTTCCCGCCCTCACGCAGGACGGAATTTATCTGGACAGCACCGCCACCGCGTTAAAACCGCTGGTGGTGATCGAAGCCAAGAAGCAATGCTACTGTGACGATATACCGCCACCGTGCACCGCAGCCAGCACCGCGTAGCACAAGATCTGACGCGCCCGTTTTGAGCAGGCGCGCAGTCTGGTAGCATCGCTGATCAACGCACCTTCTGCCGACGATCTCATCTGGACCCGCGGCACCACCGAGGCGATCAAACTGGTGGCACGAAGCTACGCCCGGCCGCGCTTGCAGCCATGTGACGAAATTTTGGTGAGTGAAGCTGAGCACCACGCCAACCTGATCCCCTGGCTGATGGTGTCGGAACAAACGGGTTCTCAGGTTGTCAAGCTGCCGATCGGTACCAATCGGCTACCCGGATCTGGCGCAAGCCATCACCCTGGCGCATAGTGCAGGCGCACGAGTGACGATCATCATCGACGGTGCCCAAGGCATCGTGCATTGCCCAGCCGCCGTTCAGTAGCTTGATATCGATTTCTACGCCTTCTCTGGCCACAAACTATATGGCCCGACTGGCATCGGCGCACTGTATGGTAAAAGCGAACTGCTGGCGCAGATGCCGCCTTGGCAAGGTGGCGGCAAAATGCTGGCCCAGGCTCCTTTGGCGGCTTCACGCCTCAAAAACCGCCGCATTGCTTTGAAGCGGGTACACAGAATATTGCCGGCGTACTGGGGCTGGCTGCCACGCTGAACTGGCTGGACGAACAGGATTGATCGGCGGCAGAACGTTACAGCCGCGCTTTAGCTGACCAAGCTGAGCAACGGCTGGCGCAATTGCCAGGCTTTCGCAGTTTCCGCTGTTTTGGCTCCAGCCTGCTGGCGTTTGATATTGCGGACATCCATCATAGCGACATTGTTACGCTGTTGGCTGAACATGGCATCGCACTGCGCAACGGCCAACACTTTCGCCCAGCCGATGATGGCGGCGTTAGGCGTCAACGGCACTTTGCGCGTTTCCTTTGCGCCCTATAATTCTCAGCAGGATGTCGATGCACTGGTGGCCGCATTGTTCAACACTATCGACCTGTTGGCCAACTAAATTGACCACCAGAGACACTATGCTCGCTCCCCATCCCTTTGGTCGTGAGATTACTAGCGTAGCATCGAGACCTTCAGCACGCTAAACCAGTGGGAGGATCTCTATCGGCAGTTGATCACGCTGGCGAAACGGCTACCGCCACTGCCGGAAGCGCTACGGAAAACGGAAATGGCATTTAGCGGCTGTGATAACCGTATCTTGCTGGGACATCAGCGGTTGTCCGATGGCACGCTGCATTTTTATGGTGACAGCGAAGGCCGCATTGTACGAGGTCTGCTGGCAGTATTGCTAACCGCCGTGGAGGGTAAAACGCCGCAACAACTCGCCGTACTTGAACCATTGGCGTTGTTTGATCACCTGGCTTTATGCCATCAGCTAAGCGCCACCCGCGCCAGCGGGTTAGCGGCGTTTGCTGCTGGGGTGCAGGCGATCGCTGCCTGCTACCTCTCTGACGCCTGACGCGCCGCTTTTGCCAGCATTTTTTTCAGCACGTGGGACACAGCCACAAAACCAAAAGTGGCGGTAACCATAGTCGCTGCGCCAAACCCCGCGCTACAATCCATTATTTTTAGCCCATCGGCTGTGCTACGCGATGCACATACCGAACCGTCTGGCTGTGGGTAGACCAAGGGTTCGCTGGAGAATACGCAGTCGATACCCAACTTACCCTTGCCATTTTTCACCACGTTGAAATTATGCTTCAGCCGCGCACGCAGCTTGGCTGCTAGCGGGTCTTGGATGGTTTTCGCCAGATCGGCCACTTCTATCTTGGTCGGGTCAATTTGCCCGCCGGCACCACCAGTGGTCACTACCGGGATCGGGTAGCGATGGCAATAAGACAGCAGCGCTGCCTTTGGGCGCACGCTATCGATGGCATCGATCACATAGCTGAAATTGTGATCCAATAACTCAGCGATATTGTCTGGGGTAATAAAATCGTCGATACAGGTTACCTGGCATTCTGGGTTGATTGCCAGAATACGCTCCGCCATCACTTCAGTTTTCAACTGGCCGACATGCTGGCGCAACGCATGGATCTGACGGTTGGTATTGGTGACACAGACATCATCCATGTCGATCAAGGTAATGGCACCGATGCCAGTGCGCGACAGCGCCTCAGCCACCCAGGAACCCACTCCACCAATGCCAATCACACAGATGTGTGCCTGCGCAAACAACGCCAACGCCGGGTGGCCGTATAGCCGTGCCGTGCCGCCAAAACGTTGTAAATAAGCTGCTGAATAGGTTGTACTCATAACGATTTAATTACCTTTATAGTGCAAGCGGACAGTCCGCTCCTTGCCGTTCAATACGCGCTTAGCGGTTAAGCAGTAATCTACCACCGCTGTGCGGGTTAGCACTGGATAGCCGCGCGCCGCTGGTGCCGCTCAACACCCAAACGCGGCCATAGTGGTTATAGTAACCTGCCGAGTGACCGGCCGCCGACCCGATGCCCTGATACAGGTCAAAATGCTGCCCCTTGATGGCACCACCGACATCGAGTGCAACCATCAGGCGCATCTCATATTTTCCCGTGAATTGACCTTTATTGTCTAGCAGTGGTACTTCAGCCAGCAATGTGGTGCCAGCCGAGATCAGTGAGCTATCAGACGCCACCGAAGCTTTGGCGATCAATGGTACTGCGCTAGCACCTTTCACCGATGCGAAAGCTTCTGGACGGAAAAATACGAAAGAGGGATTCTGCTCCAGCAGTTCGCGCAATTCCGCCGCGCTATGGCTATCGGCCCACTGATGGATCGCCTGCAACGACATATCCGCCTGAGCCACTGCACCGCGATCGATCAGCACCTTGCCAATGCTACGGTAGGCATGGCCATTTTTACCCCCATAGCCGAAGAAGACCAGTGGCTGACCATTGCCATAATCCACATAGCCGCTACCCTGAACTTCCATCATAAAGTTATCTATCAGCGAGTTGGTATAAGCGATGATGTAGCGATCGTCCAGTGCACCGGAATAGATGCTTGCACGGTTAGGCAAAGGTTTTTTGCCTTTCAGCGGCATGCGGTAGATCGGGTAGCGGAACGCCCCCTGTTGGGTGTAGCGCGCCTGCAAAACTGGTGTATAGTAGCCAGTAAACTGCACGTTGCCATAGTTATCGACACCTTTCATCTGGTCAGCGCTGAGTCCATACTGGTTCAATTGACGTGTATCGGCACCCGCTGATAGCCAATTTTGCACCGCCTGGTAAGTCGTATTGTAGCGATCAAAGAGCACAGGGGTGGCATACTTGATCTCCAGCAACTGATTCAAGTAATTCTGGGAGTTGACCAGCACGCCTTTGGCGTTAGGCTGATTGACTCGTTCCAGCGCCTGATCTAAATGACCATCCTTATATTGCTGCCCACGATCAGTCGGCTTAGACGAACATCCCACCAGCACCCCCACTAACCCACCCAGCAGATATTTATCCCAACGCCCTTTCATCGCACACTCTCACACTGAATGATATCTCGACTGAACGATAACAAACGCCTATCTATAAAGGAATCGCTGCAAATAAAAAAACCAGATAGCGGGATAATGATGAAAAAGAATGCAATTTGTAGTTAAATTCAGCATAAAAACGATTTTCTCCCAATAAATTGCAAAAAGGGTTTGCAACAAAATGTATGGAGAGTATAGTGCACATACATCGGACGCGGGGTGGAGCAGCCTGGTAGCTCGTCGGGCTCATAACCCGAAGGTCGTCGGTTCAAATCCGGCCCCCGCAACCAATCTTGATAACAACATCAAAACACACTTCAGTGTACCTTTTAGCATTAGAGACCGGTTAAAACCGGCCCCACCCGCAACCAATACCGCCATTATCTACTCGCCAATGCAACGCCGTTAGCAAAGTACGCCCTGATTCGTGCCAGAATAGACTCCGCCACCTGTTGCTGGAAATTATGGGTGCGCAGCCTGCGCTCTTCTTCTATGTTGCTAATAAACGCTGTTTCAACCAGAATCTAAGGAATATCCGGAGCCTTTAATACCGCAAAGACCGCCTGCTCGACACGATTTTTATGCAACTGGTTAATTTTTTCCATCCATTTCAGCACCTCATTGCCGAATTTCTGGCTATCATTAATGGTCGCCGTCTGCACCAGATCTAACAAGGTATGATCGAGATAACGGTCACCGCTTTTACTGACGCCACTAATTTGGTCCGAGGCGTTTTGGGTCTGTGCCAAGAACTTGGCCACCGAGCTGGTGGCACCTTTTGTCAATAGTGCGAATACCGATGAACCGTGTGCTGCCCGGCGGGTAAAGGCATCGGCGTAAATGGAAACGAACAAATCAGCACGCTGTTTACGCGCCTTAGCAACACGTACCTTGAGCGGAATAAACACATCGTCATTAGGCGTCATAAACACTTTCATTGCAGGTTCACGTTTGATCAACGCGCTCAACTTGTGGGCAATTTGCAACACGATGTCCTTCTCTCGCGTCTTGAGCATGCCAATCGCGCCGGGATCGTCACCCCAATGGCTAGGATCTAACATGATGATAATCGGCAGATCGCGTCCCGCGTTGCCAGCCTGCGCCGCCTCTGCTGGCAACGTGCGATCCAGAACGCCTTGCTGTAATCTTCCAGTAACGCCAATAACGGATCATACTCCGTGCCACTACCGCCCTTGGTGGGATAGAGATCCAGCACTAGCCGCACAGTGTGTTGATCAAACTGGCCAACGCGCGCCTGCTTGAGGTAAGGATCGTCGGCGTGAACCTGGCTAGCGATGCCCTTCAGCACACTGTTGAGATGCACACCAGCGATATCCACCACCACACGGTCAGGATTGGTCAGCACAAACTGTTGGTATTTCAGCGCGACGTTAGATTCGAGCGTGATGCGAGTATAGGTGGAGGAAGGCCACACACGCACGGCGATGACATGCGATGATGCTGCGAAGCCTACTTGACTCACACTCAGCAACCAACTGGCAGCAGCCCCTTGTAATAAACGGCGGCGACCAGATTGTGATTTAAGTTTGGCATGTGGCTCCGAAAGTGATAACTGATCAAAGTAGATAAATAAAATACCAGTCAAACGGAAGTGCCGAAAACTTTAACCAATCACGCCAACCCTGTCACCAGAAAATCTTTTTATATTTTTCAATATATTACCATACAGTGCGGTTAACACAGAAATTAAGATAATTTCTCGCTTGCTATCCGCACAAAAAATAATAAAAATACAAAAATAACGTATAAATATGCATTTAGGGTTTACCGTAAAGGAACGTAGTACAGAGCTGGTTAAAGGATTTCGTCACTCAGTTTCCTATATTAACGCCCATCGGGGAAAGACATTTGTCTTCATGCCTTGATGGCTTCCCCATCAAGCATCAGAATTTTCCCAGCATTGTCAATGATATCGGCCTGTTGCATAGCTTGGGTATTCGTCTGGTGGTAGTTTATTGTGCAAGGTCACAGATCGACAACAATCTGGCGCTGCATCATTATCAACCTATTTATCACAAGCATACTCAGGTCACTGATGCCCTTACACTTGAGTGGGTTAAACAGGCTGTGGGCTTACTGCAACTGGACATCACCGCTCAGCTATCAATGAGCCTCAATAATACACCGCTACAGGGTGCGCACATCAACGTAGTCAGCGGCACCTTTATCATAGCCCAACCTCTCGGCATCGATGACTGCTTGGATTATTGCAATAGCGGGCGTATCCGCCGTATTGATGAAAAGGCTATCCACCACGAACCTGCCAACAACGTCATCGTGTTGATCGGCCCTGGGGCCTTGTCGGTGACTGGCGAAAGCTTTAACCTCAGCTCGTAAGAAGCTGCCACTCAGTTGGCGATCAAGCTGAAGGCGGAGAAAATGATCGGTTTCTGTTCCTCGAAGGGTGTGACCGATCCACAAGGTAACGTCATTTCCGAACTCTCCCCTAACGACGCGCAAAAATGTATTAAGCAGCGGGAAGAGCGCGGTGACTATCATTCCGGTACTGTGCATTTCCTGCACGGCGCAGTGAAAGCCTGCCGCAGCGGGGTGCGCCGCAGCCACTTAATCAGCTATCAGGAGGATGGCGCGTTGGTACAGGAGCTGTTCTCGCGCGATGGCATCGGCAGCTAAATCGTTATGGAGAGTGCCGAAAAGATGCGCCGTGCGACTATCGACGATATCGGAGGCATCCTGGAGCTGATCCGCCCGCTGGAGCAGCAGGACATTCTAGTACGCCGTTCACGTGAGCAACTGGAGATGGAAATCAACAAGTTCACCATTATCGAACGCGATAATCTGACCATTGCCTGCGCAGCGCTGTACCCGTTTCCAGAAGAGACAATCGGCGAAATGGCTTGCCTAGTAGTACATCCAGACTACCATAGTTCCTCGCGCGGCGAAATTCTGCTGCAACGGGTGGCAAGCCAAGCGCGACAAATGGGCCTGCAAAAACTGTTCGTACTGACCACCCGCAGCATCCATTGGTTCCAAGAGCGCGGCTTTACTCCGGCTGAAGTCGAGGTACTTCCGATACAAAAAAATTGCTATACAACTACCAGCGACGCGCCAAAATTCTGCTGGCAGGAGCTGTAACCCCTGCTGTGCTCTTCTGCAGTCTATTCCCCCCTCCGCAAGCGTTCAGCCAAACCGCTGCGACGCTGGGTTGGCGTGCAAATCGCCTTCGTCAACACCCTATCGTCGGCGTACAGCGAAAGCCGAGTACGTGCACGAGTGATGGCGGTATAGACCAACTCACGGGTCAGCAGCGGCAGGAAATGGGTCGGCAGCACCAACACCGTATGATCAAACTCAGAACCCTGGGATTTATGCATAGTCATCGCGTAGGCAGTTTCATGCGCGGGCAAACGGCTTGGCTGCACCGATTTTACGCTACCGTCCGGCAGAAGGAAATGCACGCGCAACTCACCGCGCCCATCCCGCAAGGCAATACCGATATCGCCGTTATACAATCCCAACGTACTGTCACTACGCCCAATCATCACTGGTCGCCCCAGATACCAGCGCCCCGGTGAGCGTTGGATCAACCCGGAATGCTGCAACCCGGACTCGAGCCGCTGGTTCAACCCGGCAACGCCGAATGGCCCTACACGCAGCGCGCACAACACTTGAAAACGGCCGAATGCTGCCAGCACCGTTACGGCATCGGCCCCAGCAATCACCTGTTTCAGGTAATCACGGTATCCCTTTACACACACCGCCAACAGCGCCTGATATTCTTCAGTGGTCGCCAGCGAATAACCCGCAACATCGCTGAAACCACCGTCAATCACTGCCCGCGCCCGTGCAACATCACCAAAATTGACCGCCTGCGCCAATTGGCCGATGCCAGATTTAGCGTCAAAGCGATAGCTCTTGCGCAGTAAACATAGGCTATCGCGCACCGCTGCTTCTGCCCGCGCTTGCTGCCCCCGCAATAGGCAGCCGGTCAAACGGCTTAGCTCTGCGGCACGCGCCTCGCTGTACCCATGTTCGGCAAAACGACAAATATCACCCAACACTGCCCCCGCTTCTACCGAGGCCAATTGATCGCGGTCACCGAGGAAAATCACCCGCGCCCGTTTCGGCAAGGCGGCAATCAAACGCGCCATCATCGGCAAATCGACCATTGACGCCTCATCCACTACCAGCACATCCAGATGCAGCGGATTACCGCGATGATAGAGCATGCGTTGGCTGTTGGGTTGCACGCCCAACAGCCGATGCAACGTTGCAGCTTCAGTCGGGAATAGCGCATGCTGCGCCGGCGTTAACGCCAGCTTACGGCTGGCGCTGCCAAGCGACTCAGTCAGCCGCGCTGCCGCTTTGCCCGTCGGTGCCGCCAATTGAATACGTAGCCGCACGCGCTCATCGAGCTGCACCAGTGCCGCCAGTAATTTCGCCACGGTGGTAGTTTTACCGGTACCTGGCCCACCGGAAATCACCGCAATTCGCCGGGTCACGGCCACCGCAGCGGCAATTTTCTGCCAGTCCGGTTCATCGGTAGCCGCACCAAACAGCCGATCGAGAATAGCGCGCAACTGAGCTTCATCTACTACCTGATGTTCGTGGTCGCTGCTGATAAATACCGCCACCTCACCTTCGCTCTGCCACATGCGCTGTAAGTACAGGCGTTGACCCTGCAACACCAGAGGCGTAGCACCGCTGCCATCACCAACTGCGGCGCAGGCCATCAGACGCTGCCGCCAGCGGGCGATATCTGGTTTCCCGGCGGCCAACCAGACGGCCTGTGCCAGTTCTGGCTGCCGCCCTGCAAACAATTGCCCCATCTGTAGCTCATCCAACATCAAGCAAACATGGCCAACCCCTGCCTCTGCGCTCAGGCAGGCCGCCGCCAGCAGAATATCGGGTTCATCTTTGGCCGCTACCACACCAGCGAACTGCACATCCAGTGGCCTCAGCACACCAAGCGCCACCGCCTGATCAAGCAGCGCAATCATCATCCATCCCCCCCCGCAGCAGCGTCGCCACTGAACAACAAATCCATGCCTTCCACCAATTGTTGTTCAGGGCGGCAGGTAAAAATGCCATTGCCCGGATGCAGCGCATCAACACCGCGTAAGAATAGGTAAATGACCCCGCCAAAATGGCGCTGGTAGTCGTAGTCCGCCAGCCGATGGCGCAGATAACGATGCAACGCCAGGGTATAGAGCTGATATTGCAGGTCATAGCGATGTTCCGCCATCGCACGTTCCATCGCTGGCCGGGTATAAGCGCTGCTATCCTCGCCCAGCCAGTTGGATTTGTAGTCCAGCAAATAGTATTTGTCCTGCCAGCAGAACACCAAATCGATAAAGCCTTTGAGCATGCCTTGAACCTGCGGGAAATCCAGCACCGGACAGCGAGCAGACAGCGGATCGTGGCGTTTTACCAGTTCATCAAGCTCTTTTGCCTGTAACACCTGGTTAATCGGCAGATAGAACTGCAACTCGGCCTGCTTGTCCTGCGGTGCCAACGCTGCCAACGTCACCCCGTTGTCATTCAGCGGGGTAGTGAGCAGCACCTGCACCCATGCCAGCAAAATAGGCTGCCAGTGATCGGCAAAACCCTGCTGTTGCAATTGTTTCAACAGCCACTGTTCTTCCAGCGGCTGAGTAAAGTCCAGTGTCTCGAACACACTGTGCAGAAAGGTGCCGGGTGCCGCACCACGCGGGAATGTATGCGGTGTGAGTGCTGACTCTCTTTTTTCCGCTTGCTCCCCAGCAGCATCGATATCCAACTGTGGCAGCAGATCCTGCATCAGATTCCCACCGTGCTGCCGCAGGCCAGTATAGCTGGTAACCCGCCAGAAATCTTGGATCTGGCGGGTGAAATTTTTTGCTGCCAGCTTTGTCGATATGGCTGCTTGCGGTTGCCAAGGCTGCTCGTTTAGCGTCTCAACTTGCGAAAGCACAACACCGCCACCAGCCAACTGCTGCAAACATTCATGCAAGTAAGCCGCATCACCCGCTTGCCCAGCCTGCACCAAATAGCCCAATGCGCTACGATGCACATCTGTGCCACCCTGCTTCTTGCGGGCGCCCTGGATCAACGGCGCAATGCCGATGCTGCTGTGATATACCGAGCGAGTCAACGCCACGTACAGCAAGCGCAGATCTTCCGCCAAGCGTTCTTCTTCCGCCCAAGCCAGGCTATCGTCATTAACGTTGAGATCCAACAGCACCTGGAAGCTGTGGCGATCGTGATACAGTGCCTGCTGCTGCTGGCGGAAATTGCCAACAAATGGCAGCCATACGAGATCGAACTCCAGCCCTTTGGATTTGTGGATAGTGATCACCTGCACCAGATGACGATCGCTCTCCAGCCTCAATTGCTGGTTATCGGACTGGCGGTTAGGCTGTGCGATTTGCTGTGCCAGCCAGCGAACCAACGCATGCTCGCTGTCAAGCTGCGCAGCGGCCTCCTGCAACAGTTCACCCAAGTGCAGCACGTCAGTCAGACGCCGTTCACCATCAGGGCCTGCCAGCAGGTTTTCCGCCAGATAGCGTGTTTTCATCACTTCGCTCAGCATCGGCAATATACCGCGATGACGCCAGAGCGTGCGATATTTATCGAACTCGTCCACCAATGCATCCCAGGCGAGTTCGTCGCTGCTCAAGCCAACCAATGTTGGCGCATCCAGCCCCATCAGCCCGGTTGCCATAGCACTACGCAACGTGCGTTCCTGCTCCGGCACCAGCACCGCCTGCAACAGCAACAGCAGATCTTTGGCTTCCAGCGTGTCGAATATGCTATCGCGGTTGGAAAGATAAACTGAGGGGATCGACAGCGCACTGAGCGCATCACGCACTAGCGCTGCTTCATTGCGGCTGCGTACCAGCACCGTGATATTCGACGCCTGCACCGGCCTGCGATATTTACCGTTATCCAGCCAAGCCTGCCCTTGCTGCCCGGTACTGAGCCAGTCACGGATTTGCGTGGCGCATAGCCGGGCCATCAGTTGTTGGTAATCACTTACACCAACACCTTCGCCCTGTTGCAACCAGAACTGCATCGCTGGCTGTGACTGGTTGTACAGTTCAAACACCAGCCCTTGATTCTTTTCCGCCGCGCTGACCTCAATAAAGGGGATTTGACCAAACAGGAAGGGTTTTTCCAATTGGCAAAACAGCGTGTTGACGCTGGCGACCATCGCAGGAGACGAGCGCCAGTTTGTTTCAAGGGTATAGTGTGCGCTCACCTCAGAACGAGCGCGCATATAGGTGAAAATATCAGCACCTCGGAAGGCGTAAATAGCCTGTTTTGGATCGCCAATCAGCAGCAAGCCACAGTCCTGCTGGCCGACATAAATTTTCTGGAAGATGCGGTATTGCTGCGGGTCAGTATCCTGAAATTCGTCGATCATCACCACCGGGTAGCGTTGACGAATCGCCTGTGCCAATTGCTCCCCCCCTACGTTTTGCAATGCACTGTCCATCCGGCTAAGCAGATCGTCAAAACCCAGCTCGGCGCGCTGGCGTTTCTCCTGCTGAATCGAGCGACGTATTTCGCTGAGCGCTCGCGCTATAATCAGGTCGCGCAGCGTCAAGGGAGCGGCAAAAAGTTCATCAATAGCAGTAAACAATGCATGACGCGGCGCTTCGCCCTGCTTGGTTTTTTCTAACAATACCGACTGGCGGAATTTATCCAGTTCTTTCGGTAACTGGTAATCCAAGGTTACCTTCATCGCCCACTCACCGACTTTTCCTAACCAATTCGGCAGGTGTTTGCTGCTATAGCTGCGCTTATCGGCACCGGATTGGCAGATTAATGTCTCCAGATCACCTGCAACCTTCTGCCAATGCGCCTTGATGGCGTCTATGCGCGCCACGATTTGCTCATGGCGCATTAGCACTGTTTCTTCATCCTTAGGCGGCTGGCGCAGTGTTGGTGCTTCACCATGCAAATAGTCGGAAAGATCGGCTAGCAGCGCTTCTGGGCCGTTCCACTCTTGGCTAACCACGCGGGCAATGCCTAACGGTAGCGGGTAGCAGTAGCGACGCCAGAAGTCGGCACACGCCTGCCGACGTAGCGGTAGTTCGTCCCGCACCAGCGTTTGTTCAAACAGCATGCCGGATTCGAAAGCATTGTCGGTCAGCATGCGCTGGCAAAAGCCATGGATAGTATAAATCGCCGCTTCGTCCATCTGCCGCTCGGCCGAGAGCAATTGCGCAGCGGCATCGGACAGATCGTCAATCTCATCCAACAGCACCGAAAACAACGGTTCTTGGCTTTTTCCACGCACGCAAGCAAGGCGCAGCTCGTGAATATTATTGCGAATACGCCCGCGTAATTCCTCGGTGGCGGCCTCAGTAAAGGTCACGACCAGGATTTCTTCGACCGTCAACGGCCGGTAGAATGCCGCGTCCTGACCAAGCCCAAGTAGCAACCGCAGGTAAAGCGCGCCAATAGTGAAGGTTTTGCCCGTTCCCGCCGATGCTTCAATCAGCCGCTCACCAAACAGTGGCAACGTCAACGGATCAAGCCTCTGCGGAACCTTCTCGGTCATGGTGTCGCCACCTTGCGCGGTAGAACCTTCTGCAATGCGGAGGCGTTATAAGTAACCCAACCCTTCGGCTCAGCATAGTCTGCTTTATCCTGGCCGCTACCACTGAGCTGCGAAAACAGCGCCAGCCCCTGCAGCTGGATCACTGCCTGATGGAAGTAGCCCGCCAACGTGGCTTGCGTCAGTTGCATAACCTGCTCAATCAGCTTCTGACGCGTATCAAAAGCAAAATTACTGCGATCAAAATCGTCAGCAAAGCGGCTGGCTTCTTCGCCAAGGGTTTGTGGCCGCTGGTTCAGTTCGTTGATCAGCGCTTGCTGGTACTGTTGGAAGTCCGCATCACTCATTTCACGCAGGCGTTTTTCCGTTTTTAAGTAAAAATCTTGGTAACGCTGATACAAATACGCTGGCTGTTTACTATTGCTCTGCAATAGCAAGCCGACGCCCCATTGGCGACCTACCTATATCGGGAAGTCGAATAGCGCATAACCTAATTGTTCCTTAGTGCGCAATTTGCTATAGAACCACTGCTGGATAATCTGCCCCAACAACGCGCTATAGGTCATGCTGACGACTTAGTCTTAGCTGGTCGGTACAAATACCGCTGCCAGTGCCGAGTCAGTACTACTTGCCGCTCGTTGTAAGTTGGTCAATTGTTGCTTCTCCACCACCACCTTTTCGCCATGCCACCATGCAACACCACTGCAACCCAGGCGCTGCTTCCGTGCCGAGGCAAGAGTAGAAACCTGCCGCTCGCTCATATTCCCCACAACCAGCAGTTCCAGCCTAGCGTCCACAAATAGGCTGCGCGGTAAGCCAAGACATCTTTTAGCGTCAGGGTTTTCAGCACATCACTGCGCTCACTGCGCTCCGAGTATGGCACGCGAGAAATCATCTTCACTGGCTGGATTGCCAACTCAAAGGCTTTGCCCTTATCGGCAGAATCCAACTGTTCCAGATACCAGGATTTAGCTTGCGCCAGTTGCTCCTCTGTCAGGGTAAAACTGGCGTAGTCTTCAATCAGCGAGCTTAACAGTTGCGGCAGACGCTGGTTAAAACCATTAGCGTTAATCATCAGGCCGTTTTTCAGCGAGGTAGAGAAGCTTAAACCGCCAACCGATGCCTGATAGCTTAGTTGATACAGCACGATGCCAGCCAGATAATCTGTCAAAGAGAATAGTACCTGATTACGTGCGGAATTCATGGCTTTGGCATTGCACAAAGCAACGGTAACGTCAGCCTTAGGCTCGTCGGCAAAATAATGGCTCGGCATGTACAGTACATGCAAACCCGGCTGATCCACCACCGGCTGCGGTTTTTTTAACTCGCGCGACGGTTTGGTCAGGGTAAAGCTATCTGGAATATAAGGGTTAAGTGCTGGCAACGACAGGGAGATGACGCTTCCCAACTGCTGCCACTGTGCAAAACGCTGTGGAGTTATTTTATTCACCTGTTAGGGTGCATTAACGAAATAGGCCGTCTTGTTGTGCATCTCGCTCGGCTTAATGAACCAAATGCGCGCGTTTTTCTGCATCATGGTATCCAGACGCTCGGCGATTGCCTTGGCATCATAACGATCCGCCAGATAAGACGAGTCCAATGCGTGTTCGACCGGAAGGCGCAGCAGGGTATCCACCAGCCATTCAATGTAGCCGATGTCACGAGTGATCGACGGGTAGCGGAAATTCAGATTCAGAGCCTGTGAAATCTCGTCAAAGTAACTCTGCTTGATGCCTTTGCTGCGCAGCATTTTCAGGTAGTTGAAAATAGCCGCCACCACCTCGTCACGCTTAGCCAGACCTTTATTGGTCAGCGATACGCTGATCGATAATACGCTACCATTGCGATCCACCATCGGATCGGCACCAGTGTGGATGGCATCCGCTAGCCCCTGTTTCTGCAACCAATCGGACAGGGTATTTTTGCTGCGGTTGCCAATAAGGTAGCTGATGTAGGTATCAGTTTTGCTGCGGAACGCCGCGCTATTGTTGCTGATAGGGAATTCTACTTTCAGTCGTTTGCGCGGTTGGGCAGGCACATAGTGAATAATAATGCTCTGTTGCTCTGACGTGACGGACGGTACGGTGATAATCGGCACGCTGGCATCATGATTCGCCACCCGGACAAAAGTTTTTGCGGCGATTTCCGCTAGCTGTAGCAATGACTGGTTGCCGTACAGCAACCCCACCATCAGGTTGGCGGAATAATAGCGTTTATAGACGTCGGTCAGTTCATCGTGCAGTTTGCTGCCCGGCTTATCCTCAAGGTTTCGAGGTTGCCGCCGTAGAAACGCGCGCTAGGATGCGCCGGATTCAGCATTTCTGCCTTAACCTGCGCCATAACGCATGCCGTCGCGTGAACGCGCCATCGTCAGCTTGGCGTTAACCGCATTGCGCTCGCGATCGGCATTGCCCGGCTCCAGCAGTGGTTCTGCAATGGCATCCGCCAAGCGATCAGCCGTAGGGTCCAGCGCGTCATTCTTCACGGTCAAATAGAACGCGGTGCGGTAGGAGGCCGTACTGGCGGCATTGTGGCTTCCACCGTGTTTTTTCAAAAATTCCGACAGATTTTCTGGCTGCGAATAACGCTGTGACCCCATCAGCACCATGTGTTCCAGGTAGTTAGCCAATCCTAGCTGGCTATTCGGATCTTCCAGCGAACTGACCGGCAGCGCCAATGCCGCCAGCTATTTTGGTGCCTGAGCGTCGGAAACCAGCAGCACCGTCATGCCGTTCACCAGTTTGATCGCCTGATAGTGTCATGCATCTTTTGGGTTTTTGTTGATCTTCTCTGCCAGCGGTTGCCATCCCTGTGCCGCCGAGATGAACGGCTCCCAACATATTGCCAAGAATACTAGCCTGGTGATACGGGCTAACTGTCTACGCATAGCCAAAACCTCTATTTTGACACCATTGCGCCAATGCCTTGACGTTGATAGTATTTGTCAAATCCACACAATTAAAATCTTTACCCGATGGATTTCAAGATGCAACTTGAAAAACTATGGGAATATAAGCCTGTACGTTATGTAAGACTAGAGTAGCCCAATGGTTGAATATCACCTCAATTATTTTTACCGCATCCCCGGCACCCAGGCTGTGTCCCGAAATTACCTGTGAGCACCGGTAGGGGTATTTGAACGCTCAGTAAGGCGGTTGGTGGAACAAATAAGAAGCTCATCACCTATGGGCACTCAAATGGCCTCAACCCTTCGGGTCGCGCCAAAAAGCCAGTACTTTGCGTTGTCTGGCTTGAACATAGCCCCTGCCCCCTCCGACTTTATGACGCGATTTTGGGTCTGTGACGCCGCCACGTTCAATGGCCGGACACAACCTAGCACTACCGGGGGAGAATTACCCAGGGTAAAGCCACAAGGTCAACCGGTGCTATGCTGTGCTACCGGTAGCAAGTAGCGTTCTGTTTCGGCCAAAATCTGAGCTAAGTCGTCATTATCCAAATTCGACTGACGGAACACTCGCTGCACATAAGGATCTTCTCCTTCACCTGCGATGCGCTGATCGCCCTGCCAAGCCTGCAACAATTTGGCCTGTGCTTTGGTTTGCGTCTCTTGCTGCCAGTCAATCCGCTGTGTTTCCGGCTGATAACATTGGTTCAGCCACGCCCAGCCGCTTTTGTTCAGCAGCAACAGCGGTTGGCACAGACCACGCTGATACCCTGCCATCAGCTCCGCTAGATGTTTGCGTGCATCCTCCTGCGTGAGCGCCGCGAAGCACCAAGCGGTATTTTTGCGTCCATAGAGGCGGCTTCTTCCTGTACCACCAGCGCAGCAGTACACCAGGTGTTCCAGCCACAACAGAATGCCATCCACTGCCGACAGGGTAGCAGGCCGCCAGCGCAGCAAGCCATCACCTTGCACCTGATGCAGCCAGCCGCTGATACGCACGCCGTCAACCTCAATATCTAGCTCGAGGCTGTGATCTACGCCGCGCTCGGCTCGCACTTTTTCGGCCAATTCGATCATCGCTTCCTGCTGCTTTTGCCAATAGATTTCGCCAAAAGCGCCGAAGGGTAACTCACCAGCAGCGCATACTCGCTGGAACAGACAGCTTGGGCTATCACCTTCTATCAGGGTATTCAGTAGCTGGCTGTTTAACTCATAGCGGCTGAGGTTATCCAGTGTAAAGGGTTCTTCGTTCGGCAGTTCGGTCTCTTCCAGAGTAAAGCTGACTCCGAGGCGCAAATGGAAGAAGGCGCGGATCGGGTGACAGTAAAACCGCCGCAGATCATCCAGTAAAATTTGCTGTTCGCCTGCGGGAAGCAGCGGCTGATTGAAGGGCGGGGGTGCCGTGCCGCGCCCATCGGCGGCGGGCAACCATTCAGCGGCGTAGCTTTGTTGCTCGGAACCAGGCAGGAAATTTTCGACGGCGAACGGCATGCGCGCATGCCACTTCAGCAAGTACTCACCAACCCGCTGGGCGCTGCCGTCAGCGTCTAAATTCTCATCGCCGGACAAGCAATAGCTTTGCTCCAGATATTCCAGCAACTCGGTGACCAGCACTGAAGGATAACGCTCTCGGTTATCCTGGATAGAACGACCGATAAAGCTGATATATAGCCGCTGCTCCGCCGACAGAATCGCCTCAAGGAACAAATAACGGTCATCGTCGCGTCGACTGCGGTCACCACACTTAGGTTTCTGCGCCATCAGGTCAAACCCAAGCAGTGGCAGGGCGCGTGGGTAAACCCCGTCATTCATACCCAGCAGGCAAACGACCTTGAACGGAATGGAACGCATCGGCATCAGCGTGCAGAAATTGATTTGCCCGGCCAAAAAGCGCTGGCTAATGCGCGCCTGATCGAGATGCACCACCAGATCATCTCGCAGAATGCTCAACGGTACCGCATCCGGGTAACGCGCCGCCAAGCCAAAACTGATAACTTGCTGCCACTGCTGTTCTATCAGTGCCAGCACCACTTCGGTTTCACCATCCTGCACAAAGAAGGTATCTAGGAGTTGGCGGCACAACGGCAGCCATTCTTCCAGCGACCGCATTTCGCTCAGCCACTGTCGCCAGCGGCCGAGACTGTTCAACAGATCCGCCAGTTGTCCGGCCAACCCTGCAGCCAACCCGCTCGATTCATCATACGGCAGAATGCGCTGCCAATCGCCAGCGTTGCTGTCCATCGCATAGCCGAGCAGCATTCGCGTAATACCGAAGCGCCAGGTATGCTGGCCAGTGGCTGGCAGATCTAGCTCGCGTACATTGTCATCGTCCAATCCCCAGCGCACGCCGGATTCACCGACCCAATAACGCAACAGGCGTAGCCCTTCTTCACCGATGGCAAAACGCGCCGCCAATGCAGGCACTTCGAGCAAGGCCAGCACCTGTTCAGCGGTAAACCGGCTTTGTGGTAGTTCGAGCAATGAAATAAACGCTTGTAGCGCCGGATGCGCTTGCCGCGCTTTACGATCAGAAATGGCAAACGGTAGGTAACACTCAGCGGAAGCATTGCCGAACACGGCCTGAATGTAGGGCGTATAGCTGTCTATGTCCGCTACCATCACAATAATATCGCGCGGCATCAGTTCTGGATCTTCTGCCAGCATGGTCAGCAATTGGTCATGCAGCACTTCCACTTCACGCTGCGGGCTGTGACAGAGGTGCAGGCTGAGGGAACGGTCTTCAGGCTCCAGCCGGCGCTTGGTAACGCTGTTCTCCAGTGTTTCTTGCGTGATGCCGATCACCGCGTGATCTTCCATTTCCAGCATGTCTCGCTGAATGGCGTGCAGCATATTATCAGCGGGGATATACACAAAGGCATCGACCTCCTGTGCTCCTTCCAATTGCGATAATAGGTACAGATAGTCACGTCCCAACTTTCCCCAGGAAGCTAACAGAGGATTACCAAGCTGTTGTTGCCCTTCGCTGTTAAACAAGTGTGCCGCCTGGTTCGGCTCACGAAACAAGTTTTGTTCCCGTGTCTGGTGGTAATGACGGCGTTTGCGGCTTTGCAACCGAGCCAAAAACGCATAGTCCTGAATATCACCCCAATAGTAGCGGCAGGGATTGGTGAACATAAGGTGAATGTCTATGTGACGACCCAGCGCCTGCAAGGCGTCCAGATATGCTGGCGGCAGCGCCGAAATACCGCATATGAACACTCGCTGCGGCAAGTCAGGCGGGCAATGTTCAGCATTATCCAGAATACTAATAAAGCGGCTGTACAGGTTGGCGCGATGCCATTCCGGTTGCCCTAATTCGCGCGTGTACTCAACCAACCGTGCCCACAGCGGAGCCTGCCATTGCTGAGCCTCCGCCAGGCCGTCGATGCGTTCGCCTCGCTGCCAGCTCTCAAGCCACTTCGGGCGATACACCAAGTATTGGTCAAACAGGTCGGCCACCCGGCCAGCCAACTGATGAATTTTACGTTTATCGCCATCGTCGGTGAGATAGTGTTGCAGCGGCGCAAACGCCGACAAAGTCAGCAGTTCTGGCAACAGCCACATCAGCTTCCAAGTCATGGCATCCTTACTGAAGGCGCTCTCTTTCGGAATATCCGGCAACACTTGGGTAAACATCTCCCAGATGAAAGTCGCCGGCAGGGGAAAGGCGATATTGGCGGCGATGCCGAACTGATCCGCTAATTGCATCTGCAACCATTGCGCCATACCGGGGCTTTGCACCAGTACCACTTCCTGTTGAAAAGGATCGGCCAACGGCTCTCTGGCTATCAACGCGCTGGTCAGCGTTTTTAATAAATCCAGTTGATTGGAATGATAAACCGTGAACATGGTAGTTCCCTTTAAAACAAATCCGCGCAATATTACCGGCGGGTGCGATACCAACGGCTTAGTTCTGCCCACTGCTGCTGTGGCGTCTGTATCTTCACCACCAGCCGCTGGCAAGAGGCATCTGCACGGTAGAACTGTAGCTTGCGCCGCCCGGTGACAGCAAAAACCTCTAATTGCCGGTGCGCCAGCGACCATGCCTGACGATATTGCCATTGACGTTTGAACGACTGTAGCAATACTTGATTATACTGTAACAATCCCCGCAGCGACACTGCGAACAACAGTGCACAATGAAGCGACTAACACTTCGGGTAGGCTGAAGCCACGTTGAGTCACGCTGTTCTCCTGAGGGCTATTCCGTACAGACGGTTGACTTCTGATCCGGGCAAAAGTCCAACTAGCCACCCGATTCGGCAATCAACCCTACGTCACGATCTACGCTTTCGAGCTTGCTCAGTTAATAAAGCCACAGCGGATCGCTTCCACGTATCTCCCCCGCACCACGCACCATCAGGAGCCCCCTCTTGGCGGACAACCTGACGCATGCGGTTAACCCGGAGGCTTGTCGGTACAACCAGCCGGTGATAGTCAACTGATCGTGCGGCCAACGTTGCGCGATTCCCCAACTTAGTGCAGAAGCGGCCTGATTATAAGCCAACAGATACCGTTGCTGGTAACCCGCCAGCAATAGGGCATGATCCAACTGGCGGTGCTGGGCATTCAGCAACATCAATCCTATTACAAGCAGCAGCATCACCGCAGCCAGCGTGCTACCACCCTGCTGTGAAGGCGCCTTCAGGGCAATGCGGCCATATCGATTGCCCAGCTTAGGCGGCGTCTGATGCTGCTATCAGCCATCGAGCACCCCGCTAACGTCAATCGGGCCAAAGTTTTGACGCTATTCCCTTTGCTGACAACCACGTTGAACAATTCTATGCGCACCTCGTGATGATCCAACAGCCTTTCCCAACCGGTTCCATTGCAATGGCTGACGCCGCGCTGCGCCTCTAGGCTACCCTGCCGCAGCCGGTAGCCGAGATACCCGTCATCTGCTAAGGACAATATGCCCAGCCCGTGCGTTGTTGCGCACCCCGTAAAAGCCGATCTCTTTGTCGGTGTAGGCGCTCAACATTACGTCGCGGTAATAAGGAAGATACCGATCGCTTTCTGCCGAAGCGCAGTCGGGCGGCGGCACACCGATGCCGATGCACCAGGGATCACCTGTTTTGAACCAAAACGGCGCGGTGCGATTGCGACAGTTGGCATCCGCCTGTAGGCGGATGAGAAATGCCAGCAGCTGCTGGGCGGTATGCTCAAGCCGCAGAGCCTGCTGATATAGGTGGCAGTGGCTAACCCCCCAACCGGTGAGTATTCCGGCGATCAGCATCACCACCAGTAGCTCAATCAGCATCATGCCGAGTTGGCAATTGTCGATGTTTAGATCTGAGTTCTCGTTCATGATGACCAGTGTAATGGCCTGAGGAAAGCGATAAAGGAGCACAAGCTGGCATTTAGGCGTGCCGTGCATTGTTTTTCCGCTACCTACAGACGATAACAATAAAATGCGCTGCGACACGCAAATTCAGGTCAAAAATAAGGGCGCTACGGTGCCCCTAAGTACATGCGACAGGCGTCAGATCGCTACCGGTGCCTTGATTGCCGGATGCGGATCATAGCCTTCAATGGTAAGGTCTTCGAAGAAATAATCAAACAAGGAAGCCGGTTTGCGCTTGATCACTAGCTTTGGTAGCGGGCGTGGCTCCCGGGTCAACTGTAGCTGCATCTGTTCCATATGGTTTCTGTACAGGTGGGCATCGCCACCGGTCCAGACAAAATAGCCCACCTCTAGATCGCACTGCTGCGCCATCATATGCACCAATAGCGCATAGCTGGCGATGTTGAACGGTAGACCGAGGAATACATCACACGAGCGCTGATATAGCTGGCAGGACAATTTGCCCCCGGCTACGTAGAACTGGAAGAACGCATGGCACGGTGCCAACGCCATTTGACCCAATTCGCCGACATTCCAAGCGGATACGATGATACGCCGTGAGTCCGGTTCCTGTTTCAACTGTTGGAGCACATTGCTCAATTGGTCGATCTGGCTGCCATCCGTCGCCCCCCAAGCGCGCCACTGTTTACCATAAACCGGGCCAAGATCGCCGTTTTCATCGGCCCACTCATCCCAGATAGTGACGTTGTTTTCACGCAGGTAGGCGACGTTGGTGTCACCATTCAGGAACCACAATAACTCATGAATAATGGAACGTAGGTGACATTTCTTAGTGGTCACCAGCGGGAAACCTTCCTGTAAATTGAAACGCATATGGTGGCCAAAAATCGATAGCGTGCCAGTGCCGGTACGGTCGGCTTTGGAAGTACCCTCAGCGAGCACCTTGTTCATTAAATATAGATACTGTTTCATTGGTTCCTCATGGCAATTGTTGCTGTGGGCGATGACGGTATGCCCAAACCATCATCATAATACCGGCCACCACCATGGGGATAGAAAGGATTTGCCCCATGCTGATCATGCCGTTAAACAGGCCAATCTGAGCATCAGGCTGGCGGAAAGTTTCAACGATAATGCGGAAGGTGCCATAGCTGAGTAGGAACAGGCCGGATACGGCCCCCATAGGACGCGGCTTGCGGATAAACAGGTTCAGTATGATAAACAACACCACGCCTTCGAGCAGCAGTTCATATAATTGCGATGGGTGACGCGGCAGCACACCATACTGATTCAATAACGGCAATAATTTAGCATCAGCGGTAGCGGTAGCAATTGCTATGTCTTCGCTGCGCGAGCCTGGGAACAACATCGCCCAAGGGGTGTCGGTAGTCACACGCCCCCACAATTCGCCGTTGATAAAGTTGCCGAGACGCCCAGACCCCAGGCCAAATGGGATCAGCGGAGCAATAAAATCAGATAGTTGAAAGAAGGTAAGCTGAGTGCAATGGGCAAACCAGGCCATAACCAGGATCACCCCCATCAACCCACCATGGAAAGACATGCCACCATCCCAAACTTTGAACAGGTATAAAGGGTTATCCAAGAACAACGGTAGGTTGTAGAATACAACGTAGCCTACGCGGCCACCGACAAAAACGCCCAGAAAACCGGCATACAGCAAGTTTTCCACCTCATCTTTAATCCAGCCGCTGTCCGGCTTGCTGGCGCGTCGCACCGCCAACCACATGGCAAAAACGAAGCCGACCAAGTACGTCAGACCGTACCAATGTAGGGAAGCCGGGCCGATAGAGAAAATGATCGGGTCAAATTTAGGAAATACCAGATAGTTATTGCTCATCTATAACCATAATATGTCTGTTATTCTTCCCCATCAGGGGGCGACAGGTGCCAAATGCGACGAAGGTTACCCAATGGATTTCAAAACGAAGCCGACCAAGTACGTCAGACCGTACCAATGTAGGGAAGCCGGGCCGATAGAGAAAATGATCGGGTCAAATTTAGGAAATACCAGATAGTTATTGCTCATCTATAACCATAATATGTCTGTTATTCTTCCCCATCAGGGGGCGACAGGTGCCAAATGCGACGAAGGTTACCCAATGGATTTCAATTTGTAGCCAGTTTGGACACCGACAGCGCGCAACAACCGCAGCATACATAGCGTACGCAAGGATGGTGAGCGCTGCCCAGATGCAAAATGGCAAATAAAATAGCCTAATAGGATAAGCGCATGTCGCCAATAATGCTACAACTTGAAAGACGATAGGCATGCTCTGCCCGCGGAGATTATGTATCATAACATAGGCTTAACGGTGTTTAAGGCAGCGGATGGGAGAAAATCTGTAAAAAATCAGTCCGCTATTGGGCTTATCTGCCACCACGGATCAACCCCCCCATGCCGCTACGCTCCATAAATGCCGCCGCCAAGTGGCGCACTTCGCTCGTCATTTCTGCGCTCAATACCCGCTGCGCCAGCGCTTCGGCATCCGATAACGCAATAGTGCCGCAGCAGGTATTTAATGCGTGCCACGCTACGGCCATTCATGATGAGATTGCGGTAACCCATGCCTACCAGTAGCAGCGCACCCATGGGATCGCCTGCCAGTTCGCCGCACAGGCAAACCTGTAACCCGGCTGCTTTGCCCTGTTCGGCGATCAGTTTCAGCACATGCAGCATGGCGAGGTGCAGGCTGTCATATAACGACGCCACCCGCGTATTGCTGCGGTCAACCGCCAGTAAATATTGGGTCAAATCATTGGTGCCGATCGAGATAAAGTTTAGACGTGTGCCCAAAGAAGGGATCAGGAAAATCATCGACGGTACTTCTAACATCACGCCAATCTTCGGTTTCGGGATCTCATAGCCCAATACTTATTCTACTTCACGCACGGCACGATCGATCAGGCGTTTGGCTTCGTCGATCTCCTCAATACTGGTGATCATTGGCAGTAAAATGCTGAGTTTACCAGTGCTCACATTCTCGCGCAGTATGGCTCGCACCTGAATCAAAAAAATTTCCGGTTGGTCTAGAGTAATACGTGTGCCACGCCAGCCCAGGCAATGATTCTCTTCGCTGATCGGCATGTACGGCAACTGTTTGTCAGCACCGATATCCAGCGTGCGCAGGGTAACCGACTTGGTCGGATAGAGTTGCAACATGCCCTGATATTGCCCCAGTTGTGCTTCTTCCGAGGGGAAACCGCTTTGCAGCATGAAGGGGATTTCAGTGCGGTACAGGCCAACACAATCTAACCGCCCACACAGCAGTTGTTCATGTTCCGGGCTGAGACCGGCGTTCAACATTACTAGGACACGTTCGCCGCTTCTCAGTTTAGCGGGCTGCTCGACGTCGTCTTCCGCCAGTTTGCTAAGTTCCAACTCTTCGCTGATCAGTCTTAGGTATTCTTGTACCAGCAACGGTTCGGGATCGACCAGCAGTTCGCCGCGATAACCATCGACAATCAGCAGCCGTTGGCTGAGCAACGCTGGCTGGATATCGGCACCCATCACAGTTGGCACCTCCATCGCCCGCACCAAAATCACCGCATGGGAGTTGGCTGCGCCATCGCGTACCACGACACCCACCAAACGATCCTGCGGTACTTCAGCCAGCATGGTTGCGGTCAGTTCATCCGCCACCAGTACAAAACGCGCGGGCCATTGGGTGGCCGCTGGGGTGATATCATCGAGGTGGAACAGCAAACGTTGACCCAGCGCGCGCCGCTCGCTGGCGAATATAGGTATCATGTAGGCTGGCTAACTGTTCGGCAAACGCCTCTATCACCAGCACCAGCTTTACCGCACACTCAGCGACCGAACCACAGTCAATTTCGGCAAACAGTTCACGCTTGAGGCGTGCATCGTTTAACAGGTGGGAGTATAGGTCAAAGATCGCCGCACTCTCTTTTTGCGAGCTGGCGGCAAGCGTTTGCTTGAATCGGCGAAACTTCGGGCCTGCTTCTTCCAGTGCCCGATTTAGGCGCTCACGCTCGCTGACGGTATCCAACGTAGAGGCACGGTATACCTATTCGAGCGAAGGTTGGCCGCTGCCTTTCCACCCTACCGCCACACCAGGCGACGCTGCCAGCGCGCAGATGCGCGTCTGCCGATATTGACCAAAAATGGCGTTGAGCTGCGAGTGTGATAAGACCCCAGCCATCTGTGTGGCCAGGGTCACCATAAAAGATTCATCGCTTTCATCGAACTGGCGTAGCTCACGCTGCTGCACCACCAGCACGCCCAACAGTTGGCGACGATGGATGATCGGTACGCCAAGGAAAGATCGGAAACGCTTCTCCTTCACTTGGGGAACATATTTAAAACTAGGGTAATTCTGCACATCAGCCAAGTTGATTGGCTCTACCCGGCTCCCGACCAAACCTACTACGCCTTCATTAAAAGCCAATGAAATGATATGGTGTGCCCACGCGGTTTTTGTAAGACACGTATCACCATCAGGTAATGGCAGCGGCGGTTATTGTCTGCCAGATAAATAGAGCAGACTTCCGTATCCATCGCAAGGCAGGTTTCATTGACCAAGATATCCAGCACAACCGTCAGGTTGGCAGCTGAGGCTACCTTCTCAACAATTTCTCGCAAGCGCGTAAGCATAGTCTGCTTAACTTAACCTCTCTTTCGGCGGTAAGCGGGAATCTGCCGTTGTGTTGCCAGTACCGGCAACACTGTCGCGGCGAATTCTTTCATCACCCAGCGGTAAACATCCCGTTTGAACGAAACCACCTGTCGCACTGGATACCAAAAGCTCACCCAGCGCCAACCATCGAACTCCGGCATGCTGCTACGTTGCATATTGATATCAGCGTCGTTGCACATCAACTGCAACAAAAACCATTTCTGCTTTTGGCCGATACATACCGGCTTTGTGTCCCAACGCACCAAACGTTTTGGCAATTTATAGCGCAACCAGTTGCGGGTTGAAGCCAGGATACGTACATCCTTTTTGCTCAGACCCACTTCTTCGAACAGTTCACGGTACATCGCCTGTTCCGCAGTTTCCCCACGGTTAATCCCACCTTGGGGAAACTGCCAGGAGTGCTGACCGTAACGGCGGGCCCATAGAACCTGCCCCTGACGATTACAGATTACGATACCAACATTCGGGCGGTAGCCATCATCATCGATCACCGGACTACCTCGATAAGCTTAAATTTGCATACTAAATAGATGCCCTGATTGTTTCACACAAGCTACATGTGGTAAACCACTGCATTTGCAGCACAATATACCTAATAACAGGGATGTAATTCACAGATAATGGCGAAGTTATAAACACGCCTGCGTATTTTCGGCTAATTTATTCACTTTTTCTGTGGATAGGTATGTGAAAAACTCAAGGAAAAAGTCGGTAAAACTCTTAAAGGCATAAAAGTACCATCAAAATTAATTTAATATTAATATTTATAATACAAAAAGATAAATCGATCATGGCGGCTATGAATAGGTCAGGAATGTGATCTTTACAGGGTTAATAACCTGCTTTGGCGAAAGATCCACCAGCGTTATTTTTATCCACAGATTATCCGGGGAAGTTAGCCACAAATCGAACAAATTCGTAAAATATTGTCGGCGTCAAGGCTGTAAATCGAACCAGTGATCGACAAAAGTTCGAGTTATCCCGTAAATCTGTGGATAAAGAAGAGTAAGATCCTGTTTATTGTCGGTGGCTTCAGTTGCACAAGCAGCGCGCGGAATGACTTTAATTGCTAAGGGTAAGGTAAAAAGTCATGTAAGATCATGCTACTATCGCTATTTTCCCTAAACTGAACTAACCGCTACTGGCGGTAGGTAGATGTAGATAAAGTATGTTTTTCAAACAAACCCAACAGGCTTGATTTATGGCGTTTTTATCTCCATTACTTCTTCCACCAGAAAATGAACAACAACTGTTCGAGCGCGCCCAGGCATTGGCTGGGTTCAGCCTGGGTGAACTGGCGATACGCACGCAAGTGCCTATCCCTAAAGACCTAAAGCGCGATAAAGGCTGGGTTGGTATACTGCTAGAGCGGTTCCTCGGTGCCATGGCTGGCAGCAAGCCTAAACAAGATTTTCCTGAATTGGGCATCGAGCTGAAAACCATTCCGATCGACGCCTCTGGCAAACCGTTAGAAACCACCTTCGTCTGCGTGGCACCACTTACTGGCAATAGCGGTGTCACCTGGGCCAGTAGCCATATTCGCCATAAGCTGGCTAGGATGCTGTGGATACCGGTGGAAGGCGAGCGGCAAATCCCGCTGACACATCGGCGCATCGGCTCGCCGCTGCTGTGGAGTCCAAACGCCGCAGAGGAAGAGATGCTGCGCCGCGATTGGGAAGAACTGATGGATCTGATCGTTCTCGGTCATGTGGAACGCATCACCGCCCGTCACGGCACAGTACTTCAGCTACGCCCCAAGGCGGCCAACAGCAAGGCGTTAACTGAGGCAATAGGTGAACAGGGGCAGCCAATTTTGACGTTGCCACGCGGCTTCTATCTCAAAAAGAATTTCACCGGTGCACTGTTAGCAAGAGATTTCTTAATTTAAATTTTTTTGTTTAGCACGCGTTGAGCAAGCCCTGTCGGTACTAGAATAAACGCGTATAATTACCCTCTTGTATTTATTAAGGTATGTAGGGCGATGTTCGAATGGATTGTAGATCTCAATGCTTGGTTAGCCTTAGGTACGTTGACCATTCTTGAAGTTATATTGGGTATTGATAACATTATTTTCCTTTCCCTGGTGGTGGCCAAACTGCCGAAAACCCAGCAGAACAAAGCACGCCGTCTGGGCCTGGCTGCTGCCATGCTGATGCGTTTGGCGTTGCTTGGCTCCATAACTTGGGTGATCCGCCTGACGCATCCGCTGTTCAGCATCATGGCTCATAGCGTTTCCGCCCGCGATCTGATCTTGCTGTTGGGCGGGCTGTTCCTGATTTGGAAAGCTAGCAAAGAAATCTACGAAACCATCGAGGATCCGCGAGAAGAGCAGCATACTCAGGTGCACAGCTTCTTCGGCGCGATCATGCAAATCATGCTACTGGACATCATTTTTAGTCTGGACTCGGTGATCACCGCAGTAGGGCTATCCGATCACTTGTTTATCATGATGGCAGCGGTGGTGTCCGCCGTTGGCGTGATGATGTATGCCGCCGGGCCAATCGGCGAGTTTGTTAGCCACCATCCATCGGTGAAAGTGTTGGCGCTAGCGTTTTTGATCCTAGTAGGTTTTACCCTAATGCTGGAAAGCTTCCAGGTGCATGTACCAAAAGGTTATATTTACTTCGCCATGTTCTTCTCGATGGCGGTTGAGACACTCAACTTAATGCGCAGTAAAAAGGGAGGCGTTTCTAAATGATATCCCCTTACAGGAGCCACGCCGCACTGGAACCGCTTTTCCCACTATCTCGGCCTTGATTATAGTGGATCTTTCGTCGTCACCTGATACATGGCTCCTGTTTCACCTTACTGAATAAACCATAAACGCTAACAAGAAAAAAAAGACTGTTAATGCAATACGACCGTATTCCCCATAGTTCGTTGGAAGTGAGTGTGTTAGGACTAGTCAACATGACCTTTGGCGAACAAAACACGCAAGCCGATGCCCATGCACAGTTGGACTATGCACTAGCCGCAGGCATCAACCTGATAGATACCGCCGAGATGTATCCGGTGCCACCCAGTCCAGAAACCCAGGGGCTGACTGAGCACTATATTGGCCGTTGGATCAAGGCACGCGGTAACCGTGAGAAAATTGTGCTGGCCAGTAAAGTCTCCGGGCCAGTGCGCGGCAACGACAGCAGCATCCGTCCGCAGCAAGCGCTGGATCACAAAAATATCCGCGCCGCGCTGGACGCCAGCTTGCAGCGGTTGAACACCGATTATCTCGACTTGTACCAGCTTCACTGGCCACAGCACTCTACTAACTGCTTTGGCAAACTCAATTATCAGTACAGCAATAAGAAAGCAGCGGTCACACTGTTGGAAACCTTGGAAGCACTGACTAAGCAGGTACGCGCGGGTAAGTTCGGTACTCTGAGTGGCAAATACCTCAACGGTGCCCAACCAGTTGGTGCGCGCAATACGCTGTTTAGCCGTTTCATCCGCTATTCCGCGTAGCGATTGGCGAGTATGTGACGTTGGCTAAAAAGCACGGGCTAGACCCTTCGCAGATGGCATTAGCATTTGTACGCAAGCAGCCATTCGTCGCCAGCACCCTGGAACAGTTGAAAACCAACATCGACAGTTAAAATGTCGTGTTGGGTAAGGACGTGCTGCAAGCGCTTGAGGAAATTCACACCCGTTTCACTATTCCAGCACCTTAACGATACGGGATGTACTTTATTTCATTACTGTGCATGGCGTTGCGATAGCCCAAGCGCAGTGATAAACCGCGCGTACACCACGCCAAAACCGCTCAAACCCACAAATGGCACGTTCCACTTCACCACCAGCGAGTACAGCTCCAGCCCCAGCAGCATGGCAGCTTTTTTGCCCAAATTCTTTACCGCAATGGCATTACCAGCACCGACCAAACGTTTGCTGCATTCCTGTAACAGCGCGTTAAGTGGCACCACGAAGAAACTGCCCAGCGTGCCAATGATCGTCAGCAGCACATGGGCGTTAAGTACTGAGGTTTGCAGTGTAAAAAATCACCACTTCGTCACCCGCCAACATGCCGTCTGGCATGCAATGCCAGACGGTCTCTAGCGTGACAACCGCACGGCCGCGGCCACAATACCACTGCCACCACGACATTCAGCAACGATGGCGGGCGTTATCGGCGATACCAAATTCCAGGAGGCAAAAAGAACCTACACATCGACGCAGGCTGGTGTAATGAATTTTGGTTCAACATACAAGACATTGAAAATAAACAAAAATAACCTTTGGTATGCACAATTTTATCGCATCACGGTGAGAACCTTCCAGCAGGAAATATCAACGTTAAGCCACACAGTGTAACCAACGGTGTAGCACATTGCCAAGTCTGATCATTCCCTCTATCGTTGCAGCGGTCAGATCTGTTCCAGCGCGATCAATTCTTCGATGGTCTAGCGACGGCGGATCAGGCACGGCACCCCGTTCTCGAACAGCACCTCCGGCAGCAGCAGCCGGCTGTTGTAGTTGGAGGACATCGATGCGCCATATGCCCCGGTTTCATGAAACACCAGATAATCGCCCACTTTGACCGGCGGCAGTGAGCGGGTTTCCACGCCACCCCCTGCCTGCTGGGTAAATACATCGCCGGATTCGCACAGCGGGCCAGCGATCACCGTTTCGCGCAGTGGTTGCTGTGCCAACTCCCGGCCGTCTGCTGGCAGCAGTGACTGCCATACATCGCCAGGCGCATCAAATCGTTAAACCCGGCGTCCACCAGCACAAAGTGTCAGCTACCCATGTCCTTCACCGCGCGCACCTCAGCCACGATCACCCCGGCCTCAGCCAGCAGAAAACGCCCCGGCTCAATTTCCAGATGTACCGGATGGCCAAAATGGGCAGCAATACGCTCGCTGGCGTTGTTACACAAGCCAAAATAGTGTTCAGTATCAATCGCTTCTTTTCCATACTGGTAAGGGATCGACAATCCCCCTCCAGCAGAAATGACACTGATATCCTGACCGAGTGCGATCACTTATTACACCATCGCATCACAGATACGCTCCAGATGCTAATAATCAACGCCTGAACCGATGTGCATATGCACACCTATCAATTTGATGCCATAGTTTTGGATTTTTGCCACCGCTTGCGGCAAATCAGCATACCAGATCCCGTGCTTACTGTTTTCACCGCCGGTATTAGTTTTCTGGCTGTGTCCGTGACCAAAGCCTGGGTTGATACGCAACCACACCGGATGCCCAGCGGAAACCTGACCAAGCTTATCCAGCATATCGCTGGAGCCAGCGTTTACCGGGATGTTCAACTCACTGATACGCGCCAAAGTAGCCTGATCCAGCACATCGGCAGTAAACACCATCTCACACTATGCACCACCTGGTTGAAAACCAGCCGGCAACGCACGTTCAATTTCCCCTAGCAATACTAAGTCAACCTTCACGCCCTATTTACGCATCATGCGCAAAATATGGATGTTCGAACATGGTTTCTGAGCAAAGCGAATCACGTCAAAATGATGCAACTGAGCGATGCGTTAGCGGATGATATCCGCATCATAGGCCCAAAACGGGCAACTAAAACGCGGCGTTCAGGGCTGCACTGTTGTCATTTAACAGGCAAAGCATGGTTGTGTTCCCAAAGCATAGGTGGTGGCTAGGCGGCTATAATGCCGCACTTTTTATCAGCCGGAAAATATCTATTTAGCTGAAGTCTATTCATTTATGATATGGCTTTCTCCATTGCCCAATGGCCCTATGCACGCGATAACCCTACGCCAAATTGAAATTTTCCTATCGGTGATGACCACCGGCAACCTGACCGAGGCAGCAATGCTGCTGCACACCTCGCAGCCTACCGTCAGCCGCGAGCTGGCACACTTTTAAAAGCGGATGCAGCTACAGCTATTAGCTCGGGTCAGCGGTCAATTGTCTCACACAATGAAAGGGCTGCAGCTGTTTGAAGAGGTGCAGCGCTCCTATTACGGTCTCGATCGCATCGTCAATGCCGCCCCGCCAGCATCCGGCAGTTTCAACAAGCACAACTCTCGATAACCTTCCTGCCGGTATTCTGCTAATCGCTGCTGCCAGCCGTGTGCAAACCCTTTGTTGAGCGTTATCCATAAGTCAGCTTCAGCATTATTCCGCAAGAGTCGCCACTGCTGGAAGAGTGGCTGTTGGCTCAGAGTTATGATCTGGGGTTAACGGAAAATAGGCTGAACCCAGCAGGCACCGAGCGGATGACGTTAATGACATTGAACGAGGTGTGCGTACTGCCTGCCGGGCATCCACTGTTAGCCAGAGAAGAGACATGCTGACACCACAGGATTTTGCCGACCAGAACTATATCAGTCTGTCAAGCGCCGACAGTTACCGTCAGTTACTCGATACGTTGTTTAATGAGCAAGGGGTCGATCGCCGCCTGATAATGGAAACCCATAACGCAGCATCGGTCTTCACGATGGTAAAATCTGGGGTTGGGCTATCGATTATCAATCCGTTGACGGCGCTCGACCACGCCAGCAGCGGCGTGCACCTGCGACCATTCAGCATCGATGTACCCTTTACCGTCAGCCTCATCCGTCTACGGCATCGCCCCTCATCAACCCTAGTCACGGCGTTTATTGAACATTTACACCAACAGTCAGAGAGGCTGCCCGCCCGTCTGACGGCATTTATCAGCCGCTGACCGGGCGTTTGGAGCGACTACGATATCTTCCGCCAGTACCAGCATTTGGCGGCAACGTTCCAACATGTGTTCCCCTGCATCTGTGAGCTGAGCTTACGAAGTAGTGCGATGCAATAAACGCGCACCTATTGTTCCATCTATACAAGTTATTGGGTGATCATCGCACGTAACATCTCCAGCGTCTTTGCAACAGCAATTAGGCTGCCCCGACCACGATGGTGATAAAAACCTTAGCGGCGGTAATGCGAACCATGATTCGTTCGATTCATGCAATGAATAATTGCTCATTATCCGGTTTTTTTATCACTATATGCAGTCTAACATTCTAAAATCATTAAGCATTAACTGATATTCATAAGGAACTTTAGATATGTTTAAGAAACTATTACTGACCCTGCTCTTCACCGGATTTACAGCCCTGAACGCTTACGATGTAGAGGCCCATACCCTAAGTATGGAGGTGTTTAACCCTGGCGAAAAAGCATATTCCCAGTTTCTTCCGAAATTATTAGCGGCAAACACGAGGTGGCGTTGATTGACGCCCAGTTCCAGCGCGATGATGCCGAAGAACTGGTGAAAAAGATCAAAGCCACCGGAAAAAAACTGACTGCGGTTTACATCAGCCATTCCGACCCGGATTTCTACTTCGGTTTGGAGGTGATTAAAGCCGCTTTCCCGGACGCGAAAATCATCGCTTCTCCGAGAACCATTAAAGACATCAACGCCACTAAAGACGGCAAACTGGCCTACTGGGGGCCAATCCTTAAAGACAACGCGCCAAAATTACTTGTGATACCAGAAGCGTTGGATGGCGACAGCTTTATCATTGACAGCCAGACAGTGGAAGTGAAAGGTCTGTTTGGCCCAACACCTGATCGCACCTTCGTGTGGGTCCTAGCACTGAAAGCGGTTGTGGGCGGTGTGGCGTCGCGGGTGACAACATTCATCCATGGGTTGCCGATAACCAGACGGTAATTTCCAGCGAGTACTGGCGGCACTAGCTACGGGACATCAAGACATTGAACCCCCATGTCGTTATACCGGGTCACTTCCTGCCTGGTACAGCCCTGACGTTGAAATCGGTTAACTTCACGCAAAAATACCTCACCAGGCTGGAGGCTGAGCTGCCGAGGACGAAGGATGCCGCCGCATTGACCACGGCAATGGAAAAACGCTATCCAAAACTGAAGGATAAACCGAGCCTGGAAATAAGCGCGAAAGTATTGAAATGCGAAATAAAGTGGCCACAATAATGTGGTGACTAAAAAAATTAGACAGCGGAAATTAGGCACTCATGGCCTGAGTGCTGTACTCACTGGGTTCAGACCATTTAACTTCAACTTGATCCAGCCATGGCTGTCAGTGGCCGCGCAGTGGCTCATAGCTGTTGACCACAATCTGGCTGCACGGCATTTAATAGGATGGCGGGGAGCCGCGCGGTAGCAGATAACTCTGCGGATCGAGTGCGGTAGCACGATAGCGGATTTGGAAATGCAAGAACACCGAATGAGTCCCGCTGCTACCCATAGTGCCAATCTTCTGTCCTGCCTTCACATCCTGACCATTGCGTACCATTGTGGTGTCGTTATGGGCATAGGCGGTGATAAAATCCTCGCCGTGCTTAATCATGATCAGGTTGCCATAGCCACGCAGTTGATTACCGACATACACCACCTTACCCTTGGCGGCGGTGTAGATCGGCTGACCACGTACTCCAGCAATATCAATGCCCTTGTTACCGCCATCTGCACTGGAGTAGTTCTGCACCACTTTGCCATTGGTTGGCCAACGCCAGCAACGAAAGGCACCCTTCGGCGGCAATTTAGCCAGCAGCGTACCGGAAGTGCTATTTTTGCGGCGATTTGTTGACGTTTTGCTTGTCACACCGCTGCTCAGGCGCAACTTTTGCCCCACATCAAGATTGTAGGGCGCAGGTATTTTGTTGATTCTGGCCAGATCACTGACTTCGTTGTCAGTGATCCAAGCGATGTAATACAGCGTATCGCCCCGTTTAACGGTATAGGATTTTCCGCTGTAGCTGCCCTTCGGCAATTTGTCGTAATCGCGGCTGAAACGGCTCTTACCGGAACACCCGGTCAACAGTAGGCCCAATGCCAAACACATCACAGCACGGTGCCACCACGCAAGTTTGCTTCCTGTGCTCAAATTCTGTCCTCAGTTATCTCTATTCAGGGGCTTGACCCGCGCCAGTAGGTGGACAATAGTAACATTTGAGCGGAGCCCATCAAAAAACTTCAGAGAGTCTATGCTAACTAAATACCTGCGCCAAATAGTAGATCACTGAAGGAACTCAATCCGGTTTGAGCGATCTGATCAATCGCCAAACATTACAAAACCTCACAACCGGACTGAGTTATGCCGATCATAGCACCCATCCCCTGACATGAACGACGTCAGATGCAAAAAATTATCCAGAAAACACCAGCTAAAAATTATGCCAGAAGCCTTATCGCCATGTTGATGTTACACCGTGGGTACACGCTGACTGACCTAGGTAAAACATTATGTGCCGCCCGTTCCTCTGTCAAACGATGGGTCAATTTGTTCACATTGGGCGGCTATGAAGGATTGGCAAGCCTTTCACCTGGACGCACCTGAAAATGGCCCACGGAGACGATGTTGAAGATGCTTGATTTGCTCGTTCAGAATTCTCCACAGGACTTTGGCTATCTGCGCTCTCGGTGGAATACTGAGATGTTAACGATTGAAATTAATAAATTATTTAACTAGACGTTACATCCTGGCTCACTTCGACGCTGGTTACCGAGAGCCGGTATTGTGTGGCGTAGAGCGGCTGCAACATCCCGTCTTTTACGAAGATGAGGTAGACATCGATATGAACCCTAAAATAGGTGCCGACTGGCAGAAAAAGGGTCAAAAAAAACGCATCGCGATACCGGGACAGAATGAAAAGCATTACCTCGCGGGTGTCCTTCATGTAGGAACCGGCGTTGTTGAATAAATCGAACATTTTGCCGGCACGAGGATCAGATCACTCTCCTTCTGTCAACATAGCGACATTCCGTGGCCCAGCAAAAGTTCAACATCACCAACTGGAAGGCTTACAACAACGCCCTTATCACTCGGGGTTTACTCACTTGCTGGGGGGATGAAACGGTACTTCACGCCTGGTACTGCGAGGCAAAAACTTCTCTGCGTGGTCGCCCACCACATTATTCCGATATGGCAATCACCAGCGTATTGATGCTGAAACGGATTTTCGGCCTGACACTTCGCGCCCTCCAGGGCTTCGTCGATTCCATTATCACACTGATCAAAGTGCCGTTGAACTGCCCGGACGACACCTGCATCAGTAAGCGGGCAAAGTCCGGCCATGTCCCGTTTAAAACCCCAACGCCGGGTGAAATTGCGCACCTCGTTATCGACTCTAGCGGGCTCAACGTGTTGGGTGAAGGCGAGTGGATGGCAAAAAAATACAGTCAGGAAAAACGGTGGATCTGGCGAAAACTGCATTTGGCCGTAGATACAGAAATACATGAGGTCATCTGTGCTGACCTTTCTTTGAGCAATGTCACCGATATGGAAGCCTTCCCAGGTCTCATCCGTCAGAGGTACCGTAAAATCAAAGTCGCCTCGGCGGATCGGGCTTAGGATACGCGAGTGTGTGATGATGAGTTAAGGCGCAAGAGGCTCAGGGCGTTAATACAGCCCAGCAGCGGAGCCCGTTATTGGTCGGCAGACTATGCAGAGCGAAATCAAGCGGTGGCGAACCAGCGCCTTACCGGAGACAACACACGGTGAAAAAGTATCACAGGCTACCACCGACGTTCGATAGCGGCAACAGCGAAGTACAGAGTAAAACAGCTATTTGGTGGTCACCTGTCGCTGCGAGATTATGATGGGCAAGTTGCAGAGGCGCTGGCCATGATCTGTTCACTAAACAAGATGACGCTCGCCGGTATGCCAGAAAGTGCACGCCTTGCCTGAAAGCTGCCCATTCAGGGGACTCTTTATTCCAAATCCGATTTATTCAACAAAGCCCCTGAGCTACGGCGGCTATCAGCGCACTGCTCGGTGCATCGCCGGTCACCTTGGCGTAATGCATGCTCACTTCTGCCTGTTCGACATCGCGGCAGCTTTCCAGGGCGTGCTTCACCCATTGCGTGCAATGCATGCACGACATTCCATGCAACGCTAACAGGGTAGTTTGTGACATGATTCGGCTCCTCGCTCAAGGGCGGTATATAAAGGTTGACTGCTTAACCTGTTTTCACCAAGACTGGAGTTTAAACCTTCCATCAAGGAGAAGGTCAAGGAGTGAAATGAATATTAGCGACGTAACGAAAAAAATGGGCTTAAGCAGCAAGGCGATCCGCTTTTGCGAAGAGAAAGGGCTGATAATCGCAACGATGCTTACCGACAATGGCTACCGCTGTTATTCTGCGCAGCATATCGATGAGCTGACGTTGCTGCGCCAGGCGCGGCAGGTGGGTTTTAATCTGAATGAGTGCCACGAACTGGTAGCACTGTTTAATGATCCGGCTCGCCACAGTGCCGATTTGAAAGTGCGTACCCTACAGAAGGTGGCGGAGATTGGAAGGAATATCGGTGAATTGAACGAAATGTGCCAACGTTTGCTGGCGCTGGTGGAACAATGCCCTGGTGATGATGATGGTGCAGAGTGCCCCATCATCAATAAGTTGGCGGTGTGTTGCTATTTGAGCTAACGGCTAATTGCGCGGATCACCAACGTGACGCCTTCTACTACGATCACCTCCAGGTTAGTGCCTACCGTTAGATCGTCATTGGCCTGGGCGCGCCAACTGCTGTCGCCGATGTTGATACGTCCTATACCGCTGTGCATCGCCTCGGTGAGTGTGGCAGGGGTGCCGATCAACTGGCGGTTCCGCTGGTTAAGCATCTGTGCATCGTTGGATGCCCCCGCTGTACGCTGACGCAGCCAGTACCACCAAAGAGAGGCGACGGCAACAGTCAGCACAGCGAATATCGCCCCCTGCCATTCCCACGGCAACTGCGGCAGCAGCCAAACCAGTACGCCGACGCTCAATGCTGCTACCCCGCTCCACAACAGATAGCCGCTGGCTCCGAGCATTTCCGCAGCCAGCAGTACCCCACCAAGGAAAAGCCAGAAACCCTGTGGGTTTGCTGCAATCAGTGTGACCATGGTTATTTGCCTTTGCTTTCTTTCAAAAGTTCGGCGATACCGCCAATAGAGCCGAGCAGGCTACTGGCGTCCAGCGTCATCATCACTACCTTGCTGTTGTTGGACGAACCGATCTTTTGCAGTGCATCGGTGTATTTCTGCGCCACAAAGTAGTTCACTGCCTGAATATTACCGCTGGCGATGGCATCGGAAACTAACTGGGTGGCGCGTGCTGATGTTGCGTAGTAGCCAGTCCATGCAGCGGCTCGGCAGGATGCGGCGCAGCACGCTTAGCGTGTGTGCTAGCAGGGTTACCGGATAACGCAGTTTGGCTCTGGGGCTTTCCAGCGCGTGATGCAGCTTAGGCAGAATGACCTGTGGGAGACGCCTCAGGCGTTTGACGATGCGGGAGTTGTGCACTGGCTGGTCGCTCTGTGCCTGATTGGTATTCTGGGTAAAATGGGTGGATATCGGCCCTGGCTCAATCAAACTCACCTGAATGCCGCTGCTATTCAATTCTATGCGTAGCGCATTGGACCAGGCTTCCAGCGCAAACTTGCTGGAGGCGTAGCCAGATACCAGCCCCATCACCGAACTGGTCTGGATAATGCGTCATTCGCCGTGTGGCAGCATCGCTGGCAGCAGCAACTGGGTCAACTGGTGGGTACCGAACAGGTTGGTGGCGAACTGCTGCTCCATTTGACGGCGCGAAATGCTGCTCAGTGTGCCATACATCCCGAAACCGCCGTTATTGAACAGGGCGTACAGCTTGCCGCCGGTCAGGGTGATCTACTTGTGCTGCGGCACGTTCGACGCTGGCACTGTCGTCCAGATCCAACTCAATGCCTGCCAACCCAAGCTGGTGCATGTTTTCCACGTCCTGCAGTTTGCGGCAGGCGGCCAACACCCGGTAGCCCCGGTTGTGCAGATCCTGCGCGGCAATCAGTCCAATCCCGCTGGAACAGCCGGTTATTAATACCGCTTTGGACATAAGGTTACCCCCCATTGATGTGGCATATACCTCAAGCCAGTTTTTGCTGTACCCAAGCCAGGCTGCTCTGGTATTCAGTTGGCAATAGCGATGCCAGCTTCTGCAACGCTTGCCGTAGCGCTAATGCGTCTGGATCATTTAGATTCAGATGGCCGACCTTGCGGCCAGCACTCACTTCTTTCTTGTACCAGTGCAGATGCACCAGCGGCAGTGCCAGCCACTGATGATTTACTGCGGTGCCGATCAGGTTGACCATCACCGCCGGGGTATTCACCACCGGCTTTGGCAGTGGCAGGCTAAGAATGGCGCGCAGATGCAACTCAAACTGGCTGATGGAAGCCCCGTTTTGCGTCCAGTGGCCGCTGTTGTGCACACGGGGTGCTAACTCGTTAATCAGCAACTGCTTGCCGACGATAAAGCACTCCATCGCCATCACACCAACATAGTTTAGCGCGTTCATGATTGCCACCAGCATTTGCTCGGCTTGTTGCTGCTGCGCCGGGTTGGGCTGCGGCAGCGCTACGCTTGTGCGCAGAATGCCGTCTTCATGCAAATTGTGGGTGAGTGGGTAGAACACCGACTGGCCATCGTGGCCACGCGCGCCGACCAGCGATACTTCACCGCAGAAGTTGATACCCTGTTCAACGATACATTCGCCATAGACATCAGTTGGCAAAGCATGCTGTTGGCCTGGGCGCAGATGCCACTGACTACGGCCATCGTAACCGCCGACGCGGCTCTTGACGATCGCCAGTTCACCCAGGGTTGAAAACACCTGTGGCCACTCGGCGGCGTTTGCCAGCAACTGCCAAGGTACGGTGGGTAAGCCAAGTTGGTCAATTAGCTGTTTTTGCGCCAGACGATCGGCCAGGCGTGGGAAGATGTCGCGGTTAACGAAACTGTTGTGGATCGCCAACTCGCGTGTGAGTGCGGTTTCCGACCAGCGCTCGATTTCGGCGGTGATAACGCTGTTCTGATAGGGTACGGCTTCTGGTGTGGCATCGATGCCGATGGGATAAACGCTAATGCCCAGTGGTTCTCCGGCCTGGCGCAGCATGCGCCCCAGTTGGCCGTTGCCCAGTACGCAAACCGGCTTCATGCTTCCTCCCGGGGGTCTGGGTTGTTTAGCACGTCTTCGGTCTGCGCGCGACGCCAGTCTGCCAAACGCTGTGCCAACGGCGCATCGTGCAGGGACAGGATCTGCGCTGCCAGCAATCCAGCATTGGCGGCACCGGCTTTGCCGATCGCCAGAGTACCGACTGGAATACCGCGCGGCATTTGCACGATAGAATACAGGCTGTCAATGCCGCTTAACGCGGCGCTTTGCACTGGAACACCCAGAACTGGAACCAGGGTTTTCGCCGCCAACATGCCCGGCAAGTGCGCAGCACCCCCTGCGCCAGCGATAATCACCTCAAACCCTTTGGCGCAGGCTTGTTCGGCGAAGCTGAACAATTTGTCTGGTGTGCGATGAGCGGAAACGACTTCAGTGTGGAACCGGACATCAAGCATGGTCAGCACTTCGGCTGAAAATTGCATGGTGGCCCAGTCACTTTTCGATCCCATTACAATTGCAATTTTCACTCCAGCGTGACTAGCTGAAGCAGCGTTGGCTCCCATGGGAAGGCTCCTGTGATGGTACAAGCGCGGCCGCAGGGGCAGAATAATGAGGAAATAGAGCATACCATGGGTGCACAGTAAGGAGAACGGTTGCGTCACTGGTTTTCGCCGACAACAGCGCGGAGTTTTACTTGCGCGGTTACTATGGAATTTAGAATGGGAATGGGATCAGTTCGACGGCGTCGGCGCTGACTTTGATCATTGAGCCTTCGACGTGCCAGGCACCCAGCACCACACGGTGGGCCTGGCTATTGTTCAGATCCAGCCGATGCATTGCCGGGCGATGGGTGTGGCCGTGGATCATCCAGTGTACGCCGTGATGCAGCATCGCCTGTTTAACCGCTTGTGGGTTGACGTCCATGATAGCTTCCGGCTTACATTGGTTGGCCTGTTGGCTACGAGCGCGCATTTTAGTGGCGATTTTCAGCCGCCAACGCAATGGCAGGGCCAGGAACAGTTTTTGGATCAGCGGATTGCGCACCTTGTGGCGGAATTGTTGGTAGGTTTGATCATCGGTACATAGTGTATCGCCGTGCAGGATCAGAATGTGGCGACCATACAGTTCCAGCACTGTCTCTTCCGGCAGTAGCTGCATGCCGCTGGCGCAGGCGAAATGCTCGCCCAGCAGAAAATCGCGGTTACCATGGATGAAATAACAGGGTACGCCAGCTTGTTGCAGCGCCTTTAGCGCTGCGGCGATCTCATTGTGCAATGGTTCGAGATCATCATAACCGGTCCAGGCTTCAAACAGATCGCCGAGGATATACAGTGCATTGGCGTGGATTGCATCGCGCTGTAAAAAACCCAGAAAACCGGCAGTAATTTCTGGTTCTTGTGGACACAAGTGCAGATCTGCGATGAACAGCGTACTCATACAGTAGCCGTTATTCGTTGACGGTAACGCTTTTGATCACCACATCTTCTAACGGTACGTCCTGGTGCATGCCACTATTGCCGGTTTTCACGCCTTTGATCTTGTCAAGCACATCCATACCTGCAACCACTTCACCGAATACGCAGTAACCCCAATCCTGGGTGTTTTCACCATGAAAGTTCAGGAAGTCGTTGTCTGCCACGTTGATAAAGAACTGCGCGGTAGCGGAGTGTGGATAGTTGGTGCGTGCCATAGCCAAGGTGCCGATGGTGTTTTTCAGCGCGTTGTTGGCTTCGTTCTTGATGGCTGCTTGGGTGGATTTCTGGTTCATGCCAGGCTCAAACCCGCCACCCTGAATCATGAAACCATTGATAACACGATGGAAGATAGTATTGTCGTAAAAACCTGCGAGGCAGTAGTTCAAGAAATTTTCAACGGTAACCGGCGCTTTGTCAGCAAAAGTTTTGATAAAAATGTCGCCGTAATTAGTGTGGAAAGTAACCATAGATGTAGTCCTAAAAAAATGAAGTGAGACGTCACAGAGCGAGTGAACATTCAGACTGACCTTATAACATATCTCCCAGATTGAGTCAGCAGCCGCTAAATGGCGTCCTGCCCGTGGAAAAATAAATTTGTTATAACATCGCTGTCTATGGCTTATTTTTATCGTTTTCTGTGGAGTAGGTAGGGACAACATGCATGATCTTGCATTAGAGCAGGCTTCAGGTTTCAATATGCTACTGGGTTAGCCTCCTGACCCTGGTTACCCTTTTTTGTTATCAAGCACATCACGGAATGTCCCGATGCTAAAGATTTTTAATACCCTGAGTCGTCAAAAAGAAGAATTCAAACCCATTGATGCTGGAAAAGTTGGCATGTACGTGTGCGGGGTAACCCTCTATGACCTGTGTCATATCGGCCATGGCCGTACCTTTGTTGCTTTTGATGTGGTGGCGCGTTACCTGCGTTATCTCGGCTATTCGCTTAACTATGTGCGCAATGTTACCGATATCGACGATAAAATTATCCGCCGCTCGGCGGAAAACGCTGAAACCTGCGATCAACTGACCGAGCGCATGCTGGCGGAGATGCATGCCGACTTCGATTCATTGTTGATTGAGCGCCCGGATCAAGAACCACGCGCCACCCAGCATATCGCTGAAATCATCGCGATCACCCAGCGTCTGATCGATCGTAATCACGCCTATGTGGCCAGCAATGGCGATGTGATGTTCTCCATAGACAGCGATCCACAATACGGTTTGCTGTCGCACCAGGCTTTGGAACAATTGCAAGCGGGAGCGCGCGTTGAGATTGACGATGTGAAGCGCAATCCGATGGACTTTGTGCTGTGGAAGATGTCCAAACCGGGTGGGCCTAGCTGGCAATCACCATGGGGGGCAGGCCGCCCTGGTTGGCACATTGAATGCTCCGCCATGAACTGCAAGCAGCTCGGCCCCCACTTTGATATCCACGGCGGCGGTTCGGATCTGATGTTTCCGCACCACGAGAATGAGATCGCCCAGTCAAGTTGCTCACACGATGGCCGCTACGTCAACTACTGGATGCACTCCGGCATGGTGATGATTGATAAAGAGAAGATGTCCAAATCACTGGATAACTTTTTCACCATCCGCGATGTGCTAGGCCACTACGATGCTGAGACGGTACGTTACTTCCTGATGTCTGGCCACTATCGCAGCCAACTGAACTATAGCGAAGAGAACATGAAGCAGGCGTGCACTGCGCTGGAGAGGTTATATACCTCGCTGCGTGGTGCCGATGCTGATGCTCAGCCAACGGGGGGAGACGCGTTCGAAGCTCGCTTTCGCCAGGCGATGGACGACGACTTCAACACCCCGGAAGCCTACTCAGTGCTGTTTGAGCTGGCGCGTGAAGTCAACCGCCTGAAGAACGAGGACAGTGTGGCGGCTAACAGCATGGCGGCGACGCTACGCAAGCTGGCGAAGGTGCTCGGGCTGTTGCAGCAACAGCCCGAACAGTTCCTGCAAAACGGTGCGCAGGTTAACGGCGGTGAAGAAGCGGAAATCGAAGCGCTGATTAAACAGCGTAATGAGGCGCGCGAAACCAAAAGCTGGGCGCTGGCGGATGCCGCTCGTGATCGACTAAACGAGATGAACATCGTGCTGGAGGACGGCCCACAAGGGACCACCTGGCGTCGCAAGTAATGCGGCTTGACACGAAAAAGCGCTGATATTAGCGCCTTTTTCTCTGGGCAGAGATTAGGGTTTGACCACAACTCTACCGCCATTAAATTCCACCACTTGGTCGGCGACGATTTTGCAGCGCTTGCGGGTCTCGACCTGACCACCCACTTTCACCCGCCCTACGGCAATAACTGCTTTGTCTGCACTACCGCTTTCGCACAATCCCTAAAACTAAAGAGTCCCCTGAATTGGCATATTTCGGCATACCGGCGAGCGTCATCTTGTTTAATGCACAGATCATGGCCAGCGCCTCTGCAACTTGCCCATCATAATCTCGCAGCGACAGGTGACCACCAAATAGCTATTTTACTCTGTACCTCGCTGTTGCCGCTATCGAACGTCGGTGGTAGCTTGTGATACTTTTCCACCGTGTGTTGTCTCCGGTAAGGCGCTGGTTCGCCACCGCTTGATTTCGCTCTGCATAGTCTGCCGACCAATAACGGGCTCCGCTGCTGGGCGGTATTAACGCCTTGAGCTTCTTGCCCCTTAATTCATCATCACACACTCGCGTATCCTAAGCCCGATCCGCCGAGGCGACTTTGATTTTACGGTACCTCTGACGGATGAGACCTGGGAAGGCTTCGGTATCGGTGACATTGCTCAAGGAAAGGTCAGCACAGATGACCTCATGTGTTTCTGTATCTACGGCCAAATGCAGTTTTCGCCAGATCCGCCGTTTTTCCTGACCGTGTTTTTTTACCTTCCACTCCCCTTCACCCAACACGTTGAGCCCGCTAGAATCGATAACGAGGTGCGCAATTTCACCCAGCGTTGGGGTTTTAAACGGGACATTGACGGACTTCGCCCGCTTACTTTTGAGATCTCGGCTTGATTATTTATCAGACGGTATTCTTCCGGTATCAGAATGTTCAGCGAGAGTGGCGAGCCGCTCATAATGGCTCCATACACCCAGCACAGGCTTAAGATCTTTATATAACCATAATAGATACGGAATAATCCTCTCCTCATCAGCCGATAAAATTTCACTGTAGAGAAAAGAAAAGACTAAATAGGGGGCGGAGAGAAACGCCGTACAAATGGGGGATTGCGGAGGAAAAAATCAGGGCGCGATTCTCGCGCCCTGAGCATAGCTAATTCAGCGATTAAGCGTCTTTAGAGCCACGGCTGGCACGCTTTCGATCGTTTTCCGTCAGATGACGCTTACGGATACGGATCGAGGTTGGCGTCACTTCTACCAGTTCATCATCATCGATAAACTCCAGAGCTTGCTCCAGGGTCATTTTGATGGCCGGAACTAAAGTTGTCGCTTCGTCAGTGCCGGAAGCACGCATGTTGGTCAGCTTCTTACCCGTCAGGCAGTTGACGGTCAAGTCGTTGGAGCGTGAGTGAATACCGATGATCTGGCCTTCATACACTTCAGCACCGTGGCCCAGGAATAGTTTACCGCGATCTTGCAGACTATACAGCGCGAACGCTACCGCTTTACCTTGACCATTAGAGATCAGTACGCCGTTCTGGCGCTGCCCTACATCACCTGGACGCACATCGTCGTAGTGGCTAAATGTGGAGTACAGCAAACCGGTACCGGATGTCATGGTCATGAATTCGTTACGGAAACCAATCAAACCACGGCTTGGGATCACGTAGTCGAGACGCACACGGCCTTTGCCGTCTAGGTCCATGTTTTTCAAGTCCGCTTTACGCTCACCCATCGCCTGCATTACAGAACCCTGCTGCTGCTCTTCGATATCCAGCGTGACGTTTTCGAAAGGCTCTTGCTTGCGACCATCGATTTCACGGAAGATGACTTTCGGACGGGAAACCGCCAGTTCGAAACCTTCACGACGCATGTTTTCAATCAGAATAGACAGGTGCAGCTCACCACGGCCGGATACGCGGAACGCATCAGCGTCTTCAGTTTCTTCAACGCGTAGTGCCACATTGTGCACCAATTCCTGGTTCAAACGCTCAAGGATTTTGCGTGATGTCACGAACTTGCCTTCTTTGCCGCAGAACGGCGAAGTATTGACGTTGAAGAACATGCTTACGGTCGGTTCATCCACAGACAATGCTGGCAGTGCTTCCACTGCGGCAATATCACAGATGGTGTCGGAGATGTTCAGCTCGCTCAGACCGGTGATGGCAATGATGTCGCCCGCGTCAGCTAAAGTAGACTCAATACGCTCTAGACCCATGTGACCTAGCACTTTGCCCACTTTACCGTTGCGAGTTTTGCCTTCACTATCAATGATAGTGACCTGCTGGTTTGGCTTCACTTTACCGCGCTTGATGCGGCCAATGCCGATCACGCCTAGGTAGTTGTTATAGTCCAGTTGAGAGATTTGCATCTGGAATGGTGCTTCCAGCTCAATCTGCGGTGCCGATACATGATCAACAATAGCCTGATATAGCGGGGTCATGTCTTCCGCCATGTCGTTATGATCAGTACCAGCGATACCCATCAGAGCGGATGCATAGATGATTGGGAAATCGAGCTGCTCGTCGGTCGCATCAAGGTTAACAAACAAGTCGAACACCTGATCAACAACCCAGTCAGGACGCGCGCCAGTACGGTCAACCTTGTTGATGACCACGATCGGTTTCAGGCCGTTGGCAAAGGCCTTTTTCGTCACAAAGCGGGTTTGTGGCATAGGGCCATCCATTGCATCCACAACCAGTAGTACCGAGTCAACCATTGACATCACTCGCTCTACCTCACCGCCGAAGTCGGCGTGTCCTGGGGTATCCACGATGTTGATGCGGTAGTCCTTCCAATTAATGGCGGTGTTTTTTGCGAGGATGGTAATCCCACGCTCTTTCTCCAAATCGTTGGAGTCCATTACGCGTTCGGTGGCTTCTACACGCTCTCCGAAAGTACCAGATTGTTGTAGCAGCTTATCAACCAAGGTGGTTTTACCATGGTCAACGTGGGCAATAATGGCAATATTACGCAAATTTTCGATCACAGCTTTGCCTCTGGCATTAGAAATAGCGCGCTATTGTACACGTCTTAAGCGAGGGACTGAACAAGATCACTCCCTTCTTATAAACAATGGCGTAGCGGTCAGTTTGCAAGCCCTTTCGCGGGGCAAAAGCACCATCGACGCACACCCGCACCATAATGGTGCTATATTTGACTCAAATTGCACCATGGCAGTGCTTTGCAGGGTGATCGTCCAGGATGGGAGGGTGCAAAACCTGCACAGCAAATCGGAAAAGCATTGATGAAAAGTTGGCACAGTTTTCGCTTTACCCTTTTCAATAAGGAATAAAGCCAGTTCCATAGATTCGTCACGACGACGACAATGATAAATCCGGGAGAAAAAGTATGTCCGCTGAACACGTTTTGACGATACTACATGAGCATGAAGTGAAATTCGTAGATTTGCGTTTCACCGACACCAAGGGTAAGGAACAACATGTCACCATCCCGGCTCATGAGGTGAATGCCAACTTTTTCGAAGAAGGTAAAATGTTTGATGGTTCCTCAATCGGCGGTTGGAAGGGCATCAACGAATCTGACATGGTGCTAATGCCCGATGCCAGCACGGCGGTAATGGATCCATTCTTCGAAGAATCCACCTTGATTGTTCGCTGCGATATTCTCGAACCGGGTACCATGCAAGGCTACGATCGCGATCCGCGCTCCATCTCCAAACGTGCAGAAGACTTCCTGCGTTCTTCCGGTATTGCCGACACCGTGCTGTTCGGCCCAGAGCCAGAGTTCTTCCTATTCGATGACATTCGTTTCGGCAGCAGCCTCCGTGGTTCCCATGTCGCTATCGACGATATCGAAGGCGCATGGAACTCCGGCACCACTTACGATCGCGGCAACAAAGGCCACCGTCCGGCGGTGAAAGGCGGTTATTTCCCGGTTCCTCCGGTCGATTCTTCACAAGACATCCGTTCTACCATATGTCTGACCATGGAAGAAATGGGTCTGGTGGTTGAAGCACACCACCACGAGGTAGCGACCGCAGGTCAGAATGAAGTGGCTACTCGCTTCAACACCATGACCAAGAAAGCCGACGAGATTCAGATCTATAAATACGTGGTACACAACGTGGCACACGCCTTTGGCAAAACTGCAACCTTCATGCCGAAGCCCATATTCGGTGACAACGGTTCCGGCATGCACTGCAACATGTCGTTGTCCATGAATGGCAGCAACCTGTTCGCTGGCGACAAATACGGTGGCCTATCTGAAATAGCCCTGTTCTACATCGGCGGCATCATCAAACACGCTAAAGCGATCAATGCCTTGGCCAACCCGACCACCAACTCTTACAAGCGTCTGGTTCCAGGCTATGAAGCGCCAGTGATGCTGGCTTACTCAGCTCGGAACCGTTCCGCCTCCATCCGTATCCCGGTGGTCGCCAGCCCAAAAGCACGCCGTATCGAAGCTCGTTTCCCAGACCCAGCGGCTAACACATACCTGTGCTTCGCCGCGTTGCTGATGGCTGGCCTGGACGGCATTATCAACAAGATCCACCCTGGCGATGCGATGGATAAAAACCTGTATGACCTACCGCCGGAGGAAGAGGCTGAGATCCCAAAAGTAGCGGGTTCTCTGGATGAAGCCCTAACAGCACTGAACGAAGACCGCGAGTTCCTGACCAGTGGTAGCGTATTCACCAACGATGCGATAGATGCATATATCGAACTACGTAAAGAAGAGATGGATCGCGTTCGCATGACACCACATCCGGTTGAGTTTGAGTTGTACTACAGCGTTTAGGCTATACCGTGCCGTCTGCGGCCGGCAACCACTTTTATGTTGCCGTGGACATTTTTAGCCCACCTTAGGATAGGTCTCTTCTCCACCGTATTTTCTGCAAAACTATTCCGTACAACAACCATCACGGATGGAGTAAAAAAGGCGCACTAAAAAGGTGCAGGAGTCTGCTGTATGGCAACTGGCCAACTGCCCGATGCGGGGCAGATCCTTAATTCTCTCATCAACAGTATCCTGCTGTTGGATAATCAGCTTACGGTTCACTACGCTAACCCAGCGGCACAGCAGCTACTGGCGCAAAGTTTCCGTAAAATTTACGGCAAGCCGCTGCCCGATTTACTCGGCTATTTTTCACTGGATATTGCTCTGATGCGTCAGAGCCTGCATGCTGGCCAGGGCTTCACCGACAACGAAGTAACTCTGGTAGTCGATGGACGCGCGCATATCCTTTCTCTGACTGCCCAAGCATTGCCTGAGGGCCATATCTTGATCGAGATGGCACCGATGGACAATCAGCGCCGCCTAAGCCAGGAACAACTGCAACATGCTCAGCAGATCGCCGCCCGTGATCTAGTGCGTGGTCTAGCTCATGAGATCAAAAATCCGCTCGGTGGCCTGCGCGGTGCAGCCCAGCTATTGGCTAAGGCGCTGCCCGATCCAGCACTGACCGAATACACTAAAGTGATCATTGAACAGGCCGATCGCCTGCGCAACCTGGTTGACCGCCTGCTGGGTCCTCAACGACCGAGCTTGTACATCACCCAAAGCATCCATCAGGTGGTGGAGAGAGTTTTCCAGTTAGTGTCATTGGAAAAGCCGTATAACGTCAAGCTGGTGCGCGATTACGACCCAAGCCTGCCTGACATCACACACGACCGGGAGCAAATCGAACAGGTGCTATTGAACATCACCCGCAATGCGTTGCAGGCGCTGGGTGATGCAGGCGGCATCATCATGCTGCGTACCCGCACCGCGTTCCAGGTATCCCTACATGGCACTCGCCACCGGCTGGCGGCACGCATCGATATTGGAGATAACGGCCCCGGCGTGCCAGCACAGTTGCAGGATACCCTATTCTACCCGATGGTCAGTGGCCGTGAAGGCGGTACCGGTCTGGGATTATCCATCGCCCGTAATCTTATCGATCAACATTGCGGAAAAATTGAATTTAACAGTTGGCCTGGTCATACCGAATTCTCGGTCTACCTGCCTATTCATAAGTCGAGGTAGCTATGCAACGAGGGACAGTCTGGATCATCGATGACGATAGCTCCATCCGCTGGGTGCTTGAGCGCTCGCTCGCTGGTGCAGGTGTGAACTGCACCAGCTTCTGCAACGGCGATGACGTGCTGGAAGATTTGGCAAAACAAACGCCTGACGTGTTGCTGTCCGATATCCGTATGCCGGGGATAGACGGTTTATCGCTGCTCAGGCAGATAAAACAGCGTCACCCGATGCTTCCGGTCATCATAATGACCGCGCATTCAGATCTAGATGCTGCCGTCAGCGCCTATCAGCAAGGTGCTTTCGATTACCTGCCCAAGCCCTTCGATATCGACGAAGCAGTAGCGTTGGTTGAACGTGCTATCAGCCATTATCAGGAACAGCAGCAGCCAACGCGCAACCAATCGACCAACGATCCTGCGGCGGACATCATCGGCGAAGCGCCTGCGATGCAGGACGTATTTCGTATCATCGGTCGCCTTTCGCGCTCGTCGATCAGTGTGCTGATTAACGGCGAATCGGGCACCGGCAAAGAACTGGTCGCTCATGCCCTACATCGCCATAGCCCACGCACCAAATCACCGTTTATTGCCCTGAATATGGCCGCAATTCCCAAAGACTTGATCGAGTCCGAGCTGTTCGGCCACGAGAAAGGGGCCTTCACCGGTGCCAACCAGATCCGACAAGGCCGCTTTGAACAGGCTGATGGCGGTACGCTGTTCCTTGATGAAATCGGTGACATGCCGCTGGATGTACAGACGCGTTTGCTACGTGTACTGGCGGACGGTCAGTTCTACCGGGTCGGCGGCTATGCACCAGTCAAGGTCGATGTGCGAATCATCGCTGCCACCCATCAGAATCTGGAACTGCGGGTGCGGGAAGGCAAATTCCGTGAGGATCTATTCCACCGCCTGAACGTTATCCGCGTACATTTGCCGCCGCTGCGTGAGCGCCGTGAGGATATCCCACAGCTAGCACGCTACTTTCTGCAAATCACAGCGAAAGAACTGGGCGTAGACTCAAAGAATCTGCATCAAGAAACCGAAACCGCCCTAACTCGCCTACACTGGCCTGGCAACGTGCGCCAGTTGGAGAACACCTGCCGCTGGCTGACAGTGATGTCAGCCGGACAGGAGGTGCTGCTCCAGGATCTGCCAGGCGAGTTGTTTGAAACTACCAAGTCGGAAAGTGGTAACCACAACACGCCAGGTAGTTGGGCAATGCTACTAGCTCATTGGGCCGATCACGCGCTGCATTCCGGTCATCAAGACCTGCTGTCGGAAGTGCTGCCAGAATTGGAGCGCACTCTACTCGCTACGGCGCTACGCCACACCCAGGGACATAAGCAGGAAGCCGCACGGCTGCTGGGTTGGGGGAGAAACACCCTTACCCGCAAGCTGAAAGAATTGGGTATGGATTAGCCATGTCGATTATAAAATCTTTCCATAATACGTAAAAAACCAGCATACTCAGGCTTTACAGCGCGTACCAACGCGGTATGATTGAGCCGCACACGTAGATAGGAGGCTAACGATGCAGGGTTCATTCATCAAATTAATTTCCCAAGGCGCGGAGCTTGGCACTGCCGCCTGCCATAATCCGCAAGTGGCGATCACTGCGGTGCAGTGCGCCACGCTAATTAACTTCTTCAGTTAACAAAACAGCCGCTCTACGGCTGTTTTTTCATGCTTTAGATTACGAGAGAAAACTGCTAGTTGCGCGTCTGCTGACGCAGGTATCTATCGGAACACGTGCAGATATTGCGGATCAGCAACCAGCTACGAGGGGTCACACGGATGCCCTGTTGGTCGCGTTCTACCAATCCATCGTGTTCAAACGGCGCAAGCAGTTGCAGATCCTCAGCGAAATAAGCGGAAAAATCGATGTCGTCTTGCCGTTCTATCGGCTGATACTCCAACTGAAAATTGCAGATCAGCATTTTTATCACTTCATGCCGCAAACAATCGTCTTCCGTCATCGCTAGCCCACGCCACAGCGCATTGCCCGGCGCCTCTATACTGCTGTAGTAGCTCTTTAGTGCTTTCTAGTTTTGCGCATAACTGTCACCAAGCATGCTGATGGCGGAAACCCTCAACCCTAGCAGATCGCTGTCACCTTGGGTGGTCTAGCCCTAGAAATTACGATGCAATCTACCTGGCCGTGCGAAGTGATCCATGCCGATAAACTGGTATCCGACCTGGATCAGCGCCTCAATGCTCTGCTGCAAAATATCCAGTTTCTGCAGTGCGCTGGGCAGCAAACAGATTCAGCAAGTGTGCATAGTTGAACACGCTAAGGCGATCCGGGTTCAGCACCACCACTTGCTGTAATTTGAAGGCGAAGCTTTCCGGCGTTTGCTTTGGTAAGCCGTAAATCAGATCGATATTGGTGGAATGAAAACCCAATGCTTTGGCACGGGCGATTAGGGCGAAGATAAATTCTTTATCCTGCTCGCGGTTGATCCGTTGCTGCATCTGTTTGTTGAAATCCTTCACGCCCATGCTCAGGCGGTTAAAGCCTTCGCTGCATAAATGGTCGAGCATGTCCAGCTCAATCTCGCGCGGATCAATCTCAATCGACATTTCTGCATCAGGCAGGAAATCATAGTGCTGACGTAACAGTGCTAACAGCCGACTGATTTTCACCTTGGTCAGGTAAGTCGGCGTACCCCCACCCCAGTGCATCTGTACAACTTGGCGACCTGCAAACAACGGTGCTTGCTGGGCGATTTCATGCACCAACACCTGTAGGTATTCCTCAGCATTGTGCGCCTGGCGCGTCACCAGTTTGTTGCAACCGCAGAAATAGCACAGTTTGTGGCAGAAAGGGATATGTACATACAGCGACAGCGGACGTTTGGGGTAACGTGCAGCGGCACGTTGAAACATCGCGTGGTCATAGCTCTGGTTAAACTCTAGTGCCGTAGGGTATGAGGTATAACGCAGCACTGAGTAATTATATTTCTGGATCAGGGCCAAATCCCAGACGATCGGCTATTCTGACATGCTCGCTCACTCCTTCCGATATTTTTCCTACCGGGCCGGAGAGGGGCAATGGTCTACACTGTCTAGCCACGGAAGCACTACGAAAACGCGCTTTGCGCTAAGACAGCCGCCATAGTGTACTGAATAGCCACAGCAGATAACATAACAAGAGTGTGGCTATGGTCGGGAGCTCGCGTTAAAATATGTCATTGGGGTTACCGCTTTTTAGCAGTTTCAGAATGTCTTCCTGTTTTTCTTCCTTATCATCGTCATCACCCAAGTCGATGCCCAGTTGATCCATCAACACATCGATGCGATCCAGCATCTGGTCAACGTAAGCCTGCTCTTCCGCGTTTAGCGTGTCGCTCCCGTCAAGGCGATCCAGTAATGCATCCAGACGTTCGTCATTTTCCAGCTTCGCCAATTCTTCTTCCGGTGATAGACGTGGTTTGACCTCAGCCTTGGGTTTAGGCTGTAGCTTGGCTTTAGCTTTGGTTTCCACCACCAGCGCCACTGGCACTTTACTGCCGATACGCGGATCTTTGGCTTCTGCCGCCGCTTTGTTTTTCTGGTTGCTGGCTTGAGTGCGGGATCCGGCGGCATGACCACGGTTTTTTTTCAAACATTTGCGCTCACGGGCTTCCTGATCAAGCTCTACACGGCTTTTCTTTTTTGTTTTTGGCTTCGCCGCGCTGTTGCGGGGGATGCGAGGTGTTTTTGATGGCTGATTCATGGCGTATGCTCTTAGGTAGGTAGATTCAGTATAGAATGGCAGCGGAATCTAGCAGAAAGCAGATAAAGAAAAAAGGCAGCAGGTAAAGCTGCCTGACTTTTTCGTACCTTGTTGAGAAGGATATTCATGCTATGCACAACACTGTGACACCCTACTTACCCGTTGCTTAAAAACAAAGAAACGCATCATTTTACCGCTGATATAGTTATAATCGCCAACCTATTAGCCATCCCCACGGAGACGAAAGACTTTGACCAGCAAGAATTACAACTATCATATGACCCATTTCGTGACTAGTGCGCCCGATATTCGCCATCTGCCGGGGAATGAAGGTATTGAAGTCGCGTTTGCTGGCCGCTCCAACGCCGGTAAATCCAGCGCGTTAAATACCCTGACGAACCAGAAAAGCCTGGCACGTACCAGTAAAACGCCGGGGCGCACCCAACTGATCAACCTGTTCGAAGTCGAAGAGGGTCATCGCTTGGTAGACTTACCGGGTTATGGCTATGCTGAATTGCCGGAAGAAATGAAACGCAAATGGCAACGTGCGCTAGGTGAATACCTACAAATGCGCAATTGCCTGAAAGGGCTAGTGGTGCTGATGGATATCCGTCATCCGCTAAAAGATCTTGACCAGCAGATGATCCAATGGGCAGTCGATTTCAGCACGCCGGTATTGGTGCTGCTAACCAAGGCTGATAAGCTGGCCTCTGGCGCACGTAAAGCCCAGCTTAATATAGTGCGAGAGGCCGTGCTACCGTTTATGGGTGACATTCAAGTTGAAGCCTTCTCTGCAACGAAAAAAATCGGCGTTGACAAATTGAGCCAAAAACTGAATATCTGGTTCAATGAGATCCCGCCGGAAGTACTGCCGAAAGAAGAAGACACCAACAATTAATACCTTAAAGGCGGTAACTGAGAGCATCCTGATGGATCTAATCCTAAGTGATTCGGGTGAGCAAAGGGCCTGGTACTGTTTTTACAACAAAAAACGCCCTCCCATTAATGCTGACTGGGGCGGTTGATATTCAGCCAAAACCTGATTGCGTAAAGTAAAAATTTTAAAAAATAGAATATATTACCTCTACACCCTACGGCGGTAATTCCGCATCACTTTTTAGCAGGGAAAATAATTTTTGTCGTTCATTGACACAACCTATTGCTGAAGAACAGCGAAGATTAGTCAGTGAGCCTCATCCCAGTTGGCACCCACGCCCACATACACCTTCAGCGGTACCGCCAGCGCGATGCTGCCTTCCATCAACTCACGGATGCGCTGGCTGGATGCGTCAATCACTGATTCATGCACTTCAAATACTAACTCATCGTGCACCTGCATAATCATACGTACCAGCGGCTGTTCTTGTTCCTGTATCCAGGCATCAACCTCAATCATTGCACGCTTGATAATATCTGCGGCCGTACCCTGCATCGGGGCGTTGATCGCCGCACGCTCGGCCGCTTTGCGGCGCATGCCGTTGCTGGAACGGGCATCCGGCAGATATAGCCGACGGCCATCCAGGGTAGTAACATAGCCCTGTTCAGCGGCCTGCATGCGGGTGCGTTCTATATAGTCCAGTACACCCGGATAATGTTCAAAGTAGCGATCCATATAGCGCTGGGCTTCGCCACGCGGAACCCCCAACTGGCGTGCCAGGCCAAAGGCGCTCATGCCGTAAATCAGCCCAAAGTTAATCGCCTTGGCACTGCGGCGCTGTTCGCTGGATACTTTGTCCAACGGCACGCCAAACACTTCGGCTGCTGTGGCGCGGTGAATATCTTTACTCTCGGCAAAGGCTTTCAGCAATCCTGCATCTTGCGACAAATGAGCCATAATACGCAGTTCGATTTGCGAATAGTCCGCAGCGACGATGCGATAACCCTCAGGGGCTATAAACGCCTGGCGAATACGCCGACCTTCATCGTTGCGCCCCGGAATGTTTTGTAGGTTCGGATCGCTGGAAGATAGACGCCCGGTGGCCGTTACCGCCTGATGGTAAGAGGTATGTACTCTGCCGCTGACCGGGTTTATCATCAGCGGCAACTTGTCGGTATAGGTGTTTTTCAGCTTTGCCAGGCCACGATACTCTAGGATCACCTTCGGCAATGGGTAATCCGGCGCCAACTCGGCCAGAACTCCCTCATTAGTTGATAGCGCACCGCCTGGGGTTTTCTTTAGCACCGGCAACTTTTGCTTTTCGTACAGAATAGCCTGTAGTTGCTTGTGCGATGCTGGATTAAACGGTTCTCCCGCCAATTCGTGCGCCTGAATCTCCAACTCGCCCAGCTGCTTGGTCAGTTCCTGAGAATGAACCGACAAAATAGCCGGATCGATCAGTACCCCAGTGCGTTCGATATGTGACAACACCGGTACCAGTGGCATGTCAATCTCATTGAACACCCTCAGCAATTCGGCACTTTGCTTCAGTTGCGGCCACATCGCCAGATGTAACCGCAGCGTAACGTCGGCATCTTCCGCAGCATAGAGTGCCGCCTGCGCCAAGGCAATGTGGTTGAACGTCAACTGATTTTTACCCTTGCCGACGATCTCTTCAAAGGTGATGGTCTTATGACCCAGGTAACGATCGGCCAAGTTGTCCATATCGTGACGACCGCCAACGCTGTCCAGCACGTAGGATTCCAGCATGGTGTCGTAGGCGATGCCGCGCAGGTTAATACCGTAGCGCGCCAGCACGCCCATGTCGAACTTCAGATTCTGCCCGACTTTCAACACTTTTTCGTCTTCCAATAGCAGCTTAAGCCTTTCCAGCACAGAGGCACGATCCAACTGTGCTGGTGCATACAGATAGTCATGTGCCACCGGCAGGTAGGCGGCTTCACCCGGTGCTATGGCAAACGACAAGCCAATAAGGTTGGCGCTCAGCGTATCCAATCCGTCGGTTTCGGTATCAAAGGCGAACACGTTAGCCTTTTTCAACCGTTGCAGCCAGTCAACGAAAGTGTCTTCGTCCACAATAGCGACGTAGCCATCCTGCGGTAGCATGGCTTCCGCCGCAGCCTTAGGTTTTTCTGCCACTGCACTTGCCGACTTCGCCACACCAGCGGTTTTGACTGCTGACCCTTTTTTGTTTTCTAGCCAGGCACCGGTTTCTACATCCGCAAGCCAACGTTTGAATTTATACCGTTTGAATAGCTGCTGCAACACGTCAATATCCGGCGCAGACATTTTAAGGTCGGAGTAGGAAACCTCCAGTTCAACGTTGGTTTTGATGGTCGCCAGTTTGTAGGAAAGGTAAGCTATCTCTTTGTTCTGCTCCAGTTTGACCGCCATGGTCTTCGCACCACGGAAGCTGAGCGTAGCGATGCTGCCTAAGTTATCATACAGCACATCCAACCCGCCAAGACCCTGTAACAGCGCCTGTGCGGTTTTCTCACCAACCCCTGGCACGCCAGGGATGTTATCTGAAGCATCACCCATCAGCGCCAGGAAGTCGATAATCAACTCAGGTGGAATGCCGTATTTGTAGCACACTTCTTGCGGCCCGAGGACGGTGTTGTTCATGGTGTTGATCAGAGTGACGTTCGGCGTGACCAATTGAGCCATGTCTTTATCCCCAGTACTGATCAGCACTGGATGGCCAGCCATTTCAGCCTCCAGCGCCAACGTGCCGATAACGTCGTCCGCCTCAACACCTGGTGTAACTAATAGCGGCAGCCCCATAGCCTTGACCATTTTATGCAGCGGTTCGATTTGCGTTCGCAGATCGTCCGGCATCGGTGGGCGATGCGATTTGTACTCGGTGAACAGTTCATCGCGAAAGGTTTTTCCTTTAGCATCAAATACCACTGCAACATGGCTGGGCTGGTACTGTAGCAGCAGGCTGCGCAGCATATTCAACACGCCATAAATTGCTCCAGTCGGCTCGCCTGCCGAGTTGGTCAGCGGTGGGAAAGCGTGATAAGCACGGTAAAGGTAGGAGGAACCATCAACCAGGATGAATGGGTTTTCTACTATCTGGGCCATGGTGTTTCTTTATAGTGATCAGACATAGTGATAAGCATGCCATAGCTGGCCACCAGAGACGAACTTTAGTATGCATTACAGATGAAAATGGGCGTTGTTGAATAAATCGAACATTTGGCCGGGACGAGGATCCGATCACTCTCCTTCTGTCAACATAGCGACATTCCGTGGCCCAGCAAAAGTTCAACATCACCAACTGGAAGGCTTACAACAACGCCCTTATCACTCGGGGTTTACTCACTTTCTCGGTGGATGAAACGGCACTTCACGCCTGGTACTGCGAGGCAAAACCTTCTCTGCGTGGTCGCCCACCACATTATTCCGATATGGCAATCACCAGCGTATTGATGCTGAAACGGATTTTCGGCCTGACACTTCGCGCCCTCCAGGGCTTCGTCGACTCCATTGTCACACTGATTAAAGTGCCGTTGAACTGCCCGGACGACACCTGCATCAGTAAGCGGGCGAAGTCCGGCCATGTCCCGTTTAAAACCCCAACGCCGGGTGAAATTGCGCACCTCGTTATCGACTCTAACGGGCTCAACGTGTTGGGTGAAGGCGAGTGGAAGGTAAAAAAACACGGTCAGGAAAAACGGCGTATCTGGCGAAAACTGCATTTTTCTGTAGATACAGAAACACATGAGGTCATCTGTGCTGACCTTTCCTTGAGCAATGTCACCGATACCGAAGCCTTCCTAGGTCTCATCCGTCAGAGGTACCGTAAAATCAAAGTCGCCTCGGCGGATCGGGCTTAGGATACGCGAGTGTGTGATGATAAGTTAAGGGGCAAGAAGCTCAAGGCGTTAATACCGCCCAGCAGCGGAGCCCGTTATTGGTCGGCAGACTATGCAGAGCGAAATCAAGCGGTGGTGAACCAGCGCGTTACCGGAGACAACACACGGTGGAAAAGTATCACAGGCTACCACCGACGTTCGATAGCGGCAACAGCGAGGTACAGAGTAAAACAGCTATTTGTTAGTCACCTGTCGCTGCGAGATTATGATGGGCAAGTTGCAGAGGCGCTGGCCATGATCTGTGCACTAAACAAGATGACGCTCGCCGGTATGCCAGAAAGTGTACGCCTTGCCTGAAAGATGCCCATTCAGGGGACTCTTTATTCCAAATCCGATTTATTCAATAACGCCTTGGTTTTTACCTGATGGATGGCAATCAGCTAGTGCTCGGCCCGTTTCAAGGCAAAATAGCTTGCGGGCGCATAGCGGTTGGCAAAGGTGTGTGCGGTACAGCCGTAGCGGAAAACCGCGTGCAACGGGTCGGTGATGTTCATGCGTTCCCCGGCCTTATCGCCTGCGATGCGGCCAGTAATGCGGAAATCGTGCTGCCGCTGGACGTTAGTGGCCGGGTTATTGGCGTTCTTGATATCGATAGCACAGTTTATCAACGTTTCGATAAAGAGGATGAGCAGGGCCTAAAATCAGTAGTGGCGGGGCTTTGTGCACAGTTGGAACTGTGTGATAGTGCGAAATACATTACTATGGCCGCAAGTTGATCTAAGGTTAGCGTGGCATTTACCGATTGCGTCATTATAATGACGCCTGTTCATGCCTGCACTGGTTGGCAAACCCGTTGTAATCAGGAAGTTTCATGGAAAATCAACCCAAGTTGAACTCTAGTAAAGAAGTCATTGCCTTTCTTGCCGAGCGTTTTCCGCTCTGTTTTAGTGCCGAGGGTGAAGCTCGTCCGCTGAAGATTGGTATTTTTCAGGATTTGGTCGAGCGTGTGAAGGAAGAGAACCTCAGCAAAACGCAACTGCGTGCAGCTTTGCGCATGTATACGTCAAGTTGGCGGTATCTGTATCGTGTCAAGGTTGGCGCGCAACGCATCGATCTGGACGGCAATGCGTGCGGCGAGTTGGAACAGCAGCATGTCGATCATGCTCGTCAACAACTTGAAGAAGCCAAAGAGCGCGTTCGAGCGCAGCGTGCCGAACGAAACGCTAAAAAGCGTGATGCTGCCGGTACCGAGCCACACCCTCCGCGCCCAGCCGGTAAAAAGCCTGTTGCGCGCCGTGAAGGTGTAACGGCAGCAGAGAACCGAAAGCTGTGCCCACAGCAAGACCGTCAATCTCGAGCAGTATCTAAAGAGGAAAGCCAACCACGCTATGCGCCAGTAACGGATATCTCTAAACTGAACATTGGCCAAGAGATCAAAGTAAGGGCAGGTAAGAGCTTTATGGTTGCCACCGTACTTGAAATTGCGAAAGACTGTGTGCGTGTGCAACTCTCTTCCGGTCTGGCGATAATTGTGCGCGCAGAACACTTGCAGTTCTGATACGGAAGCCAACTAGGGCATGAATAAATTTGTCAGATTAACAGTAGTGGTGGGGTTGTTGTGGGCGGGGGGCAGTTATGGAGAGGAAACAGCCAATACTCGTATCACTCAACTGCATCAGGAAGCGCAGCACGCTACGGTTAGTCAGCGTGTTACCTCGCGGTTCATTCGTTCTCATTATCAGCAGTTTACCCTTAATGCAGACTTTTCAGGTAAGATCTTTGATCGCTACCTGAATATGCTGGACTACAGTCATAACGCGTTACAGGCTTGCGATGTGGCACAGTTCGCCAACGGAAAAACCCAGGTGGGTGAAGCGCTGAAAAGCGGTAAGTTGGATATTTTTTATGATCTGTACAATTTGGCATTGAAACGCCGTTTTGAACGTTACACCTATGCGTTGTCGCTGCTGGAAAAGCCAATGAACTTTACCTGCACCGACACTATCGATATTGACCGCAGCAAAGCGCAATGGCCGAAAGACCAGGCTGAGTTAGATCAACTGTGGGATGCGAAAGTCACTTACGACGAGTTAAACCTCAAACTGGCTGGCAAGACCGACAAACAAATCCGCGACACACTGACCAAACGTTATCAGTTTGCCATCAAGCGCCTGACGCAAAGTAACAGTGAAGACGTATTCCAGTTGGCGATGAACGCCTTTGCACGTCAAATCGACCCACACACAAACTATCTGTCCCCACGCAATACCGAACAGTTCAATACCGAGATGAGCCTATCGTTGGAAGGCATTGGCGCAGTGTTGCAGATGGAGGACGATTATACCTTGATTAATTCTATTGTGCCGGGTGGACCGGCAGCGAAGGGCAATGCGATTACCGTGGGTGACCGAATTGTGGGCGTCAGCAAGGAAGCCCAAGGCATGGTGGACGTGATTGGCTGGCGTCTGGACGATGTCGTCTCCCTGATCAAAGGGCCAAAAGGCAGCAAAGTGCGCCTGGAGATCCTTCCTGCCGGCAAAGGGGCCAAAACCCGCATGGTTACTCTGACGCGAGATCGCATCCGTCTGGAAGAACGCGCGGTGAAAATGACTATCAAAACCGTTGGCAAAGAGAAAGTGTGGGTGCTCGACATCCCTGGCTTTTACGTGGGGCTGACCGATGATGTGAAAGTCCAATTGCAGAAGATGGCTAAGCAGAACGTCAAAAGTGTGATTATCGATCTGCGTACCAATGGCGGCGGTGCGTTAACCGAAGCGGTGTCGATGTCCGGCTTACTTATTCCAAGCGGTTCAGTGGTGCAGGTGCGTGACAATAATGGGAAAGTACGTGAGGGCGCTGATACTGACGGCGTCACTTACTATAAAGGCCCACTGGTGGTGTTGGTTGACCGCTTTAGCGCCTCTGCTTCCGAGATCTTTGCGGCAGCGATGCAGGACTATGGCCGTGCGCTGATCGTCGGCGAGCCGACCTTCGGTAAAGGTACGGTGCAGCAGTATCGGTCGCTGAACCGTATTTATGATCAGATGCTGCGACCTGAGTGGCCGGAACTAGGATCGGTGCAGTACACTATTCAGAAGTTCTACCGCATCAACGGCGGCAGCACTCAGCGTAAAGGGGTGATACCAGATATCCTGATGCCGACTGGCGTCGATCAGGCGGAAACTGGTGAAGCGTTCGAAGATAACGCCATTCCGTGGGACAGCATCAAAGCAACCAGCTATATCAAAGCGGGCGATATGACGGTATTCGAACCTAAGCTACTGAAAGATCATCAGCAGCGCATCGCCAAGAACCCTGAGTTTCAATACATTATGCAGGATATTGCACATTACAAGGCGCTGAATGACAAACGCAACATTGTATCACTCAATCTAGCCGTGCGTGAGAAAGAGAACCACGACGACGATGCGGCCCGCCTGCTGCGCTTCAATGATCGTTTGCTGCGTACTGGTAAGAAACCGCTAAAGTCGCTAGATGATCTGCCGAAGGATTATCAGCAACCTGATCCGTATCTGGATGAAACCGTCTATATAGCGCTGGATCTGGCGCATCTTGAAAAAGAACAGGTGACTCAACAGTTGGTTGCTGCCAGGTAAGGCTACTAATGTATCGATAAAAATGCACTTTCAGGTGTAATGCCAGTCAGTAAAGCTACTGACTGGCCCTTTTCGCATTGGCTATTATCTGTGCGGCTTTCTTTCGCCATTCGCCCTATTTGTCGGTAGTTTTATCCCTACCCGTACTTTGCTTACTTTAAGGAGCAGCGCTGCCGATTTCCTATAAAAATGCTACTTAAATGTAACAATTGTTTATATTTTTAAGCTCAGATGACATACCACTTATGTAAATTTTCGTATTTCTAGTGAGCTAATAGTGCGCAATTCTTGAAACTGTGATAAATACCCACACGTTCTAGGGTAGTGTAAGTAGTATCCTGTTAACATTTATGAGGAAATAAATATTTTATGATGCGTATAGCTCTGTTCCTACTCACCAACCTGGCGGTGATGTTGGTTTTTGGGCTGGTGCTCAGCCTGACAGGAATCCAGTCTAGTAGTGTTCATGGCCTGATGATCATGGCCGGTCTATTCGGCATTGGCGGCGCTTTTGTATCGTTGCTTATGTCCAAATGGATGGCGCTGCGCTCCGTTGGTGGGGAAGTTATTGAACAGCCGCGCAACGAAAATGAGAATTGGCTGCTAGATACGGTGCGCCGTCAGTCGCAGCAGGCGGGTATCGCCGTGCCACAGGTTGCTATCTATCACGCGCCTGACATTAACGCCTTCGCCACTGGTGCGCGTCGCGATGGCTCGCTGGTTGCCGTTAGCACTGGCTTGATGCAAAGCATGAGCCGCGACGAAGCGGAAGCAGTGATCGCGCACGAAATCAGCCATATCGCCAATGGCGATATGGTGACCATGACACTGATCCAAGGCATTGTGAACACCTTCGTTATCTTCCTCTCGCGTCTGATCGCGCAGGTGGCGGCTGGCTTCCTGAATCACCGTGATGGCGAAGAGGAAAGTAACGGTAACCCGGTGATCTATTTTGCGTTGTCGATGGTGCTTGAGCTGGTGTTTGGCATTCTGGCTAGCATGATCGCCATGTGGTTCTCACGTCATCGTGAGTTCTATGCTGATGCAGGTTCTGCCAAACTGGTGGGTCGCGAGAAGATGATCGCTGCGTTACAGCGTTTGAAAACCAGCTATGAGCCGCAAGAAACAGGCAGCTTGATGGCATTTTGCATCAACGGTAAATCCAAGTCGTTCAGCGAGCTGCTCATGTCACACCCGCCGCTCGATAAGCGTATTGAAGCACTGCGTTGCGGCCAGTATCTGAAGTAATTGCCTGAACAAAAAAACCAGGGTAGTTCCCTAATGTAATGCTGGTCACTTAAGGTGACCAGCAGTTCTTTCGTCAGGATATTTTTTCGCTTTTGTCTTGACTTCCCGTGGACTTGGATGAAGTAGTATGCACCAAAGCTTTTTAAGAGTATTTCTAACCGAATGTGTTCCAGGCTGACACCACAGATGTAGGGTATAAGATTAAGTGTCACCAGACTCCTCTTGTAACAAGTAAGCAAATTCTGATGACGAAAAGAGAACATGAAGGAAGGCACCGTTTGCCAAAAACCAGATAGTACGAGTGATGCCATTAGTGAAACTAACCCTAAGCTCAGGAATGCCTTTTTTTGTACTAATTATGTCTCCGTCACACCGTGACAATGGCACATGATTGGTTATTCCAGCTGGCGTTGTTGAATAAATCGGATTTTGAATAAAGAGTCCGCTGAATGGACATCTTTCAGGCAAGGCGTACACTTTCTAGCATACCGGCGAGCGTCATCTTGTTTAATGCACAGATTATGGCCAGCGCCTCTGCAACTTGCCCATCATAATCTCGCAGCGATAGGTGACCACCAAATAGCTGTTTTACTCTGTACCTCGCTGTTGCCGCTATCGAACGTCGGTGGTAGCCTGTGATACTTTTCCACCGTGTGTTGTCTCTGGTAACGCGCTGGTTCGCCACCGCTTGAAGGCGACTTTGATTTTACGGTACCTCTGGCGGATGAGACCTGGGAAGGCTTCGGTATCGGTGACATTGCTCAAGGAAAGGTCAGCACAGATGACCTCATGTGTTTCTGTATCTACGGCCAAATGCAGTTTTCGCCAGATCCGCCGTTTTTCCTGACCGTGTTTTTTTACCATCCACTCCCCTTCACCCAACACGTTGAGCCCGCTAGAGTCGATAACGAGGTGCGCAATTTCACCCGGCGTTGGGGTTTTAAACGGGACATGGCCGGACTTCGCCCGCTTACTGATGCAGGTGTCGTCCGGGCAGTTCAACGGCACTTTAATCAGTGTGACAATGGAGTCGACGAAGCCCTGGAGGGCGCGAAGTGTCAGGCCGAAAATCCGTTTCAGCATCAATACGCTGGTGATTGCCATATCGGAATAATGTGGTGGGCGACCACGCAGAGAAGGTTTTGCCTCGCAGTACCAGGCGTGAAGTGCCGTTTCATCTCATCCCCCCAGCAAGTGAGTAAACCCCGAGTGGTAAGGGCGTTGTTGTAAGCCTTCCAGTTGGCGATGTTGAACTTTTGCTGGGCACGGGATGTCGCTATTTTGACAGAAAGAGAGTGATCTGATCCTAATGGCTGCCAAATTTTCGATTTATTCAGCAATGTGCATCGCAGTGCATCGTCTCCAGCTTTAAGCTCTTTCGCGGTTAACACCAAGGCTGCTAGTGGCAAATTTTTATTATGCATCAGGGCAGAGCTGGATGTTACAGCAGTATATTGACACCAATGCCGATCAGCGCCATGCCGCCGAGGATTTCTGCCCGTTTACCTAACAGCGGGCAGATAAAACGGCCTACCATAATGCCGAGCGTTGCCATAATAATGGTGGCACAGCCGATGGCTATCGCAGTATGGACGATGTTCACTTGCAAGAAGGCCAGGCTTACGCCGACCGCCATGGCATCTAAACTGGTCGCTATCGCGGTGACCACCAGTAGCCAGAAGCCGTGTCGCTTCACTTTTTCTTCTTCGCTCGGTTTGTTTTTGACGCCTTCAACAATCATGCACATGCCGAGAATAAACAGCAACGAGAAAGCAACCCAGTGATCCCACTGTATGATGTAGTGACTGGCATACAGGCCAATGCCCCAGCCGATGAGCGGCGTAATGGTTTCAACCAAGCCAAAGATCAGTCCGACACGGATGGCTTCACGGAAACGGGGGTGATGCAGGCTGGCACCTTTGCCGATCGATGCGGCGAAGGCATCCATAGACATGCCAAAAGCGAGAATGAGCATGGCTAAAATATCCATGTTAAATAGCCTCGGCTGGGCGGCTCCATGTACACGTAAACCATCCCCAACCTTACGACGGAATTACGCGTCTATAGTCTCGCCAACCTGGCTGGCTGCCCGCACCACGTTTCTTAAGGTGAAACGAGTATGTTGATACGGGCGTTTCTGGCTGATTGACCAGAAACCGGCTACTCCCCAATGACGATGCAACCCTATCACAATATTTCTGCAAACTACAACCTATATTCTTTACGGGTATTACGCGGAGGTCGGTATGTATTTTAGCTAATCAATGTAAAATAGGAAACATAATGTAGCCTGATGAAAAAATATTGCATTAATTATGGTAAGGCTACTGAAGTAAGGGGGGTAATTACTCTAACTCAGTATTTAACCGAAAATTATTTTTTTAATTTATTGATTTTAAATAAATAATTGGTAAAATTTTTCCAGTTCATATAATTGTGATACTTGAATCAGTAATCGGTATTTTTGCAGTTCGATAACGAGAATACCGTCTTGCGATAAATTCATGGCTTTGATGCTGTTGTAAGCGATAAAGGTATTGGCGTAGAAAAAAACCTGAGCTTTAAATAATATCATTGGCCAACGAATATAATAAACATAAAAGTTCATTAGGGCGTTGTTGAATAAATCGAACATTTGGCCGGGACGAGGATCAGATCACTCTCCTTCTGTCAACATAGCGATATTCCGTGGCCTAGCAAAAGTTCAACATCACCAACTGGAAGGCTTACAACAACGCCCTTACCACTCGGGGTTTACTCACTTGCTGGGGGGATGAAACGGCACTTCACGCCTGGTACTGCGAGGCAAAACCTTCTCTGCGTGGTCGCCCACCACATTATTCCGATATGGCAATCACCAGCGTATTGATGCTGAAACGGATTTTCGGCCTGACACTTCGCGCCCTCCAGGGCTTCGGCGACTCCATTGTCACACTGATCAAAGTGCCGTTGAACTGCCCGGACGACACCTGCATCAGTAAGCGGGCGAAGTCCGGCCATGTCCCGTTTAAAACCCCAACGCCGGGTGAAATTGCGCACCTCGTTATCGACTCTAACGGGCTCAACGTGTTGGGTGAAGGCGAGTGGAAGGTAAAAAAACACGGTCAGGAAAAATGGCGGATCTGGCGAAAACTGCATTTGGCTGTAGATACAGAAACACATAAGGTCATCTATGCTAATCTTTCCTTGAGCAATGTCACCGATACGGAAGCCTTCCCAGGTCTCATCCGCCAGAGGTACCGTAAAATCAAAATCGCCTCGGCGGATCGGGCTTACGATACGCGAGTGTGTCATGGAACGATTACGACCTGTGCATCACCGAATTTCTGCGCGTGGTCGATCAACTGCTGCCAGCCAAGTCGTTTTACCGCCTATGCCCAGAGCTGAATCACGCCAGCCGCACCGCGTCTGGCACCCTCGTGCGTGTTCAACTGCTGGGTCAACATCGGCAATGGCTGGCGGAGAATGCTGTGCGTGCGATCTAACTGGGGTCTCACGGTATCGATTTCAACTGCGGTTGCCTATCTAATCTGGTCAACCGCAGCGGCGGTGGGGCGGTACTGCTGAAAGATCCGGCTTTGTCAAAGCGATGCGTGTCGCCGTGCCAAACCCTCTGCCGGTGACGGTTAAAGTACGTCTGGGTTGGGATTCTGCCAGCCGTAGCCTTGAGATTGCCGATGCTGTGCAGCAGGCCGGGGCCAAATTAGTGGTGCATGGGCGGCACTAAAGAGGACGGCTACCGGACAGCGTGTATCAATTGGGCAGCGATTGTCGAGATCCGTCGGCACCTGACGATCCTGGTGATCGCCAACGGTAAAATCTGGAACTATCAGAGCGCGCAGGATTGCCTACAGATGACCGGCTGCAACGCGGTGATGTTAGGGCGTGGTGCGGTGCCGAACCTGAGCCGGGTGGTGAAATATAACGAACCGCGTATGCCTTGGTCACAGATGGTGTACCTGTGGCAAAATACGTTCATTTAGAAAAATAGGGTGATACCGGCCGATACCATGTGGCGCCTATCAAACAGTGGCTGGGCTATTTGCGCAAGGAATATGACGAGGCAACGGTATTGTTTAGCAACATACGTACTCTGACCCATTCCAAGGATATCGAGCGGGTAATTTGCCGCTGACGAGAAATAATCGCCCCGTCAGCGGTGGCTAGGCTAAATTTAGTGAGAGCCTGGTGCTTCGTGGATCTGCTGGTCCTGCTTAACTTCCTGCGCATGTTTGCGTAGGCCGAACCAACCGAGCACCAGCAGCACGGCCAGCACAGGAATGGTGGCGATAGTCCAGGTGCCATTAGGGTAGTCGAACGCCATCATAATCACCACCGCCAGCAGGAACGCCAGCGTTAGCCAGGAGGTGAATGGCGCGCCGGGCATCTTGAAGTAGACCGGCTTTGCGTGGCCTGCGTGGATGGCTTTGCGCAGACGCATTTGACAGACGATGATAAATGCCCAGGAACTGATAATGCCCAGCGAGGCGATGTTTAGCACGATTTCAAATACCCGCGAAGGCACCAAATAATTCAACAATACACCGATTACGTAGATGCTGCAGGTTACCAGGATGCCGGCATAAGGCACCTGCTGGATGCTCATTTTGGCCATGAATTTAGGCGCAGATCCTCCCATCGACAGCGAACGCAGGATACGGCCAGTGGAGTACAGGCCAGAGTTGAGGCTGGACAACGCGGCGGTCAGTACCACGATGTTCATGATGGTGCCGATATAAGGCACCCCCAGCTGGCTGAAGAAGGTAACGAACGGGCTTTGACCTGCCTGGTAGGCATTCCAGGGTAACAGCAACACCAGCAGTACCACGGAACCTACGTAGAACAGGCCGATACGCAAGATAATGTTGTTGATCGCCTTCGGCAGCATTTTTTCTGGCTCCCGGCACTCGCCCGCGGCGGTGCCGATCAGCTCAATGCCAGCAAAGGCGAAGATCACCCCTTGCACCAACACCAGCGCTGGTAGTAGGCCATGCGGGAACATTCCACGGTTTTCGGTAATCAGGTGCAGACCGGTGGTGTTGCCTGCCAGCGGGGTGCCGATGCCAAGGAATACCACGCCAGCTATCAAAAACAGCGAGATGGCGGCAACCTTGATCAGCGCAAACCAGAACTCCATTTCAGCAAACCATTTCACGCCGATCATGTTCATGGTGGCGACCACCCCAAGGGCACAGAGCGCGAACAGCCACTGCGGCACTTCGGCAAAGGTACCCCAGTAGTGCATATACAGCGCAACGGCGGTGATATCGACGATACCAGTCATCGCCCAGTTAAGGAAGTACATCCAGCCGACGACATAAGAGGATTTTTCGCCGAGGAACTCACGGGCGTAAGAGACGAAGCTGCCGCTGGTGGGGCGGTGCAACACCAACTCGCCCAACGCGCGTAAAATGAAGAACGAGAAAACCCCGCACACCAGATAAATCAGCGCTAATGCAGGCCCAGCCATTTCCAAACGGCCACCGGTGCCAAGGAACAGGCCGGTACCGATTGAGCCGCCGATGGCGATCATTTGTATCTGCCGGTTACCCATGCTTTTGTGATAACCGGCTTCATGGGTGTCTAACCAACGTCTTTTGGCTGTGTGCTTGTTATGTGCAGATTTGCTATGTGATTGCATCATCCGTCCTGTTTACCTGTTTACCTGTTTATGATTAACCCTATGTTTGCCAAAGGGAAACGTTTACTACCTTATTCGTTATTAGAATGAGATCTTGGCATTATTCTGTTGTTTATTGTATATATAGCTGCTACTGAATAACGGCGGGACATGCTACCTATTCTCGTTGACATCCTCCCCGGCCTAAAGGACGGGGATTCCTACAGCGTTCAGACCGAAAGCTGACTCACCTGGGTGGGTTCCTGCTTTAACGGGCGGGGTCTGACTGCACTATCCCTCCATTGGCGTTCGTGGTGTATCCACATATCTGACACACAAATTTACTTTGCGACAGGCGGTTTTCTTTCGCTGTATGACCGCAGCATGCACCCCGCTGGCTGGTATATGCCGCAGATACTGCTAGTACCTGTGCTCTTCGCCAGAGCTGCTTGTACTCAAGTTGACGACGCATTTCATACCATCCCTGACCAGTATCGAGCGGTTTAAGCCTGATCTAGCTCTGACGTTTCGCCCGTGCTGCTCTGCCGTGCCTGTTGCCGACTTTGACATGTTACTGACCTTCAAGTCTTCAATGACGATCATTGCGTGGTTTTTGCAGATTTCACTGGTGATTTTATGAAGGTAGTCGCGCCGAATATTGGCAATGTGCGAGTGTAGATGCTGGATTTTTCGCTTATGTTTCTGCCAGTTGGCGCTGAATTTTACCTTTCTGCTTAACTGACGCTGAAGTATTGCCAGCTTGTGCTGGCTTGTTTTGAAGCTGTTGACGGGCGGGTATACCGTGCCATCTGAAAGCGTAGCGAGTTTGGTGACTCCGGCATCCACTCCGACCATTGACGCTGAGTTATGAACGGGTTCAGTAACTTCGTATGCTGTCTGGATGCTGACGTACCATTTGCTGCATGACTGGCTGATGGTGACATTTTTCACTTCACCTATAATTTCGCGGCTGTTGCGGTAGCGTATCCATCCCAACTTTGGCAACGATATACGACTATTGGCTTGATTGAGCTTCACACCTTGTGGGTAGCGCAATGCACCATTCTGCACGCGTTTTTTTAAACGGGGGAATGCTGCACGCTTCTGGAAGAAATTATTGTAGCCGCGCTCTAAATCTTTCAGTGACTGCTGCAACGTCTGCAATGGAGATTCTTTAAGCCATTGTGTTTCAGGATCGGATTTCCAATTAATGAGCCATGAGGTCATTTTCGTATTGGTCTTAACTGAAATTTGAAGGCTTGAAGTCGTTTCATTATCACTATTATACTTTGGTCTATGACAAAAGAAACCGATATTTGCCGAGGAAGACACTGCATTTTCCTGATGCATGTTCACTTGGTATTCGTTGCCAAGTATCGACGAAAAATATCTGATCAGGATGCCATAGAAAAGCTGCGCTGCTACTTTTCTAGCGTATGTGCTGACTTTGATGTTGAGCTGGTCGAGATGGATGGTGAATGCGATCACGTGCATTTGCTGATTAACTACCCACCAAAGCTGGCAATATCAAACTTGGTCAACAGTCTTAAAGGCGTTTCTAGCAGACTGCTTTGCCGTGACCGCCCCGATATAACCCAGCGCTATTACTACAAAGGTGTTCTGTAGACACCGAGTTATTTTGCAAGTAGTTGCAGTGGTGCGCCGATATTCGATCATACGGCAATACATTGAGCAATAGCAAACACCCAGTTAGTCGGAAAACCGCGCCTTATATCCTCGCCATTAAGGACGGGGCTTTACGGCGCACCAGGTAAAAACGTGGCAGCATTCCCCCGCAGCTGGTGCTATGTTTCGGCCTGGTTGGCGTGTTGCGCGGCGAAAAATTTATACCCGTCATACGTTAAGTTGCCTATGCGTGAGCTTTCCTCGCTCACCCCAGTTACTGACGGGTGTCTGCTCCTGGGGATTAATGCACCTCATCCTTGAGGTTCAGCCTGCGGCCCCGCGCAAGCGTTTTTCAAATCGGTATCCGACCGATTTATTCAACAAAGCCATAGATTGCATGAAAAAACAGCAAATGATGGTTCCCTATTATAGCGGCGCTTGATATCCCGATGACCCCTTGCAGATTTATAATTTGATGTGCGATTAAAATACGTCCATACAGAAAAAAACCGACTGAGAGCCGGCGAGTTCATTTTTATTCGCGCTTATTTTTGTTGGCTGAGGAATTTGACCACATCGGCAAACTGCTTCACGTAGGCATCCATTGAGCTGGTGTCCAGGCCGTCATTTTTGACCATGTATTTGCCGTTAACAAATACGGCTGGAACGCCACGTAGCTGGAGATCTTCTGCAGCTTTCTCCTGTTGAACCACAAAAGATTTTACTACAAAGCTATTCAAAGCAGCATCGTAATCCGCCGCGCTCACGTCGGCTTTTACAAACACACTGCGGATATCATCAGAGGTCTTTAGAGTCTGGGTTTTCTGCACCGCTTCAAACATCAACGGGCCGACCTTGTCTTCCACACCCAACGCCATCGCAACAGCCCAAGCTTGAGTTAGCGGTTTGCCCAGTGGCCCTAGGAACTCAACATGGTATCTGGCGATTTTGTTGTCAGCAGGTAGTGCCTTTTTCACGTTCTCAGAAACATGATAAATCTGCTCAAACTGATAGCAGTGCGAGCAGTAGAAGGAAAAAAACTCCAGTATCTGTGGCTCGCCAGTCACTGGCTTGTCCAGGGTAACGTACTGAGCACCATCGCTGAACTGCGCAGCCATGGCACTTAATGCCATTGCCATGCCAACGAGCGCCAACCAAATTTTCTTCATAAGACTTAACTCTCCATTATGTTAAAGCTTCAATACATTGGCGTCAGCTATAGAGGAGGCTCCTGCAACAGCTTAAGCTGTTCGGTGAAAGCCGCCATCTGATATAACCAAAAATCAGACGCTGCCATCCACGGAAAATTTTTAGGGAAAGCTGGATCATACCAACGGCGAGCGATCCAGGCCAGATAGTACACCATACGAATTGCCCACAGCGGCTCTATCAATGCTAGCTCACGATGATCGAACTCGGCAAACTTGGCGTAAGCTTCCAGCAAAAGATCTAACTGCATCAAACGATCACTGCGCTCGCCGTGAAATAGCATCCACAGATCCTGTATCGCCGGGCCGTTACGGGCATTATCAAGATCGATAAATAGCGGGCCATCACGCCACAGGATATTGCCTGGATGGCAATCACCGTGCAAACGGCGCGGTTGCCAGCCCAACTGCCATGTCCAACGCCTGCAAAAAAACATTGCGTTGCATATTTGGCAACAGCTCGCAGCTTGCCAAAACCTGACTCGGCGCAGTGAGATACTCTTCAATGCCCATCGTCAGACGCTTGGCAAACAGACGCTCACCACCCACCTGATGAATGCGTCCTAGAAAGCGGCCTACCCATTCCAATTGATCCAGATTGTCGATCTCATACTGACGCCCGCCCACTCTGGGGAATACGGTAAAGAAGAAACCGCCATAGCTATGTAGCGTATTACCCTGTAGTACCAGTGGCGCTACCGCCGGGATCTCCGTCTGAACCAGATCCAGGGCAAATTGATGTTCTTCACCAATTTGCTGAGCACTCCAGCGCTCCGGGAGATAAAACTTCACCACATAGCGTTTACGTTTACGGTCTTCGCCCATAAACTGGTAGACGCGGTTCTCATAGCTGTTCAGCGCCGTCAGCCCGGAATCAACACGCAACCCAACCTCTTCGAGCGCGTCCATAACCAGATCGGGATATAGGGTTTAAAAATTAAAAGTAGAGTTATTCATAACGTTCCACAGGTAATGTTTCTTTGCATCGCATAAAAACTAATCTTTGATAACCCCAGGAGCACGTAACGGCGTCGTTTTAAAATCTTCTTCGTAATCTTTGCTCAGACCAGGGATTTATTCCGTGCCAGCACCTACCACGTATTTTCAAGATGATAGATAAGGATATCATCACTCAACTTGGACAACTTTTGCAAAAGTTGAATCAGATTGAGCTCGGAATCATCCTGCCGGGCGGGGTGAAATAGCCCGATCAGCTCGTTTGCACCATGCGTTTTCATATCAGTATCGTCCAGTGGTTTGAATAAAAACACAAAGTAATAGGCATTATCAATGAAGTGAAAGAAGCAGCTTGTCAATAAAGGTAAAAACTGATGTTACATCAACTTTAGCGTTACAATCAGCATATTAACAAAATAGGATGATAAATATGCATCAAGAAATTAGCGGAGTAATTCTGGCTGGTGGTCGGGGGGCATGCGTATAGGTGGTGAAGATAAAGGCTTAGTGCCGATAGGAGGCATCACCCTTTATCAATATGTACTGGCCCGACTGCGATCACAGGTAAGTTCAATCGCCATCAGCGCTAACCGCAAACAGGCGCGCTATCAGGCAAGTGGCCTGCTGGTGATTGGCGATTTGACGCCCGATTTCTCCTGCCCGCTAGCCGGTATGCTTGCCGGGCTGTAACAGGCTACCAGCGAATGGGTAGCATTTGTACCCTGTGATGTACCCGATTTTCAAACTACGCTGATCGAACAGTTCTGGCTGCAAAAAAGTACCTCTTTGGCCACCTACGCCAGTGACGGAGAACGTGACCACCCCACACTGGCACTACTACACACCAGTTTGGCAACGAAGTTGGCCGATTATTTAGCTCAGGGTAAGTGCAAGCCGATGCTTTTTAGGAAAAGCATCGGCGCACAACAAGTCATTTCAAAGGACAACAGTCGGCCTTCCACAAGCTCAATACCCCGGAAGATGTCCAGCACTGGCAGATGCAGCAAGGTCTGCACAATGAATAATTCACTCCCTCCTATACTGGCCATTGGTGCCTATTGTTGAGCAGGGAAAACAACTCTACTTAAACAATTAATTCCATTGCTTAAGCAGCGACAGGTGAGAATCGGGTTAATCAAGCATACCCATCACAATGTAGATGTCGATATTCCGGGCAAAGACAGCTAAGAATTACGCAAAGCAGGTGCCGACCAGACGTTGGTAGCCAGCGTTCGCCGCTGGGCATTGATGACTGAAACGTCGGATCAGCAACCGATGGATCTGCGCTATCTAGCCAGTCGCTTTGATATCAGCAAGGTAGATCTGATTCTGGTGGAGGGGGGCGTTGTTGAATAAATCGAACTTTTGGCCGGCACAAGGATCAGATCACTCTCCTTCTGTCAAAATAGCGACATTCCGTGGCCTAGCAAAAGTTCAACATCATCAACTGGAAGGCTTACAATAATGCCCTTATCACTCGGGGTTCACTCACTTTCTCGGTGGATGAAACGGCACGTCACGCCTGGTACTGCGAGGCAAAACCTTCTCTGCGTGGTCGCCCACCACATTATTCCGATATGGCAATCACCAGCGTATTGATGCTGAAACGGATTTTCGGCCTGACACTTCGCGCCCTCCAGCGCTTCGTCTACTCCATTGTCACACTGATCAAAGTGCCGTTGAACTGCCCGGACGACACCTGCATCAGTAAGCGGGCAAAGTCCGGCCATGTCCCGTTTAAAACCCCAACGCCAGGTGAAATTGCGCACCTCATTATCGACTTTAGCGGGCTCAACGTGTTGGGTGAAGGTGAGTGGATGGCAAAAAATACGGTCAGGAAAAACGGCGGATCTGGCAAAAACTGCATTTGGCCGTAGATACAGAAACACATGAGGTCATCTGTGCTGACCTTTCTTTGAGCAATGTCACCGATACCGAAGCCTTCCCAGGTCTCATCCGTCAGAGGTACCGTAACATCAAAGTCGCCTCGGCGGATCTGGCTTAGGATACGCGAGTGAGTCATGATGAGTTAAGGGGCAAGAAGCTCAAGGCGTTAATACCGCCCAGCAGCGGAGCCCGTTATTGGTCGGCAGACTATGCAGAGCGAAATCAAGCGGTGGCGAACCAGCGCCTTACCGGAGACAACACACGGTGGAAAAGTATGACAGGCTGCCACCGACGTTCGATAGCCGAAACAGCGATGTGCATTAAACAAGATGACGCTCGCCGGTATGCCAGAAAGTGTACGCCTTGCCTGAAAGCTGCCCATTCAGGGGACTCTTTATTCCAAATCCGATTTATTCAACAAAGCCGAGCAAACGTAAAAACTGGTTTTCTGTCTCGATCTTCTTTGGCATCAGATTCAGGAGCAGCACTTTCAACGACCTGATTTCTTGTGTTTTTGCCCGAGAAGATGTCATTACAAAGACATTCTCATTACGCAAGAAACTCACCGTGGATAGCTCATCATGAACACTAATCGGCATTACTTGACTCTTACATATCCACTTGGATGTTTAGCTATCTATATACCTAAGCATAGCGTTTTTAAAAATGGATGTCGCGTAATCAGTTGGAAGGTGAAAAAATTTCATCGCTGTGGTGCCAGGTAGAAATCGGCAGTTTTTTCAAGGCAGAAAAATCAAGAGGCCTCCTCACGAATGGCCACTTGGCTTAATTGATACCAGCAGTATTACAGCTCATTCTAAACTCACACCTAGCGGATCGCCGCAGGCGAACGCCCGTCAGCGGGCTTTCCTGCTCACTTCCCTTCAGCTCGCTGTCAAGCAACGCCTAAAGTGTTCCCGACTCTTTCGTTTCACCTGCACAGGATCAGGCCGTTGACTCTCGGTAACACACAAAGCAAGAAGCCCCATGCTTACGCATGAGGCTTTCTACCTTATTTGATGCCTGGCAGTGTCCTACTCTCACATGGGGAGGCCCCACACTACCATCGGCGCTACGGCGTTTCACTGCTGAGTTCGGCATGGTATTCAGGTGGGGCCACCGCGCTATCGCCGCCAGGCAAAGTCTGTTTTATTCTCGGCCGTTACTGACGTAACCACCAGAACCAATCTCGGAACTTGCTGAAAATAACCTACCCCTGCCTCTAACACACCTTCGGTGTTGTAAGGTTAAGCCTCACGGCTCATTAGTACTGGTTAGCTCAAAGCATCGCTGCTCTTACACACCCAGCCTATCCACGTCTTCGTCTTAAACGTGCCTTCAGGGACCTCTCAGACCCAGGGAAGACTCATCTCGAGGCCAGTTTCGCGCTTAGATGCTTTCAGCGCTTATCTGTTCCGCACTTAGCTACCGGGCAATGCCATTGGCATAACAACCCGAACACCAGCGGTGCGTTCACTCCGGTCCTCTCGTACTAGGAGCAAACCCTCTCAATCTTCCAACGCCCACGGCAGATAGGGACCGAACTGTCTCACGACGTTCTAAACCCAGCTCGCGTACCACTTTAAATGGCGAACAGCCATACCCTTGGGACCTACTTCAGCCCCAGGATGTGATGAGCCGACATCGAGGTGCCAAACACCGCCGTCGATATGAACTCTTGGGCGGTATCAGCCTGTTATCCCCGGAGTACCTTTTATCCGTTGAGCGATGGCCCTTCCATTCAGAACCACCGGATCACTAAGACCTACTTTCGTACCTGCTCGAGCCGTCACTCTCGCAGTCAAGCCAGCTTATGCCTTTGCACTAACCTCACGATGTCCGACCGTGATTAGCTGACCTTCGTGCTCCTCCGTTACTCTTTGGGAGGAGACCGCCCCAGTCAAACTACCCACCAGACACTGTCCTCACCCCGGGTCACGGGGCAAAGTTAGAACATCAAACATTAAAGGGTGGTATTTCAAGGGTGGCTCCTCGCAGACTGGCGTCTACGATTCACTGCCTCCCACCTATCCTACACATCAAGGCTTCATGTTCAGTGTCAAGCTATAGTAAAGGTTCACGGGGTCTTTCCGTCTTGCCGCGGGTACACTGCATCTTCACAGCGAGTTCAATTTCACTGAGTCTCGGGTGGAGACAGCCTGGCCATCATTACGCCATTCGTGCAGGTCGGAACTTACCCGACAAGGAATTTCGCTACCTTAGGACCGTTATAGTTACGGCCGCCGTTTACTGGGGCTTCGTTCAAGAGCTTCGCCTTGCGGCTAACCCCATCAATTAACCTTCCAGCACCGGGCAGGCGTCACACCGTATACGTCTACTTTCGTGTTGGCACAGTGCTGTGTTTTTATTAAACAGTTGCAGCCAGCTGGTCTCTGCGACTGGCTTCAGCTCCCTCCGATACGGAATTCACCTACATGCCAGCGTGCCTTCTCCCGAAGTTACGGCACTATTTTGCCTAGTTCCTTCACCCGAGTTCTCTCAAGCGCCTTGGTATTCTCTACCTGACCACCTGTGTCGGTTTGGGGTACGATTAAAAGTGACCTGATGCTTAGAGGCTTTTCCTGGAAGCAGGGCATCAACAGCTTCTGCACCGAGGTGCATCGTCATCGCGCCTCAGGTTTTATGGCATTCTGGATTTACCCAGAACTCCCCCTACACGCTTAAACCGGGACAACCGTCGCCCGGCCTGCCTAGCCTTCTCCGTCCCCCCTTCGCAGTCACTCTCAGTACAGGAATATTAACCTGTTACCCATCGACTACGCTTTTCAGCCTCGCCTTAGGGGTCGACTCACCCTGCCCTGATTAACGTTGGACAGGAACCCTTGGTCTTCCGGCGAGCGGGTTTTTCACCCGCTTTATCGTTACTTATGTCAGCATTCGCACTTCTGATACCTCCAGCACCCCTTACAGGACACCTTCAACGGCTTACAGAACGCTCCCCTACCCAACAGCGCATCAGCGCCACTGCCGCAGCTTCGGTGCATGGTTTAGCCCCGTTACATCTTCCGCGCAGGCCGACTCGACCAGTGAGCTACTACGCTTTCTTTCAATGATGGCTGCTTCTAAGCCAACATCCTGGCTGTCTGGGCCTTCCCACATCGTTTCCCACTTAACCATGACTTTGGGACCTTAGCTGGCGGTCTGGGTTGTTTCCCTCTTCACGACGGACGTTAGCACCCGCCGTGTGTCTCCCATGATAACATGCTTCGGTATTCGCAGTTTGCATCGGGTTGGTAAGCCGGGATGGCCCCCTAGCCGAAACAGTGCTCTACCCCCGAAGATGAATTCATGAGGCGCTACCTAAATAGCTTTCGGGGAGAACCAGCTATCTCCCGGTTTGATTGGCCTTTCACCCCCAGCCACAGGTCATCCGCTAATTTTTCAACATTAGTCGGTTCGGTCCTCCAGGTGGTGTTACCCAACCTTCAACCTGCCCATGGCTAGATCACCGGGTTTCGGGTCTATACCTTGCAACTTTTCGCCCAGTTAAGACTCGGTTTCCCTACGGCTCCCCTATGCGGTTAACCTTGCTACAAAATATAAGTCGCTGACCCATTATACAAAAGGTACGCAGTCACACCTTAACGGTGCTCCTACTGCTTGTACGTACACGGTTTCAGGTTCTCTTTCACTCCCCTCACTGGGGTTCTTTTCGCCTTTCCCTCACGGTACTGGTTCACTATCGGTCAGTCAGGAGTATTTAGCCTTGGAGGATGGTCCCCCCATATTCAGACAGGATGTCACGTGTCCCGCCCTACTTATCGAACTCACAGCCAGTGCATTTTAGTGTACGGGGCTATCACCCTTTACTGCGCGACTTTCCAGCTGCTTCCACTAACACACCCACTGATTCAGGTTCTGGGCTGGCCCCCGTTCGCTCGCCGCTACTGGGGGGATCTCGGTTGATTTCTTTTCCTCGGGGTACTTAGATGTTTCAGTTCCCCCGGTTCGCCTCGTCAAGCTATGTATTCACTTAACGATAGTGTGACGTATCACACTGGGTTTCCCCATTCGGGTATCGCCGACTATAACGGTTTATATCACCTTACCGACGCTTTTCGCAGATTAGCACGCCCTTCATCGCCTCTGACTGCCTAGGCATCCACCGTGTACGCTTAGTCACTTAACCTTACAACCCGAAGGTGTCTCACTTCGCATTGCAAACAGGTGAGTATCACTATGACAACTTGACCCTTACCCCAATACATCTATGCAGGGGATAAGTTTCAGCCGTCATTTTTCAATTTTCAGCTTGTTCCAGATTGTTAAAGAGCACTGTTTCAGGCCCGACTCGCAAGTTAGCTTAAAGAGAGTCGGTGATAATGTCTTTCACTAATTATCACAATGGCGTCCCCAAGGGGATTCGAACCCCTGTTACAGCCGTGAAAGGGCGGTGTCCTGGGCCTCTAGACGATGGGGACACAGCAATCGCTTGGCAAATCGCTGATTGGCTATTTCCGTTTAAAGGCGCGACTCTGCTGGCAGAGTCAGGCAGCTACGGTGTAGCCGCCCAGTCGCCTCTAGCGACTTTCGGCAAAAGGGTTTTCTGCTCGCTACTTTCATCAGACAATCTGTGTGAGCACGCCACACAAGTCAATATCTTTCGGTAAGGAGGTGATCCAACCGCAGGTTCCCCTACGGTTACCTTGTTACGACTTCACCCCAGTTATGAATCACAAAGTGGTAAGCGCCCTCCCGAAGGTTAAGCTACCTACTTCTTTTGCAACCCACTCCCATGGTGTGACGGGCGGTGTGTACAAGGCCCGGGAACGTATTCACCGCAGCATTCTGATCTACGATTACTAGCGATTCCGACTTCATGGAGTCGAGTTGCAGACTCCAATCCGGACTACGACGTACTTTGTGAGGTCCGCTTGCTCTCGCGAGGTCGCTTCTCTTTGTATACGCCATTGTAGCACGTGTGTAGCCCTACTCGTAAGGGCCATGATGACTTGACGTCATCCCCGCCTTCCTCCGGTTTATCACCGGCAGTCTCCTTTGAGTTCCCGACTTTAATCGCTGGCAACAAAGGATAAGGGTTGCGCTCGTTGCGGGACTTAACCCAACATTTCACAACACGAGCTGACGACAGCCATGCAGCACCTGTCTCAGAGCTCCCGAAGGCGCCACTCCATCTCTGGAGAGTTCTCTGGATGTCAAGAGTAGGTAAGGTTCTTCGCGTTGCATCGAATTAAACCACATGCTCCACCGCTTGTGCGGGCCCCCGTCAATTCATTTGAGTTTTAACCTTGCGGCCGTACTCCCCAGGCGGTCGATTTAACGCGTTAGCTACGGAAGTTACCCCTCCAGGGCGCAACCTCCAAATCGACATCGTTTACGGCGTGGACTACCAGGGTATCTAATCCTGTTTGCTCCCCACGCTTTCGCACCTGAGCGTCAGTCTTTGTCCAGGGGGCCGCTTTCGCCACCGGTATTCCTCCAGATATCTACGCATTTCACCGCTACACCTGGAATTCTACCCCCCTCTACAAGACTCTAGCTTGCCAGTCTCAAATGCCGTTCCCACGTTGAGCGCGGGGATTTCACATCTGACTTAACAAACCGCCTGCGTGCGCTTTACGCCCAGTAATTCCGATTAACGCTTGCACCCTCCGTATTACCGCGGCTGCTGGCACGGAGTTAGCCGGTGCTTCTTCTGCGAGTAACGTCAATGCAATGTCTTATTAACACATTACCCTTCCTCCTCGCTGAAAGTGCTTTACAACCCGAAGGCCTTCTTCACACACGCGGCATGGCTGCATCAGGCTTGCGCCCATTGTGCAATATTCCCCACTGCTGCCTCCCGTAGGAGTCTGGACCGTGTCTCAGTTCCAGTGTGGCTGGTCATCCTCTCAGACCAGCTAGGGATCGTCGCCTAGGTGAGCCATTACCCCACCTAACAGCTAATCCCATCTGGGCACATCTGATGGCGTGAGGCCCGAAGGTCCCCCACTTTGGTCTTGCGACATTATGCGGTATTAGCTACCGTTTCCACTAGTTATCCCCCACCATCAGGCAGTTTCCCAAACATTACTCACCCGTCCGCCGCTCGTCACCCAGAGAGCAAGCTCTCTTGTGCTACCGCTCGACTTGCATGTGTTAGGCCTGCCGCCAGCGTTTAATCTGAGCCATGATCAAACTCTTCAATTGAAAGCTTGATATGCTTCAACGTGTGAAGCGCTGCTTAAAGATTTACTGCATGAATGTTACTTTAGTTAGTCACTCTTCAAGACTTGATATTTTTTCGTCCCAGAAAGGAAGGACGGGATATTGTCTTGTGGAGTGCCCACACAGATTGTCTGATAAATTGTTAAAGAGCGGTGGGTCAGCCGCAGCACAGCGGCAAGCTTGAGGTGGCGTATACTACGCTTTTCCTTTGAAGAGTCAAGCTATTATTTTGACTTTTCCCTTACTTATCCGGCGGCGTAGCTGCCGAAATACCGGGTTAGTAGGGGCCGCATTATAGGGCGCGTTTTCATCAGGCCGCAACACCTAAATGTAAAAAAATTTTCAAGCGCGTTTTTTTAAGCAAGAGGAGTGAAAGTGACGCATTTAGGTCGCTTTTCGTACTTAATCTGGCTAAAATCCTGAGCAAAGCGTTCGACTTGCTGCCAATCCGTGTACTCTACTTCCTTGCTGGTATCCGTTTCTCCGCCCGTCATACACATAATGAATTGAATCATGATGCGATCGAACCATCGATAGCGCGGATAACGTAGCGCTCCAGCAAACACCATACTTTGTTTTGGCTGCCAAGGTGAGGCAAGCAGAAATTTACGGGTATAGACATTAGTCTGTAGTGAACGCTTTTCCGGTTTACGGGCCGTCAGGTTGACGGCAAAAAATGCACTTGGCATTTGGTTCAACTGCTCTGCACGATGCCTCACAAATTTATCCAAAGCCGAATTAAAATGGCCATAGCGTATGGAAGCGCCGATCATAACCTGCTGATACTGGCTAAGGTCAACGTTCTCTGCTTGCAACAGATCAATGACCTCACAATAAAGTCTGTCCTGCAATTTGCTTGCTATATAAGAAGCAATAGACAGTGTCTGCCCATCACGACCTGAATAAAGTATAAGTGCTTTCATGACGTTACTCGTTAATGTCAGGATCATTCACGCCAGAACGTCGGCGTGAACAGAACCAGCAGTGTAAAAACTTCCAGACGCCCGAACAGCATCGTCACCACCAGTATCCACTTGGCCACTGGCGGCATAGCGGTACAGTTATCCGCCACTACGCCTAGCCCCGGCCCGTTATTCAGCGATGCCGTTACGGCGGCGAAAGCAGAGAAATTGTCAACGCCAGTGGCGATAATCGCCAGCATGCTAACAATAAATACCAGAGCATAGGCCGAGAAGAACCCCCATACCGCATCAATGATACGCTCCGGCAGTGCCCGGTTGCCCAGTTTAATAGTGTAAACGGCGTTCGGGTGTACCAGCCTTTTCAACTCACGGGAACCTTGCAGATACAATAGCAGCACGCGGACGACCTTCAAGCCACCGCCAGTCGAGCCAGCACAACCGCCGATAAAACCGGAACACAGTAACAACATCGGCAAAAAAAGTGGCCATTTGGCAATGCTGTCGGTGGTAAAGCCTGCTGTCGTCGCCATTGATACCACCTGGAAAAATGCCTGATTCAGCGTTTCCATGCCGGTCTTATAGACACCATGTTCCCAGAGCACTAACGTACACACTGCCACTAATGTCAGTTGCACCAAGATGAACATGCGGAATTCAGGATCCCGCCCGTAGACCTTCAGGCTACGTCCACTCAATAACGCGAAGTGCAAGCCATAATTACAGCCGGAAATAAGCAGGAAGATGGCAATGATAGTGTTGATGGTTGGACTAGCATAATAGCCGATGCTGGCATCATGGGTGGAGAAACCACCGATAGCAATGGTCGAAAAACTGTGACTGATAGCATCAAACACTGGCATTCCCGCCCCCCATAGTGCCACCGCACAGGCGACAGTCAGCAATACATAGATAAGCCACAGAGTTTTGGCGGTTTCTGCAATGCGTGGACGCATCTTATTGTCCTTCAGCGGACTGGGCATTTCCGCCCGGTACAGCTGCATACCACCAACACCAAGGATTGGCAGTATCGCCACCGCCAACACGATGATCCCCATTCCGCCCATCCATTGCAGCATCTGGCGATAGAACAAAATAGCCTTTGGCAATGAGTCCAACCCCATCAACATAGTCACGCCAGTCGTTGTCAGGCCGGAGAAAGACTCAAAGAAGGCATCTGTCAGCGACAGATTGGGTCGATCCGAAAACAGAAACGGCAACGCCCCCACGCTGCCTAGTACAGTCCAAAACAGCACCACGATTAGGAAACCTTCGCGCGGCTTTAACTCATGTTTTTTCTTGCGGTTTGGCCACCACAGTATCAGCCCAATCGTCACCGCCACAAAGAAAGTCTGGCTGAATGACCGCCCTGCTCCATCACGATATATTAATGCAATTAGCCCAGGAATAAACATCGTCCCGGAAAACAGGATGACCAGCAAACCAACGATACGGGTTATAGCGCGAAAATGCATTTCAGCACGATCCTTAGTAGTTCAGTTGGGAGGAATTATTGTGAAATAGGTGTTCATTGCAAATTACTGCGACTGAGAGTACGTAATTTATTGCCAAACAGCGCAACGCAGGTTGCCAATAAATCCAGATGTAGCAAGAAGGTGGTGCCATATTCATCCTGTAGTATCCGGCCTTTGGCTTTCTGTAACAAATTTTCCACCAACGCCAGCCACATGGCAAAACATACGAACCTGCTGGATAAACATTTTTGCTACCTCTACATTATTAGCCGTGGCCAGCAAAGTGATAAGGCGACGCGTCTTAATTGCTCTATTGATGCTGATCGGGGAGGTAGCTATCGGGCAAGACTGCATCAGGCAAAATTCAGATCTCGCATCATGTTCTCGATACGCTGCTCGTGGATCACGATATTGTCTTAGATGCGGACACCGCCATGCGGCTTCAACGCGTTGATGCGATCCCAGGCAAAAGGCTAAACTCTCCGCTGCGCCACGGTACCAGCAGTGATTCGATAAAGTACATACCTGGTTCGATGGTCAACACCACGCCCGGTTGTAATACGCGGGTGCAGCGCAGGAATGGATATTTGGATGGGGCTGCCAGGTGAGTACCATGCTCATCCTGCATCAAACCGGCAGCGTCATGCACTTGCAACCCCAAAAGGTGTCCCAAGCCGTTTGTCAGGAATGGCGTGGTGAGGCCTTGCTCAACCATCGTGTCTTCGCTAATACCGCTCACTAGCTGGTAGCTTTTAAGCAGTTTGGCGATATGCTGGTGCATCTGCACATGATAATCGGTATAGCGCACGCCAGCCTTGACGGTAGCTATCAGCGCCAACTGTTCGTTGTTGAGGTCTTTCACCAGACAGGCGAACTCACTGCTACCGTGCACTGCATAGGTACGAGTTAAATCGGCGACATAACCGTTATACTCCGCACCCGCGTCGATCAGGAAACTCAGCGTTTCAGCCGGTGGTTGATGATCCAACTTGGTATAGTGCAGTACCGAGTCCTGCTCATTCAGTGCCACAATGTTGTCGTAAGGCACGTCGGTATCACGGTGGCTGGTTGCCGTCAAGTAAGCCAAGTTGATATCGAACTCGCTCATGCTAGACAAGAAGGCTTCATGTGCTGCACGGTGCCCTATGACCGCAGTTTTCTGCGCTTCTCGCATGCAAGCCAGCTCATACCCGGTCTTGAGAGAATGGTGAAAGTCGAGGTAGTTCAACACCTCTGGTGGGTTGACGTTCTCCGAGACAATACCAAGATCGCGGGCGCGCTGCGGCGCATAACCGATATAGCCCACGCGTCCACGCTGCGCCGGAAGTTGCTGTGCAATGTCATCGGCACTGGCCAACAGCATCATCTCGAAGGATGGGCTCCAGAAACTGTCTGGCAGCTGCTCGACACTGTGCCAGTAATCGATCGGTGAATAAAACCACAGCTTCGGTTTGTTAACGCCGTCAACCCATAGCCAACAATTCGGCACTGCGGTTATCTGTACCCAGGCTTTAAAATTCACGTTTACTTTAAATGGATAGCTACGGTCGTCGCAGAAGACCTTTTGCAGTTCTCAAGAGTGAATCAGCAGCTCATCCAATGTGTTGCATTCCAGCACTTCGCGCGCGCGTTTCTGCCACTCTGCCAGGTGGTCGTTATACAAAGAAGCTAGCGTTTCCATCACAGTATCCTTAGCACGAAAAAATTATCTTAACACAATGCCCAGGCGCGCCCCATACAACGTTATGGCATACAGAGCAGTTCGCAATTCAACGCGAATGCCGTTACATCCACAGCTTAACAATCAGCCTGTTGAACAAGCCTAGTCACGCCATCGCCAGCCACCAGCTTTGTTGAATAAATCGAACATTTGGCCGGGACGAGGATGAGATCACTCTCCTTCTGTCAACATAGCGACATTCCGTGGCCCAGCAAAAGTTCAACATCACCAACTGGAAGGCTTACAACAACGCCCTTATCACTCGGGATTCACTCACTTGCTGTGGGGATGAAACGGCACTTCACGCCTGGTACTGCGAGGCAAAACCTTCTCTGCGTGGTCGCCCACCACATTATTCCGATATGGCACTCACCAGCGTATTGATGCTGAAACGTATTTTCGGCCTGACACTTCGCGCCCTCCAGGGCTTCGTCGACTCCATTGTCACACTGATCAAAGTGCCGTTGAACTACCCGGACGACACCTGCATCAGTAAGCGGGCGAAGTCCGGCCATGTCCCGTTTAAAACCCCAACGCCGGGTGAAATTGCGCACCTCGTTATCGACTCTAGCGGGCTTAACGTGTTGGGTGAAGGCGAGTGGATGGCAAAAAAATACGGTCAGGAAAAACGGCGGATCTGGCGAAAACTGCATTTGGCCGTAGATACAGAAACACATGAGGTCATCTGTGCTGACCTTTCCTTGAGCAATGTCACCGATACCGAAGCCTTCCCAGGTCTCATCCGCCAGAGGTACCGTAAAATCAAAGTCGCCTCGGCAGATCGGGCTTAGGATACGCGAGTGTGTGATGATGAGTTAAGGGGCAAGAAGCTCAAGGCGTTAATACCGCCCAGCAGCGGAGCACGTTATTGGTCGGCAGACTATGCAGAGCGAAATTAAGCGGTGGCGAACCGGCGCGTTACTGGAGACAACACACGGTGGAGTTGCAGAGACGATGGCCATGATCTGTGCATTAAACAAGATGACGCTCGCCGGTATGCCAGAAAGTGTACGCCTTGCCTAAAAGATGCCCACTCACGGGACTCTTTATTCCAAATCCGATTTATTCAACAAAGCCCCACAGCCACCATGAATGTTCGAATAGCACCGCGTCACACATGTCACCTGACTCATTCTGATCCCCGTCATGAAACACTGATTCGGGCAAATGCAGATAGCACGTACTTTGCGAAGACCAATTAATGATGACCAGAATGGCCTGATGAAAAATCTAATATAAATCAGTATGAGTGGTGTTTCAAAACGGGGCTGCCCCCGTTATAGACTCATCCCATGTCTCAGATAAATGAAAATGCATCGCCGAACACGTGCGCCTCTTGTGCGCCGCGTTCGGTGCAGAAACGTTCGCGAGCGATTTTCGCCATTTCGAAACGACCCGCAATGTAGATATCGTGATCCTCCAGGGTAGCAAAATCCTGCAGCACTGCGCTGAGCACGGTATCGCTACGACCATGCCACTCATCTGTCGTCTGCTCCACCACCGGGATCACCTTTAGGTTTGGGTGTTGCTGTGATAGCTCTTCCAATTCGTTCTGATCGTATAGATGTTTCAGTTCTCGTCCCCCCCAATAGATTGAGATATCACGATCCGGCTGTTGTTCCAACGCGGTCAGCAAAATCGAACGCACATAGGAGAACCCAATACCTCCGGCGATCAGCACCAGCGGACGGTTGCCCTCTTCACGCAGCCAGGCGTCACCATGCGGTACATCGACAGTGATCGCCTGTTCTTTCAAAATACGCTCCATTACAGCCATGGCGTACAAATTCAGTTCCGAAGCGCCGATATGCAGCTCTATGTACTCCTGCTGAGATGGCGTTGATGCTAAAGAGAATGGGCGCCTGTCGCACTCATCCATCACCACCATCAGATATTGCCCAGCCTTGAACGAAAACGGCATCTTAGGTACTAAACGTACCCGATAGACCGTATCGGTAATGGCCTCTACCGAGGTCACTTTACAACTCAATATTGCCATGCATTCCCTCTATCGGGTCATCAATACAAAACTGAGAACAGAGCCTGACATTAGAGCGTCGGTTCCCTGCCAGTGAAAATTGCCAGCTCATCCCAGATTTCGTCGACGCGCGCCCGCACTTTTTCATCCATTTGAATCGGACGGCCCCATTCGCGCTCAGTTTCACCCGGCCATTTATTAGTAGCGTCCAGCCCAATTTTTGAACCCAATCCGGAAACAGGCGAAGCAAAATCCAGATAGTCGATCGGCGTATTCTCTACCAATACGATATCCCTTGCCGGGTCCATACGGGTCGTCATTGCCCAGATCACATCATTCCAATCACGTCCATTGACATCATCATCACAGACGATAACAAACTTGGTGTACATAAACTGACGAAGGAATGACCAGACCCCCATCATCACGCGCTTGGCATGACCGGCATACTGTTTTTTGATGGTCACCACCGCCAGGCGATACGAGCACCCTTCTGGCGGAAGGTAGAAATCAACAATTTCCGGGAACTGTTTTTGCAAAAGCGGAACGAACACTTCGTTCAGCGCCACGCCCAGAATCGCAGGTTCATCTGGCGGTCGGCCGGTATAGGTGGAATGATAAATCGCGTCGTGGCGCTGAGTAACGTGAGTAACGGTGAACACTGGGAAGTTGTCAATTTCGTTGTAATAACCGGTATGATCGCCATATGGGCCTTCTGGGGCGATTTCACCCGGTTCAATGTAACCTTCTAGCACAATCTCAGCACTGGCGGGCACGTCCAAATCGCAGGAGAGGCAAGTGACCACTTCAGTTTTGCTGCCGCGCAGTAACCCTGCAAAGGCATATTCGGACAGGGTATCCGGCACCGGCGTTACTGCACCGAGAATGGTCGCAGGATCGGCACCAATCACCACCGCCACCGGGAAGCGTTCACCGGGATGCGCCTGGCTCCATTCCTGATAATCCAGCGCGCCGCCACGGTGCGACAGCCAACGCATGATCACTTTATTCTTGCACAGCACCTGCTGGCGATAAATGCCCAGGTTCTGGCGCTCTTTATGCGGGCCACGAGTAACTGTCAACCCCCAGGTGATCAGCGGCGCAGCGTCTTCCGGCCAGCAATGCATCACCGGAATGCGGCTGAGATCGACATCATCGCCTTGCCACACCTGCTGCTGGCACGGTGCAGACCCCAGCACTTTGGTCGACATATTCAGCACTTGCTTGAACTTTGGCATTTTGGCGAATAGATCGCGGAAACCCTTTGGCGGTTCAGGCTCTTTGAGGAACGCCAGCAGCTTGCCGACTTTGCGCAGCGCGTTGATATCTTCTTGCCCCATGCCCATCGCCACGCGTTTGGCAGTGCCAAACAAGTTGCACAATACTGGCATGTCATAGCCTTTCGGGTTTTCAAACAGCAGTGCCGGGCCACCCGCACGCAGCGTGCGATCAGCAATTTCTGTCATTTCTAGATAGGGATCGATTAGCTGGCTGATGCGTTTTAGTTCCCCTCTCTTTTCCAGCAATGAGAGGAAATTACGTAAGTCACGGTATTTCATGCAAGCCATTACATCATTGATTCATAGTAGATTTAAATGCATTAATGAGGAGGCCTTTATTTTGGCCTATATTTATTTAACTATCTGATTTAAAGGTGCTTCACTGCTTTCGGATAGATTAACAAATTCTAGCTAATCTGCCCACATTACTGCTACGATTTTGGGTTGTCACCACCATAGTGCTTGGATAATATCAATATAAATTTTAATCAGCTTAGAGCCTATCCCAGTAGGCGTGCATTGTTGCAGCCAGTTTGGACCAGGACAGCACGCAACAACCGCAGCGTATAGTGAGTCCATGAGGAGGGTGAACACTGCCCAGGGCGAAAATGGCAAATAAAATCGCCTAATGGGATAGGTTCTTACTGGCACCAATGGCAGTGCCTCTCGACCAAACCACCCACGGCTTGCCCATCTCGCTTTTTGTGCTCTCGTTGCGTTACAGGCCTCTGTACAAGATATTGCGACGTTCCTAACGTCAGAGTAACTTTTCATCGTCCGTTAACGCGCTACTGCCCAGAAAAAGAAGCGTTTTCCCAAAACAATGGCGAATGATTTTCAACTGTTAGGCCACAAACAGTGAATAGGGGCAAAGCCCTAATCTCGTATTGAGTGTGTCTGGTGCTGATACAGTGACGATCTACAACAACAGAACGATCTTTTTAAGTGGCCTACAGGCTCAGACGGCGAACTTGTTTCTCCTGCTTGCAGATACGTTGCTGCTCCGGCATTATCGGCGACGTTGTGTGGGACGGACCTGACACTCCTGCCCCCATGGGCAAGAACCGCCGTTCATGGCTGCACTTGCTTCCTGATATGAATAACCTTATATAGACAATGAGCTGAGTGTATTCGCGTTTTAATTCGAAAAAAAAGAAGAAGGCTCGCTTTGTTTTCTTTTTCATAAGTCACCTGCTTTATGCAGAGGTAAGAATATCACCTCTGCTCAGGTGGCTAAACTTAATGCGCCACTACAGTTTGCCTGTGGCTTGCGTTAACGTTCATTGTCCCCGCTATGATCATACTCTAGTTTATCGCCATGGTCAGAACCCTAAAGATCAGGTGCGCTTCCACTTCCGTGAGGCTTTGTTGAATAACCTATTGGCCGATGCGGGTCACTATCGTCTCGGAGGCGTGAGGGTGATGAACAGCAATGTCGTTATCCATATGGCTCCCGCTGCAAAACGGGTTTCTCTGCTAGTATTTTAACTATTACAATGGTTGTAACGTACTGATCTTCCTCCTTTAATCGGCAGTTACGTGTTTCATTATGAATTTATCCATCTTTTTGCCGATGGTAATGGCCGCATGGGCCGGCTGTGGCAAACGTTGATCCTGTCGTATTGGACCCCGTTATTTGTCAACGTGCCGGTTGACAGCCTAGTGCACGATACCCAGTCCGGTTATTACCAGGCGCTTAACACCAGCAATCAGAAAACCGACTGTGCGCCTTTGGTCGAATTTATGCTGGAGATGATTCTGCAAGCGCTTGAGCAGAGCCTTATCCCCCAAGTCACCGAATTGCTGGCGGTATTGCAGGGAGAAATGGCGCGGGGAGCGATACAGAACGCATTGCAGCTACAGGATCGGAAATCTTTTCGCGAACGCTATCTGCAAGCGGCCTTAAATGCAGGATGGATAGAAATGACACTGCCAGATAAACCCAACAGCCGCTTGCAAAGTTATCGGTTAACGTCGCCGGTATCGCCTTGCGGTTGCCAGAAGTAACAAAGGCGCTCGTCAGCGCCTTTTCACCGCAAAGTACCGGTTACTGCAATACAGAAATATCCGCCACCTGCAAAAACAGCTCACGCAGCTTGCTCAGCAGTGTCAAACGATTCACGCGCAATGCATCGTCCTCGGCCATCACCACGACACTCTCGAAGAAAGCATCTACAGGCTCGCATAGGGTAGCTAACTCCACTAGTGCGTCCTGATAGTTGCCAGCAGCAAAATATGGTTCCAGCTTGTCGCGCAGTACCACCAGATGGCTCGCCAGTTGGATCTCAGCGGCTTCCTGTAATACTAAAGCTTGTACGTGGTCGTTCAACGTATCCGTGGATTTAGCAAGGATATTGGAGACGCGCTTGTTGGCTGCCGCCAACGCCGCCGCTTCTTCCAAAGTACGTAAGTGGCTGACGGCCTTGACGCGAGCATCGAAGTCGGCCGGCTTGGTCGGCCGACGCGCCAGCACTGCCTGAATAGTGTCTAGCGCATGGCCTTCTTCATGATACCAAGCGCGGAAACGGCCTAACATGAATTCCACTAACTCATCGACCACCTTGACGTTGGTCAGCTTGCTGCCGTAAAGGTGCACAGCCTCTTCAGTCAGGATTTGTAGATCCAGCGGTAGATTTTTTTCGACGATGATGCGCAGCACGCCCAGTGCGGCACGGCGCAGGGCAAACGGGTCTTTGTCGCCTTTTGGATGTTGCCCGATGCCAAAAATACCGGCCAGAGTGTCCATTTTGTCGGCGATTGCCAGTGAACAGGCGACCCGCGACTGCGGCAACCTATCCCCGGCAAAGCGTGGCTGATACTGCTCATTCAGCGCAACGGCGACGTCTTCCACCTCACCGCCATGACGCGCATAGTGCATGCCCATCACGCCTTGGGTGTCGGTGAACTCGAACACCATGTTGGTCATCAGGTCGCACTTCGACAGTAGGCCCGCACGGGTAGCGTGGTTGACGTCGGCACTAATCTGGCCAGCAATCCAGCCCGCCAACGCCTGAATGCGATCGGTTTTGTCACGCAGAGTGCCCAATTGTTGTTGGAAGAGTACAGTTTCTAAACGTGGTAGGTGGTCTTCTAGACGTTTTTTACGGTCAGTGTTGAAGAAGAACTCAGCATCCGCCAGACGCGGGCGCACCACTTTCTCGTTACCAGTGATGATTTGCTGTGGGTCTTTGGATTCAATGTTGGCCACGAAGATAAAGTTTGGCAGCAGGTTGCCTGCGCTGCCGTACACTGGGAAATACTTTTGATCGCCTTTCATGGTGTACACCAGCGCTTCCGCTGGCACCGCAAGGAATTCCTCTTCGAACTTGGCGGTCAGTACCACTGGCCACTCCACTAGCGAGGTGACTTCTTCCAGCAGGCTTTCGCTCAGATCGGACTTGCCGCCAATCTTTGCCGCCGCACGCTCGACGTCGCGCTTGATCAGTGCTTTACGTGCTTCGTAATCGGCGATCACTTTACCGCGTTCCAGTAGGATTTGTGGGTAGTGATCAGCGTTGTCGAGGGAGAACTCGGTTTCGCCCATAAAGCGGTGGCCTCGTATGGTAAGCGCAGATTCAACTCCTAGCACCCTGCCAGGGATCAGTTCTGCGCCTAGCAGCAGGGTTACGGTATGCACCGGACGCACGAACTGCACCTCGGAATCACCCCAGCGCATCAGCTTCGGGATAGGCAATTTAGACAGCGCGGTGTTGACCATGCTGGCCAGCAGTTGCTGCACAGGCTGTCCTTTGACATGGGCACGGTACAGAAGCCACTCGCCTTTGTCGATCACCAGGCGTTCGGCCTGATCGACAGTGATGCCGCAGACACGCGCCCAGCCTTCGGCCGCTTTGTTGGGTTTGCCAGTAGCGTCGAACGCTTGGCTGATCGCCGGGCCGCGTTTTTCAACGACGCGATCAGCCTGTGCCGCGCTCAGATTAGCCACTTTCAGTGCCAGACGGCGAGGAGTGGCGAACCAACTCACTGAGCCGTGTCCGAGGTTGGCATTTTCCAGCTCGGTGGTAAAGTTGGCGGCAAAGGATCCCGCCAGCGAGCGAAGAGCCTTGGGCGGCAGCTCTTCCGTGCCGATTTCCACCAGGAAAGTCTGTTGAGTCATGGCTGCCTCTGAGTTCTCGTTTTGCAAATTGGGAAGCCCAACGCTTCACGGGAAGCGTAGTAGGCTTCGGCAACGGCTTTAGTCAGTGTGCGGATGCGTAGAATATAGCGCTGGCGTTCGGTCACCGAGATAGCCTTGCGGGCATCCAGCAGATTAAAGGTATGGCCAGCCTTTAGAATACGTTCGTAAGCGGGCAGCGATAACGGTTTTTCAAGCGCCAGCAGCGATTGTGCTTCTTTCTCGTACTGCTCGAAGCAGAAGAACAGGAAATCCACATCGGCGTAGGTGAAGTTGTAGGTGGATTGTTCCACTTCATTCTGATGAAATACGTCGCCGTAGGTGGTGATGCCCTGCGTACCGTGGCTCCACACCAGATCGTAAACGCTGTCCACGCCCTGGATGTACATCGCCAGGCGTTCCAGGCCGTAGGTTATCTCACCAGTAACGGGTTTGCACTCCAGGCCACCGACCTGTTGGAAATAGGTGAACTGCGTCACTTCCATGCCGTTCAGCCAAACCTCCCATCCTAGACCCCAAGCGCCGAGGGTTGGGTTTTCCCAGTTGTCTTCCACGAAGCGAATATCGTGAATAGTCGGGTCTAGCCCCAGATCCTTCAGCGAGCAGAGGTACAGTTCCTGAATATTGTCTGGAGAGGGCTTAATCGCCACCTGGAATTGATAGTAGTGCTGCAGGCGGTTCGGGTTTTCACCGTAGCGACCGTCGGTCGGGCGACGAGAAGGCTGCACGTAAGCGGTGGCCATGGGCTCTGGGCCAAGTGCACGTAGGCAGGTCATCGGGTGTGAGGTTCCTGCGCCGACTTCTATGTCTAATGGTTGAACAAGGGTGCAACCTTGGCGAGCCCAGTAGTCTTGTAGTGTCAGCATCAGACCCTGAAAGGTCTTGGTATCAAACTTTTGCATGATGTTGAATTCGCACGCGATACAAGTGGATTTAGATCGAATGTGCCAGTATACCTGTTGACCGTAGGATATACAGCCCGAATCCAGCGACATGTGTGAATCGGTTAAGCCGCGTAGAATCAATGATGCACCCCAATGAGGCTATAGCGCCCGCAGCTTGTGGTTTTCCGCCGACCATTCTTTAAACAAGTTAGCTTCAGCAGGTCAGTTTACTAACCGGTGCGATCATCTTGCTGGTTTTTGTCTTATCGCGGCGTTGTTGAATAAATCGGATTTGGAATAAAGAGTCCCGTGAATGGGCAGCTTTCAGGCAAGGAGTACACTTTCTGGCATACCGGCTAGCGTCCTCTTGTTTAATGCACAGATCATGGCCAGCGCCTCTGCAACTTGCCCATCATAATCTCGCAGCGACAGGTGACCACCAAATAGCTGTTTTACTCTGTACCTCGCTTTTGCCGCTATCGAACGTCGGTGGTAGCCTATGATACTTTTCCACCGTGTGTTGTCTCTGGTAACGCGCTGGTTCGCCACCGCTTGATTTCGCTCTGCATAGTCTGCCGACCAATAACGGGCTCCGCTGCTGGGCGGTATTAACGCCTTGAGCTTCTTGCCCCTTAACTTATCATCACACACTCGCGTATCCTAAGCCCGATCCGCCGAGGCGACTTTGATTTTACGGTACCTCTGGCGACGGTACCTCTGGCGGATGAGACCTGGGAAGGCTTCGGTATCGGTGACATTGCTCAAGAAAAGGGCAGTACAGATGAACTCATGTGTTTCTGTATCTACGGCCAAATACAGTTTTCGCCAGATCCGCCGTTTTTCCTGACCGTGTTTTTTTGCCATCCACTCGCCTTCACCCAACACGTTGAGCCCGCTAGAGTCGATAACGAGGTGCGCAATTTCACCCGGCGTTGCGGTTTTAAACGGGACATGGCCGGACTTCGCCCGCTTACTGATGCAGGTGTCGTCCGGGCAGTTTAACGGCACTTTCATCAGTGTAATTAATGGAGTCGACGAAGCCCTGGAGGACGCGAAGTGTCAGGCCGAAAATCCGTTTCAGCATCAATACGCTGGTGATTGCCATATCGGAATAATGTGGTGGGCGAACACGCAGAGAAGGTTTTTATTCAACAACGCCCCGTTAATGTTCAAAAGAGCCGTTGCGCTCCCGAGGCGTGGCCAGTTAAAAGCGCCTGTGAGTGTTTTGATTGTTTATTTTGTCGAACTGTTTTTACGGTTGGCTTCAAGGTTTTGAGCTAGATGGGAGTCAAGTTCAGCGGCCAAAGCAGCTTCCGTCAACGGCTTGATTAACTGAGTTAAAATGCCATCTTTTCCCCCGTTAAGGCCTGGCCATCCTGAAGTGCTTCTAGGGCTTTATCGAAATCGAAGGGTTGGGACATGTGTCATTCCTTTTTTTGATTATAATGACAATACGGTGTCGTTATGGGGGGGGGCAATAAATTCTGCACGGCTTTGTTAAATAAATCGAACTTTTGCCCTTGCACAGGATCAGAGCACGCATCCCCCTGGCAATACAGGCAGTCCCGTGGCAATGCAACAATGTACGCCTACAGGGGATAGACTCTTAACCTGCGGCGCGTTGTTATGCTACTCTCATCTACCTTCACTTTCCCAATAATGTATCTCCACCCTGGAGGAAATATGGATCACCGTTTACTCGAAATCGTTGCTTGCCCGGTCTGCAACGGTAATCTTTATTTCAACAAAGAAAACCAAGAACTGATTTGCAAGGTGGATGGCTTGGCTTATCCATTGCGCGATAGCATCCCAGTGCTGTTGGAAGACGCCGCGCGTGCACTCTGTGTGGATGAGAAGCACACATGAGTTTCATCGCTATTATCCCTGCCCGCTATGCATCAACCCGTTTGCCTGCCAAACCGTTGGCCGATATTAACGGCAAGCCGATGGTGGTGCATGTGATGGCACGAGCGCGTGAATCCGGTGCCAGCCGCGTGATCGTGGCAGTCGACCATCCAGAGGTAGCCAAAGCGGTTGAGGCCTCTGGCGGTGAAATCTGTATGACCTGTCTGGATCACCATTCTGGCACCGAACGGCTGGCAGAAGTGATTGAACATTATGGCTTTGACGATGACCAGATCATCGTCAATGTGCAGGGTGACGAGCCGATGATCCCACCGATTATCGTGTGTCAGGTGGTGGAAAATCTGGCGGCCAGTTGCGCTGGCATGGCCACATTAGCGGTGCCGATCAATAGCGCCGAAGAAGCCTTTAATCCCAATGTGGTTAAAGTGGTGATAGATGTGCAGGGCTACGCGCTCTATTTTTCGCGCGCCACTATTCCCTGGGATCGTCAGCGCTTCGCCACATCGCAAGACATCATTGGCGACACCCTGTTGCGGCACATCGGCATTTACGCCTACCGCGCTGGATTTGTCCGCCGTTACGTCAGTTGGCAGCCGAGTCAGTTGGAACAGATTGAATTGTTGGAACAGTTGCGGGTGCTATGGTACGGCGAAAAAATCCATGTGGCGGTTGCCAAGGTCATACCGAGCGTGGGCGTCGATACGCCTGATGATCTACAGCGTGTGCGCGACAGCCTGCGCTAAATGCCGATGGCCTACAGTCTATATCTCCGGGTGTGACTCATCGCCACCGGCCTCATCGGTGCCTATCAACCGCTGCCACAGGCTACCCAAAGTCTCATACCACGCATGTTCACTGTGGCTGAGGAACATGGAGGAAGGCATAACGCGCTGCCAAGTATTAAATGGTGAGCTGATCGCCAGATGGTTGGCTGGCGCGGAGATGGGGCGCAGCAACTTGGCTTTGAAAAAACGCATTGCTCGCGGCATATGGTTGGCTGACGTCACCAGTATAAAAGGCTGGTTGCCGACCAGCGCCGCCACTTTTCCGGCTTCCTTCTCAGTGTCCAATGGGTGCGCCAGCCTAAGGATATCGCGCCAGACTTTCCGCGACTAGGGCGGCGGTAGCGGCGTTGCTGAGTGTGTTTGCGCCACGCGCGCCGGTAAACACCATCTTGGCACCCGGATGGGTGAGATATAACCTTACCCCCTCTGTCACGCGCGGCTGGCTGTTACCGATCAGGTTTGAACTCGGTACCCAGTCTGGGTTGAAGGTATAGCCTCCCCCCAGCACCACGATATAGTTCACCGGGTCATGGCCCCGGTAGGTCTGGTATTCGGATTCGATCAGCCGCGTGGTGCAGGATGAAAAGCAGCAGCCAACTGAGCGTCAAAATAGTTTTGCCACTTTTTTGCCAGCGAGTACACCACAGCAACAGCAGCGTGGGCAGCGGCATCAACAGTGCGCCAATCAGTTTTTTCAGGTTGAACAGCAGCAAAATCAGATCCTCTTGGGCGAAAAAACCGCATCAGAGCATAAACAGCTCGCAAGAAGATACATTCTAAGCCAGTCTGTGCCAGAATAGCAGGTTTAAATGGGCGATGCTTTGCCCCCCGAATAAGTGGAGCCGCAACCCGTGCAGGATCTCAATTTTGACGATATTGCCGAAAAATTTGCGCATAATATTTACGGTACCACCAAAGGGAAAATTCGCCAGGCGGTTGTGTGGCAAGATCTGACCACACTATTGGCGCAGTTACCGCTGCGGTCACTACGCATCCTTGATGCTGGTGGTGGTGAAGGCCATATTGCCTGCAAGCTGGCACAGGCAGGGCATCAGGTGCTGCTGTGCGACCTTTCTGGTGAGATGATCCAGCGTGCTGCACAGTTGGCTGAACAGAAAGGTGTCAGCCAGAACATGCAATTTATACAAAGCTCGGCGCAGGATATCGCTCAACATTTAGCACAGCCGGTAGATCTGATATTGTTTCATGCCGTGCTTGAATGGATCTCTAAACCCGAAGCGGCGTTGCAGCAGTTATTCGGCTGTCTGCTGCCGGGCGGCGCGTTGTCGCTGATGTTCTTTAACGCTAATGGCCTTGTGATGCGCAACACGGTATTGGGTAATTTTCAACTAGTAGATCCGGTGGTCAGAAGACGCAGAAAGCGCTCGCTGTCGCCGCAAAATCCCCAGCGGCCGCTGCAGGTATATGGCTGGCTGGAACAGATGGGCATGCGCATCAGTGGGAAAACTGGCGTGCGAGTGTTCCACGATTATTTACAAAGCAGACAGTTACAGACGCAAAAATTTGAACAGTTACTGGCGCTTGAACAGCACTATTGTCGTCAGGAGCCTTACGTAAGTTTGGGGCGCTATATCCACGTCATGGCGCGCAAACCAGACCGGAAGGACGAACTATGAGTGAATTTTCCCAGACCTTACCCGAACTGGTCGCCTGGGCACCGAAAAATGACTTCTCTATTTCGCTACCTACAGAGCATCTTGCCTTTCTGTTCGCTGTCGCCACCCTTAATGGCGAGCTACTGGACGGCGAAATCAGCGAAGGTGAACTGGTTGATGCATTTCGCCACGTCAGTAAGGGTTTCGAAAAGACGAATGAAACGGTCGCCATACGTGCTAACAATGCGATCAACGATATGGTACGCCAGCGTCTGCTGAACTGCTTTACCAGCGAACTGGCGGACGGCAACGCCATTTACCGCCTAACGCCACTGGGTATCGGCATTACCGACTATTATATTCGCCAGCGTGATTTCTCCACACTGCGGCTGTCGATGCAGCTGTCAATTGTGGCGCAGGAACTCAAGCGCGCCGCCGATGCTGCCGAAGACGGGAGGATGATTTCCACTGGCATCGCAACGTGTTTGCGCCGTTGAAATATTCGGTGGCCGAGATCTTTGACAGTATCGATATGACCCAACGGGGAATTGGTGTTCGATCTGCAAAGCAAGCTAGATCGCATCATCAGTTGGGGCCAGCAGACCATTGACTTGTGGATCGGTTATGATCGCCATGTACAAAAATTTATCCGAACCGCCATCGATATGGATAAAAACCGTGTGTTTGCCCAACGTCTGCGCCAATCGGTGCAAAATTATTTTGACCATCCGTGGACACTGACCCACGCCGCTGCCTCCCGTCGGCTGGATATGCGCGACGAAGAGCTAACGCTACGCAGTGAAGAACTGACAGGGGAACTACCGCTAGACTTGGCATTTGAAGCGTTCAGCGAGATCCGTGAACAGTTGGCAGCGATAATTGAACAGGCGCTGAAAATCTATCAGGAACAGCAAAAGCCCCTCAATCTTGGGGCGGTGATGCGCGATTATCTGGTGCAATATCCGCGTGCGCGTCATTTTGACGTAGCGCGTTTAGTGGTCGACCAGGCGCTGCGCCTCGGTGTAGCTGAAGCAGATTTTTCAGGATTGCCAGCGCAATGGCAGGCAATCAATGATTACGGAGCCAAGGTCCAGGCCCATGTCATCGACAAATATTGAACAACTTATGCTAGTCAAACTGGCCAAGGCATTGTCTAATATGCTGTTTCCGGCATTGGACAGCCAACTGCGTGCGGGTCGTCACATCGGTATCGATTAGCTGGACAACCACGCTTTCTTGATGGATTTTCAGGATGAACTGGAAGAATTTTACCACCGCTACAGCGTCGAGTTGATTCGGGCACCCGAAGGGTTCTTCTATTTGCGCCCACGCTCCACCACCTTAGATCCCGCGTTCGGTGTTGTCAGAGCTGGACATGATGGTCGGCAAGATCCTGTGCTACCTCTATCTCAGCCCTGAGCTTCTGGCACACGAAGGTATCTTTAGCCATAAAGAACTGTACGATGAGCTGCTGAGCCTGGCGGATAAGAGCAAGTTGATAAAGTTCGTTAACCAGCGCTCTAGCGGCTCGGATTTTGATCGTCAGAAGCTGCACGAAAAAGTGTGCACCTCGTTGAAACGCCTGGGTCGGTTGGGCATGGTCTATTTCATGGGCAATGACAGCAGCAAGTTCCGTATCACTGAGGCGGTATTCCGCTTTGGTGCCGATGTGCGCAGCGGTGATGATCCGCGTGAAGCGCAGTTGCGCATGATCCGCGATGGTGAGGCGCTGCCTGTTGAGCACAGCCTGTTGCTGAATGATGAACATGACGCTGAAGATCACCAGGTTGATAATGTTCCAGACGGTGCAGAGGATGAACAGCAATGATAGAACGCGGTAAATTTCGCTCGTTGACGCTGGTTAACTGGAACGGCTTTTTCGCCCGCACCTTTGATTTGGACGCGTTGGTGACCACGCTGTCCGGCGGCAATGGCGCAGGGAAATCCACCACTATGGCGGCTTTCGTCACCGCATTGATCCCCGATCTGACGCTGCTGCATTTTAGCAACACCACCGAGGCCGGTGCGACCAACGGATCGCGCGACAAAGGTTTGCATGGCAAACTGCGTTCTGGTGTTTGTTATTCCACGCTTGACGTGGTCAACTCGCGCCACCAGCGTGTGGTGGTTGTCGTGCGTTTACAGCAAGTGGCGGGGCGTGATCGCAAGGTCGATATCAAGCCCTTCATCATTCAGGGGCAGCCGATTGCGGTACAGCCAACGGAGCTTTTGACCCAGACAGTGGGCGAGCGCCAAGCACGCGTGCTGCCGTTGCATGAGCTGAAAGAACGCGTGGAAGAGATGGAAGGGGTACAGTTCAACTCCATCACTGATTACCACTCGCTAATGTTCGATCTGGGGGTGATCCCGAAACGCCTGCGATCATCCGCCGATCACAGTAAATTCTACCGCCTGATCGAAGCCTCATTGTACGGCGGTATTTCCAGCGCCATCACCCGATCGCTGCGTGACTATTTGCTGCCGGAAAATAGCGGCGTGCATAATGGATTCCAGAATATGGAAGCCGCGCTGCGTGAAAACGGCATGATGCTGGAGGCAATCCGCGTCACCCAGTCTGATCGTGCCCTGTTTAAACATTTGATCTCTGAGGCTACTTCCTATGTGGCGGCGGACTACATGCGTCATGCCAACGAACGCCGTATTCATCTGGATGATGCGCTGACATTGCGCAGCGATCTGCTGGGCAGCCGCCAACAACTGGCCGCCGAGCAGTATCGCCATGTGGAAATAGCGCGAGAACTGGTAGAGCAAAGCAGCGCGGAATACGATCTGGAAACCGATTACCAAGCTTCCAGAGATTATCTGAATCTGGTGCAAACGGCACTACGCCAACAGGAAAAGATCTCGCGTTATGAAAGCGATCTGGAAGCACTGGCCTACCGTCTGGAAGAACAGAGTGAGGTGGTGGCCGAAGCCAGCGAGCAGCAGGCCGAAAACGAAGCGCGCACTCAGGCGGCTGAGTTGGAAGTGGATGAACTGAAAAGTCAACTGGCCGACTATCAACAAGCGCTTGATGTGCAGCAGACCCGTGCCATTCAATACAAGCAGGCGTTGCAGGCGCTGGAGCGCGCTCGCAGCCTATGCCAGCTACCGGAACTGACTGCCGATAACGCCGAACAGTGGCTGGAGACTTTCCAAGCGCACGAGCAGCAAGCGACGGAAGCCTTGCTGATGTTGGAGCATAAACTGAGTGTGGCCGACGCCGCACACGGCCAATTCGAAAATGCTTACCAACTGGTGGGTAAAATTACCGGGCAAGTCAGTCGCAGTGAAGCTTGGCTATGTGCACGTGAATTACTGCGTGACTGGCCTGCGCAGCAACATCTTGCCGAACGCGTGCAGCCGCTGCGCCTGCGCCTGAGCGAACTGGAACAGCGTTTACGTTTACAGCACGATGCCGAACGGCTTTTGCAGGAGTTCTGCAAACGCCACTGCCAAGAATATCACCCGGACGATTTTGATGCGCTGTTGCAAGAGTTTGAGGAACGCCTGGACTCGCTGTCGCAGATCGTTATCGAGGCTGGCGAACAGCGGATGGGAATGCGTCAGGAACTGGAACAGCTGCAGCAGCGTATTCGTGAAATGACGGCGTGTGCGCCGATGTGGCTGGCGGCGCAAGATTCTTTGCGCAAGCTTTGCGAGCAGAGCGGTGAGCCACTGGAAAGCAGCCAGCAGGTGACCGAGTACATGCAAAAACTGCTGGAGCGCGAACGTGAAACCACCGTTGAGCTCGACGAGGTGGCGGCGCGCAAAAGCGATGTAGAAGCCCAGATCGAGCGTCTCAGTCAGCCAGACGGTGCCGAAGACACACGTCTGGTTACCCTGGCCGAATGCTTTGGCTGTGTGCTGCTGTCTGAAATCTACGACGATGTCACTCTTGACGACGCCCCTTATTTCTCGGCGCTGTACGGTCCTTCGCGCCATGCTATCGTAGTGCCGGATCTGTCTCGTGTACGCGAAATGCTACAAAGTCTGGAAGACTGCCCAGAAGATCTCTATCTGATCGAGGGGGACCCGCAGTCGTTCGATGACAGCGTGTTCACCGTCGAAGAACAGCAACGGGCGGTATTGGTAAAAACCGCTGAACGCCAGTGGCGTTATTCGCGCTATCCACAGGTGCGGTTGTTTGGCCGCGCCGCGCGCGAAAACCGTTTGAAGGTAAGGTGCTGCACGCCGAGCGCGAAACGCTGGCGGAACGTTACGCGACGCTATCGTTCGACGTCCAGAAAACACAGCGTGCACATCAGGCGTTCAGCCGCTTTATCGGTAGCCATCTGGCAGTAGCATTTAACGCCGATCCAGAAGCCGAAATCCGTAGCCTGAACGCTCGGCGCGGTGAAATTGAACGTGCGCTGAACAATCATGAGGCACAGAACCAGCAGCAACGCCAGCAGTATGAGCAGGCGAAATAGGGCATTTCCGCGCTGAACCGCTTAATGCCACGGGTATCGTTACTCAATGATGATACTGTGCAGGATCGGGTGGAGGAGATCTATGAAGAGCTGGAACAGGCGCAGTATGCCGCGCGTCATATTCAGCAGCATGGCGTATCCCTGACCAAACTGGAACCGTTGCTGCCGGTGTTGCAGAGCGATCTGCAGCACCATAAACAATTACAGCAGGACTATGCGCAGGCACAGAACGTGCAGCGCCAGTTCAAACAGCAAGCGTTTGCGCTGAACGAAGTGGTTCATCGCCGTGCGCACTTTAGTTATACCGACTCGGCGGGCATGCTGAACGCCGACAATAATCTTAACGACAAGCTGCGCCAGCGTTTGGAACACGCGGCAGCGGAACGTACCCGTACCCGTGAAAAACTGCGTCAATACTAAACTCAGTTTACTCAGTTCAGCCAGGTGCAGGCTTCACTGAAAAGTGCCTATTATGCCAAACACGACATGCTTAAAGAGTTGAGCCAGGAAATGGTGGATATCAGCGTGCAGGCTGACGGCAATGCTGAAGCACGTGCGCGCCAACGTCGCGATGAACTGCATGCGGCGCTGAGCAACAACCGCACGCGCTGCAATCAACTGGAAAAACAACTGACCTTCTGTGAAGCAGAAATGGACAGGCAGAAGAAACTGCGCAAGTTGGAGCGCGATTACTATCAGTTGCGTGAGCAGGTAGTGACTGCCAAGGCGGGCTGGTGCGCGGTAATGCGCATGGTGAAAGACAACGGTGTGGAGTGCCGTCTGCACTGCCGCGAACTAGCTTATATGGATGGTGACTCTTTGCTTTCGATGTCGGATAAGGCGCTCGGTGCACTGCGTCTGGCGGTGGCCGATAACGAACACCTGCGCGATGTGCTGCGTCTATCGGAAGATCTGAAGCATCCGGAACGCAAAATCCAGTTCTACATAGCTGTTTACCAGCACCTGCGTGAACGTATTCGTCAGGATATTATCCGCACCGAAGATCCGGTTAAAGCCATCGAACAGATGGAAATTGAGCTGGGCCGTCTGACTGAGGAACTGACCGACCGTGAGCAAAAGCTGGCGATCAGTGCCAAAAGCGTGGCCAATATCATCCGCAAGACCATCCAGCGTGAGCAGAACCGCATTCGCATGCGGAACCAGGGTTTACAGGCGGTCTCTTTTTGTCAGGTGAAAAGTGTGCGGTTGAACATCAATGTGCGTGAAGCACACGCCACCTTGCTGGACGTGCTCTCTGAGCAGCAAGAACAGAATCAGGATCTGTTTAGCAGTAACCGTCTGACCTTTTCGGTGGCACTGGCTAAACTGTATCAGCGCTTGAACCCGCAGATCGATATGGGGCAGCGTACGTCGCAAACCATCGGCGAAGCACTGCTGGATTACTGCAACTACCTTGAACTGGAGGTGAAGGTGTTCCATGGTTCTGATGTCTGGCTGCGCGCACAGAGCTTTGCTTTATCCACGGGGGAAGCGATCGGTACCGGGAGGTCGATCCTGGTGATGGTAGTGCAGAGCTGGGAAGAAGAGTCGCGCCGTCTGCGCGGCAAAGAAATCTCGCCGTGCCGCCTATTGTTCCTTGATGAGGCAGCGCGTCTGGACGCCAAGTCCATCGCCACGCTGTTCGAGCTGTGTGACCGCCTAGAGATGCAATTGATCATTGCTACGCCGGAGAATATCAGCCCAGAGAAAGGCACCACCTATAAGCTGGTGCGCAAAGTGTTCCAAAACCATGAGCATGTGCATGTAGTGGGGTTGCGTGGTTTTACCGACGAGCCGCCAGTGTCAGGCAGCGCAGCGGTAGAAACGTCATAAACGTCATAGAGTAAAAACGCGCTAAACTCTGAAAATAAAAATAGCAGCCCTAGCCTGGGATGCTATTTTGCACATAGCGGCATTGTTGAATAAATCGGATTTGGAATAAAGAGTCCCGTGAATGGGCATCTTTCAGGCAAGGCGTACACTTTCTGGCATACCGGCTAGCGTCATCTTGTTTAATACACAGATCATGGCCAGCGCCTCTGCAACTTACCCATCATAATCTCGCAGCAACAGGTGACTACCAAATAGCTGTTTTACTCTGTACCTCGCTGTTGCCGCTATCGAACGTCGGTGGTAGCCTGTGATACTTTTCCACCGTGTGTTGTCTCCGGTAAGGCGCTGGTTCGCCACCGCTTGATTTCGCTCTGCATAGTCTGCCGACCAATCACTGGCTCCTCTGCTGGGCGGTATTAACGCCTTGAGCTTCTTGCCCCTTAACTCATCATCACACACTCGCGTATCCTAAGCCCGATACGCCGAGGCGACTTTGATTTTACGGTACCTCTGGCGGATAAGACCTGGGAAGGCTTCGGTATCGGTGACATTGCTCAAGGAAAGGTCAGCACAGATGACCTCATGTGTTTCTGTATCTACGGCCAAATGCAGTTTTCGCCAGATCCGCCGTTTTTCCTGACCATGTTTTTTTGCCATCCACTCCCCTTCACCCAACACGTTGAGCCCGCTAGAGTCGATAACGAGGTGCGCAATTTCACCCGGCGTTGCGGTTTTAAACGGGACATGGCCGGACTTCGCCCGCTTACTGATGCAGGTGTCGTCCGGGCAGTTCAACGGCACTTTGATCAGTGTGACAATGGAGTCGCCGAAGCCCTGGAGGGCGCGAAGTGTCAGGCAGAAAATCCGTTTCAGCATCAATACGCTGGTGATTGCCATATCGGAATAATGTGGTGTGCGACCACGCAGACAAGGTTTTACCTCGCAGTACCAGGCGTGAAGTGCCGTTTCATCCACCGAGAAAGTGAGTGAACCCGGAGTGCCACTAGTGATAATGGCGTTGTTGTGAGCCTTCCAGTTGGTGATGTTGAACTTTTGCTGGGCTACGGAATGTCGCTATTTTGACAGAAGGAGAGTGATCTGATCCGCGTGCCGGCCAAAAGTTTGATTTATTCCACAACGCCACGCTGCGTATGTGCATGACATCGTGCAGGGCATTGGTGGCCTAACGGAAGGAGTGGCAGTACAGTGCTCGCGCCGATCATGTCCGGGAGGGACTGTAGGGATTTGGCATTTGCCACTTGGCGTTCAGGCATTCATCCATAATTCCTGAGACGGTAGCATAGCCTATCTAGTCTGTTAGATACATTTTACTGGTTTTGGCAGGCCGGCTATTTTGGTTGCTTGTTTAGCCGGGCCTTGCGGGAACAAGCGGTAAAGATAGCGGCTATTGCCTTTTTCCTCACCATATTTCTGCACTATGGCCTTGACTAACATACGGATCGTCGGTGAAGTATTAAACTGCTGGTAGAAGTGACGAACAAAACGTACCACTTCCCAATGTGCATCGGTAAGCGTGATATCTTCTTGGGCAGCCAGCAGCGGTGCCAAGCCTTCATGCCAATCTGCGCTATTTTTCAGGTAACCTTGTGCATCAGTTTCAGTGGCCTGACCTTCAAACTCCAACATACTGCCTCGGTAACGGATAGTTTTGAACGGGCATGAGTTTAGCAAAATTTTCATGATACTTCTTTGCCCATCGTTATCGTTGCGGCACAGTGAACCGACGCTGATGCTTGATTAAACGCTTGCGTAATTGGGTGCGTTATTTTCGTGCAGTTGGGCAGTCTTGGGCTTTACAAGCAGATCTGCTCTGTTTATAGTTTTGTTCGTTACGGAGGGGTGGCCGAGTGGCTGAAGGCAACGGTCTTGAAAACCGTCGACGGGAAACCGTTCCAGAGTTCGAATCTCTGCTCCTCCGCCATATCTAGACCCCCATATTTTGATAAGCTTGGGTTCCTTTATGGTGCGCCTGTCATGGCGCTAAGCGCCATGACAGGCGCTGTCTTTTGACTGTGGTAGTCAAAGGATGACTTAGAGGTGAAAGTCCTCTACACACCCGGTAAGTGAAAGTGTTAGCTGAACGGCAAAGGTGTCATCGGTGACTGTGGATCTGAAGGAAGCCGAAAGCAAGAAGCGCGGCGGACAGGCCGTGGAACCGTAAGTGCCTGGGGTAGAGTGCTACAGCCCACAAAATAAAGAAGTTGAAGATCTCAGGCAGCAGTGTCTCGCGGTTGAAGGGAAAAATTTGGAGTTTAACGACGGGAAATGTCTCGCAATCACTAAAGGTAGTGCCCAGAGAACGCAACCCGGTGCTACGAGGCGGATTACTTCCGACTAACGGAAGTGAAAGGTTGTCTGGAAGAGCTGGATGGTTGGATATGACGGAAACTCCTATGCCTGATATGGCGGAACAAGAAGAGAGCCTATGCCAGTGCAAGAATGCTAAAATGCTAATAAGAAAGGGTCTCGGAGAGGAAAGAGCCTGGAGGTCAGCGGCCAACCAACGGGGTCCCTGGTGGAACTCGGGGGCAGGCCATACGAATCAGGCGTACCCAAAGAAAGCGTTCTCACAAGCGGGATTATTATCATTGCTTAGCCTGTACAGCATTCCGTGTAAATGCCTTTTCTCAGAAGTGACCGTCCAGGCGGCCACCGAACTCGATAATAAAATGGCTCATAGCCATGCGCCAGTCCCTCGGCGGCATCGTCCATTCTTGCGAGGCCGCCTGGATTGCCAGCCACACCCCTTTTTTCACTGAGTCGTCCGTCGGGAACACATTACGTTTTTTGATGGCATGCCGGATCACGCTGTTCAGCGAGTCGATGGCGTTTTTTGTGTAGAGCACCTTTCGGGTCCGTTGGGTAGGCGAAGAACGTGGCCAGATTGGCCCAGTTTTCCTGCCAGATTCGGCTTATTTGTGGATACCGGCTGTCCCAGGCTCCACAGAACGCTTCCAGCGCCTGCAACCCAGCTTCTTCCGTGGGCACCTGATTATAGCTTTCAGATCGCGGGTGACGGCCTTGTAGTCCTTCCAGGAGACGAACCGCAGACTGTTGCTCACCCTAATGAACGATACACTTGGACAAGCAACGTTGATGGCATCAGGGAAGACTTTCAGGCCGTCAACGCAGGCGATGAGAATTGTCAGCGCCAGTGATATAAGTCCTAAAACGGGCGTTGTTAAATAAATCGGATTTAGAATAAAGAGTCCCCTGAATGGGCAGCTTTCAGGCAAGGCGTACACTTTCTGACATACCGGCGAGCAGCATCTTGTTTAATACATAGATTATGGCCAGCGCCTCTGCAACGTGCCCATCATAATCTCGCAGCGACAGGTGACCACCAAATAGCTGTTTTACTCTGTACCTTGCTGTTGCCGCTATCGAACGTCGGTAGTAGCCTGTGATACTTTTCCACCGTGTGTTGTCTCCGGTAACGCGCTGGTTCGCCACCGCTTGAAGGCGACTTTGATTTTACGGTACCTCTGGCGGATGAGACCTGGGAAGGCTTCGGTATCGGTGACATTGCTCAAGGAAAGATCAGCACAGATGACCTCATGTGTTTCTGTATCTACGGCCAAATGCAGTTTTCGCCAGATACGCCGTTTTTCCTGACCGTGTTTTTTTACCTTCCACTCGCCTTCACCCAACACGTTGAGCCCGCTAGAGTCGATAACGAGGTGCGCAATTTCACCCGGCGTTGGGGTTTTAAACGGGACATGGCCGGACTTCGCCCGCTTACTGATACAGGTGTCGTCCGGGCAGTTCAACGCCACTTTAATCAGTGTGACAATGGAGTCGATGAAGCCCTGGAGGGCGCGAAGTGTCAGGCCGAAAATCCGTTTCAGCATCAATACGCTGGTGATTGCCATTACGCTGGTCATTGCTATATCGGAATAATGTTATCGGCGACCACGCAGAGAAGGTTTTGCCTCGCAGTACCAGGCATGAAGTGCCGTTTCATCCACCCAGCAAGTGAGTGAGCCCCGAGTGATAAGGGCGTTGTTGTAAGCCTTCCAGTTGGTGATGTTGAACTTTTGCTGGGCCACGGAATGTCGCTATTTTGACAGAAGGAGAGTGATCTGATCCGCGTGCCGGCCAAATGTTCGATTTATTCAACAACGCCGTTCAATCATCATCACTAAGTCTGCGTCACGACCGCATTCACAAATCAGCTCCTACTTATTTTCTTTCGCGCTGGCAAATAGAGACTAAAGGCTATGGTGGTTTTTTTATCATCCAGCGTCAACTATTTAATTAGTTATGTGATTTACTACACAAATCCACCATATTTTCCGCTAAATTTTATCGCTAAAACGTCTATTAATCTATTAGACAAAAAAGGTTCCTCTCCCTATTATTCCTTTAATCCATAAGCGTCTGTTTATCTCTCTCCCGATGTTCGGTTAAGGAAACGCTGTGATAACCCCTGTGCGTTCTGCAGCTGTAATGCCGCCAACTCTGGTCGCTAAAAATGATGCGGCGGCTGCACGAAAAGTTAAACGTTCCCGCCTCAATAAGCTTCCTTACATTGAACGTGGTACACCTCAATTTATGCGCGTCACTCTGGCGTTGTTCTCCGCCGGGCTGGCGACCTTTGCGCTGCTATACTGCGTGCAGCCGATATTGCCAGTGTTATCGCATGACTTCAGCATTTCCCCGGCGCAAAGCAGTCTTTCGCTTTCAGTGTCGACTGGGCTGCTGGCGATCGGCCTGATGTTCACCGGCCCATTGTCTGATGCCATTGGTCGCAAGTCGGTGATGGTGGTGGCATTATTGCTGGCGGCGATCTGTACGCTGATCTGTGCTTTTATGACCAGTTGGAACAGCATTTTGCTGATGCGTGCGTTGATAGGTTTGTCACTGAGCGGCGTTTCGGCAGGCGGCATGACCTATTTGAACGAAGAAATCCACCCCAGCTTTGTTGCCTTCTCAATGGGGTTGTATATCAGCGGCAACTCGATTGGCGGCATGAGCGGCCGTCTGATTACCGGGGTGCTGACCGACTTCTCCTCCTGGCGCATCGCGCTGGCGGTGATCGGCCTGTTCGGTTTGGCCGCCGCCGGTCTGTTTTGGCGCATTTTACCTGCTTCCAGACATTTCCGCGCCAGTTCGCTGCGCCCGCGTACCCTGCTGATCAATTTCAAGCGGCATTGGCATGATAAGGGGATGCCACTGCTGTTTGCTGAGGGTTTCCTGCTGATGGGCAGCTTTGTCACTATGTTCAACTACATTGGTTATCGCCTGCTGACCGAGCCTTATCACTTCAGCCAAGCCATCGTTGGCTTACTATCAGTGGTATACCTTACCGGCACCTACAGCTCACCTAAGGCGGGGATGCTGACCTCGCGCTTTGGCCGTGGCCCAGTGCTATGGGCCTCCATCACCATTATGCTGATCGGAATTCTGATCACTGCGTTGTCACCCGTGACGGTGATATTTATCGGCTTGATGCTGTTCAGTGCCGGTTTCTTTGCTGCTCATTCGGTAGCCAGCAGTTGGGTCGGCATCCGCGCGCGCCGCGCCAAAGGCCAGGCTTCCTCGCTCTATCTGTTTTGTTATTATGTCGGATCGAGCATCGCTGGCACGCTTGGCGGTACATTCTGGCACCGCTTCGGCTGGTATGGCGTGGTGGCGTTTATCAGTGCCATGCTGTTGCTCGCCCTATTAGTGGTGCATCACCTGAAACGCCTGCCAGAAGCAGCGCGCGTTTAAGCATCTTCCGCGTATCATTTCTGTGCGCGAAAATGGTTCCATTTAAAACGCGAAAACGCATTTTGTCATGCCTGAAGAAGAAAAATCAGCCATTTTGCTTAACGGATTGGGCAGATTGTCAGAGTGCGGTACAATAACACTATTGCTGATTAACCAATGAAGCCTTTTATGCGTGGTTTACCCTGTTGGATATTGTCGTTGAGCTGCCTGGCTACACCACCGACATACTCTGCCATAACACCGCTACCGGACATACGCCAGAGCGGCCTTGTCTACTGTATCAGTGGCATACTGAACACTTTTAATCCGCAGAGAGCAATGAGGGGCCTAATGATCGATACACTGGCCGCTCAACTGTATGACCGCCTGCTGGATGTCGATCCCTATACCTATCGGCTGCTCCCTGGGCTAGCACAGAGCTGGGAAGTGCTGGATAACGGGGCGACCTACCGTTTTCATCTGCGCAAAAACGTGCCTTTCCAAACCACCGCCTGGTTCAAGCCGACCCGCAATCTGAATACCGATGATGTGGTGTTCAGCTTTGCCCGCATTTTTGATCAGAAACACCCCTACCATAACGTCAACGGGGGCGAATATCCTTATTTCGATAGCCTGCAATTCGATGGTTCCGTACAAAGCATAAAAAAGTTAGATGACTCTACCGTCGAAATCCGCCTACAGGCACCCAACGCCTCGTTCCTGTGGCACCTTGCGACCCATTATGCGCCAGTGCTATCGGCAGAGTATGCCGATCAACTGATGCATGAAGGGCGGCAAGAGATGATCGATCGCGAGCCAGTTGGCAGTGGGCCTTTCCTGCTCAATGAATATCGTTTAGGGCAATATATCCGCCTGGTACGTAACGATGTCTACTGGAAGGGACAGCCGCGCATGCGGCAGGTGGTCATCGATATGGGGGCTGGCGGAAATGGCCGGTTGTCCAAACTGCTGACCGGCGAATGCGACGTACTGGCCTACCCGGCCGCCAGCCAGTTTTCTATTCTGCGCGATGACCCACGCCTGCGCCTGACATTGCGACCTGGGATGAACATCGCTTATCTGGCATTTAACACCCGCAAACCGCCGCTGAATAATCTGAAAGTGCGCCAGGCAATTGCGCTGGCGATTAACAACCCGCGTCTGATGCAGTCTATTTACTACGGCACGGCGGAAACCGCCGCTTCCATACTGCCGCGCGCGTCCTGGGCCTATGACAATGATGCACATATCAGCGGATATGATCCAGCCAAAGCACGCGCAATGTTGACACAAGCTGGCATCGAACAACTGAACCTAAAGCTGTGGGTACCAATAGCCTCTCAGCCCTATAACCCCAGCCCGCTGAAAACGGCGGAGCTGATCCAGGCCGATCTGGCTCAGATCGGCGTTAATATCACCATAGTACCGGTTGAAGGACGGTTCCAAGAAGTGCGATTGATGGCAATGAACCACGATTTGACCCTCACTGGCTGGTCCACCGATAGCAACGATCCAGACAGCTTTTTACGGCCATTATTTAGTTGCGCGGCGATCCGTTCGCAAACCAACTATGCTCACTGGTGTAATCTTAGCTTTGACGATTTGCTTGAAAACGCGCTGTTGTCGCAGCATCTGTCACATCGCATCGACAGCTACCGCCAGGCGCAGAAAATTATAGCACAACAACTGCCCGTGTTGCCCCTGGCATCATCTCTACGCCAACAAGCCTACCGTTACGATATCAAAGGGCTAGTACTTAGTCCGTTCGGTAACTCATCATTTGCTGGGGTGTACCGAGAATCTGCGCAGGAGTCCAAACCGTGATCATATTTACCTTGCGCCGTATTTTGCTATTGCTGATCACGCTGTTTTTCCTGACGCTGGTCAGTTTTAGCTTGAGCTACTTTACGCCGCACGCCCCACTAAAAGGTGCAGAAATGCTGGATGCCTATCAGTTTTATTTCGTCAGCCTGCTGCACTGGGATTTTGGCGTCTCCAGCATCAACGGTCAGGCGATAAGCGAGCAACTGCGTGAAGTGTTCCCCGCAACCATGGCGCTGTGCCTGCTTGCCTTTACTCTGTCGCTGTTCATCGGCATTCCGCTGGGCATTATAGCTGGGGTGATGCGCGGCAAATGGCAGGACATAGTCATAAGTACCTTCGCACTAGTGGGGTTCTCGATACCGGTGTTCTGGTTGGCACTGCTGCTGATACTCTTCTTCTCATTACATCTCAATTGGCTACCGATTTCTGGCCGCTTTAATCTGCTGTATCAGGTGCAGCCGATCACCGGTTTTGCACTGCTCGACGCCTGGCTGTCGGATTCGCCGTACCGGTCTGAGATGGTCGCCAGCGCGTTGCGCCACATGATATTACCGATCGCCGCGTTGGCAGTAGCTCCCACTACCGAGGTAGTACGATTGATGCGCATCAGCACCGATGACGTTCTGAAAAAAAACTACATCAAAGCTGCGGCTACCCGTGGGCTGTCGCGCTTAACCATCATCCGCCGCCATGTGCTGCACAATGCGCTACCGCCGATCGTACCCAAGCTAGGGTTTCAGTTCTCCAACATGCTGACGCTAGCTATGATCACCGAAATGGTATTCAGTTGGCCGGGTTTAGGCAGCTGGTTGATCATCGCCATGCGTCAGCAGGACTACGCGGCTATCTCCGCTGGCATGATGGTGGTCGGCACCCTGGTGATTACCATCAACCTGTTGGCAGAAATTCTGAGCGCTGCCACCAACTCGTTGAAAAAATAAGGCATGGTATGCTCCTCGATAATGTATACTGCGAAAAGAAAATATCCAGCCTGCTGCGTTATACCTGGCGGATATTTTACGGCGATACACTGGCGATTATTGGTTTTTACGGCGTGATCGCGCTACTTCTGCTGTCACTGTTCGGTAGCCTGCTGGCACCTTACACAATGAATCAGCAATTCCTCGGCTACCAATTGCTGCCACCTTCCTGGTCGCATCATGGTAATGTCTCGTTTTTTCTGGGAACCGATGACCTTGGACGTGATATTCTCAGCCGTCTGCTGGACGGCACCGCCGCCACTTTCGGTTCGGCGCTGATAGCAACACTCTCTGCTACCTTTTTCGGGATGATTATCGGTGTATTCGCTGGTGTCACTCAAGGGCTGCGTTCAGCGATGCTCAATCATATCCTTGATACTCTACTGTCGATCCCTTCGTTGCTACTCGCGATAGTGGTGGTCGCTTTTATAGGCCATAAGCTCGAACATGCCATACTGGCGGTATGGCTGACACAGTTGCCACGTATGGGGCGCACCATCTATAGCGCCGTGCACGACGAGTTGGAGAACGAATATGTGGTGGCAGTGCGGTTGGACGGCGCGTCCACACGACAGATCTTGTGGTATGCAGTGATGCCGAATATCGCCGCCGTATTGGTAACGGAATTTACCCGCGCGTTGTCGATGGCGATCCTGGACATCGCTGCGTTGGGCTTCCTCGATCTCGGCGCACAACTTCCCTCAGCGGAATGGGGGGTCATGCTCGGCGACGCGTTGGAGCTGGTGTATGTGGCACCATGGACCGTTATGCTGCCCGGTGCAGCGATCCTGATCAGTGTGCTGCTGGTTAACTTATTGGGCGACGGTATGCGTCGCGCAATCAATGCCGGAGTGGAATAATGCCGTTGCTCGATATCCGCAATCTAAAGATTGAGTTTATGACACCCGATGGGCCGATCAAGGCGGTTGATCGCGTCAGTATAATGCTGAATGAAGGCGAAGTGCGCGGCCTGGTAGGGGAATCCGGTTCGGGCAAAAGCCTGATCGCTAAGGCTATCTGCGGCGTCACCAAGGATAACTGGCGCATTACCGCCGATCGTCTGCGCTTTAACGATATCGATCTGCTACAGCTAACGCCGCGTGAACGGCGCAGGCTCGTTGGCCACAATGTGTCGATGATTTTCCAAGAACCACAGTCATGCCTTGATCCTTCCGAGAGCATCGGCCGCCAGATAACACAGGCAATCCCCGGCTGGACTTATAAAGGCCGCTGTTGGCAGCGCTACAACTGGCGTAAAAAACGTGTCATCGAGCTGCTGCACCGTGTCGGCATCAGAGATCACCACGATATTATGGGCTGTTTTCCCTACGAGCTGACCGAGGGGGAATGCCAAAAGGTCATGATCGCCATCGCCTTGGCCAATCAGCCGCGTCTGTTGATCGCCGACGAACCCACCAACGCCATGGAGCCGACCACCCAGGCGCAAATTTTCCGCCTGCTGGCGAGCCTTAATCAGAACAACAGCACCACCATTTTACTGATCAGCCATGATTTGCAGATGATGAGCAAGTGGGCCGACCGGGTGAACGTATTATACTGCGGCCAGACAGTGGAGAGCGCACAGTGTGAAGATCTGTTGGCCGCCCCACACCACCCTTACACCCAGGCACTGATCCGCGCCATGCCAGATTTTGGCCGCTCATTGCCGCATAAAAGTCGGCTGAATACTTTGCCAGGTGCTATCCCTCCGTTGGAACATCTGCCGATTGGCTGCCGTCTAGGGCCGCGTTGCCCCTATGCGCAGAAGAAATGTATTGAAACGCCGCGCTTGCGTTCGGTTAAAAACCACTTCTTCGCCTGCCATTTCCCACTCAACATGGAGGGGCAATAACGTGGAAATACTGTTGCAAGTGCGCAACCTGAGCAAAACCTATCGCTATCGTAGCGGGCTGTTTCGCCGCCAGCACGTTGAGGCAGTGAAATCGGTCAGTTTTACCCTGCGCGAACGTCAAACACTGGCGATCATCGGAGAGAACGGTTCGGGTAAATCGACGTTGGCCAAAATGTTGTGCGGTATGGAGGAACCCTCTGCTGGCGAACTCCTTATCGGCAACCACCCATTGAAATATGGCGATTACCGTTATCGCAGCCAGCGTATCCGCATGATTTTTCAAGACTCAAGTACCTCGCTCAATCCACGGCAGCGTGTCGGTCAGTTACTGGACGCCTCGCTACGCCTGAATACTGACCTAGAGAAAACGGATCGCGAGCAACGCATCAACCAGACGTTGCGTCAGGTTGGTATGCTGCCAGACCATGCTTATTACTACCCGCATATGCTTGCCTCCGGTCAGAAGCAGCGAGTCGCGCTGGCGCGCGCGTTAATCCTGCAACCCAAAGTGATCATCGCCGACGAAGCGCTGGCGTCGTTGGATATGTCGATGCGCTCGCAGATCATCAACTTGATGCTAGATCTGCAAGAAAATTATGGTATTTCATATATTTATATAACCCAACACCTAGGTATGATGCAGCATATTAGCGATCAAGTTATGGTGATGCACGCAGGGGAAATCGTTGAACGCGGTAGCATAGCGGAAGTGCTGGCAGCACCATTGCATGAGTTAACCAAACGGCTGATCACCAGCCACTTTGGCGAAGCATTGACCGCTGATACCCGGCGGTGTGAGGGAGTCCAGTACTGACGGCTATCTTCAGCATACGCATGGCGTTGTTGAATCAATCGAACTTTTGGCCGGGACGAGGATCAGATCACTCTTCTGCTGTCAAAATAGCGACATTCCGTGGCCCAGCAAAAGTTCAACATCACCAACTGGAAGGCTTACAACAACGCCCTTATCACTCGGGGTGCACTCACTTTCTCGGTGGATGAAACGGCACTTCACGCCTGGTACTGCGAGGAAAAACCTTCTCTGAGTGGTCGCACACCACATTATTCCGATATGGCAATCACCAGCGTATTGATGCTGAAACGGATTTTTGGCCTGACACTTCGCGCCCTCCAGTGCTTTGTCGACTCCATTTTCACACTGATGAAAGTGCCGTTGAACTGCCTGGAAGACACCTGCATCGAAATCCGTCAATGTCCTGTTTAAAACCCCAACGCCGGGTGAAATTGCGCACCTCTTTATCGACTCTACCGGGCTCAACGTCTTGGGTTAAGGGGAGTGAATGGTAAAAAAAGACGGTCAGGAAGTACCGTAAAATCAAAGTCGCCTCGGCGGATCGGGCTTACGATACGCGAGTGTGTCATGATGAGTTAAGGGGCAAGAAGATCAAGGCGTTAATACCGCCCAGAAGTGGAGCCCGTTATTGGTCGGCAGACTATGCAGAGCGAAATCAAGCGGTGGCGAACCAGCGCCTTACCGGAGACAACACACGGTGGAAAAAAGCTATTTGGTGGTCACCTGTCGCTGCGAGATTATGATGGGCAAGTTGCAGAGGCGATGGCCATGATCTGTGCATTATTCCAAATCCGATTTATTTAACAAAGCCACTACTACAGTAAAAGCCTGATGTTAGGCTTGCCCGCAGCGGGTGATTAGCGTAAAACTGTCTGCCGCAAATATTGCTACTCACAACCCATTCACTGGACTATATGCTTCAAGATAATCCGCTGCTGGCGCAGCTTAAACAGCAACTTCACTCTCAGACCCCACGCGTTGAAGGCGTAGTAAAAGGCACTGAGAAAGGCTTTGGCTTTCTTGAGATCGACAGTCAAAAAAGCTATTTCATTCCCCCGCCCTACATGAAGAAAGTCATGCACGGCGATCGCGTGATCGCCACGCTACATACCGAGAAAGAACGCGAAGTCGCTGAACCGGAAACCCTGGTAGAGCCCTTCTTGTCGCGCTTTGTTGGACGCGTGCAGAAACGTGATAACCGCCTGTCTATCGTGCCCAACCATCCATTACTGAAAGAGACGATTCAGTGCCACCCAGTGCGTAGGTTAACTCACAACTTCCAGCCCGGTGACTGGGCAGTGGCGGAAATGCGTCGTCACCCACTGAAAGGCGATAGCGGCTTCAATGCCGATTTGACCCATTTCATTACCGATGCCGAAGACCATTTCGCACCTTGGTGGGTGACCTTGGCACGCCACAACCTCGAAAAAGAAGCACCGGAGATGGCCAGCTTCAGCGAACAGGAAACCGCGCTGGCGCGTGAAGATCTGACCGCGCTGGATTTTGTCACCATTGATAGCGCCAGCACCCAAGATATGGACGATGCACTGTTCGTGGTGGACAACGGTGATGGTTCACTACAACTGACTATCGCTATCGCCGACCCTACCGCCTACGTCGAGCAAGGTAGCGTGCTGGACGATATCGCCCACGTGCGTGCCTTCACCAATTATCTGCCAGGCTTCAACATCCCAATGTTGCCGCGTGATCTGTCCGATAACCTATGCTCGCTGCGCCCGAATGAATGCCGTCAGGTGCTGTCCTGCCGCGTAACTATCGGTGCTGACGGCATGTTGGGCAACGACATTCAATTCTTCGCCGCCAAGATCAAATCAAAGGCCAAGCTGGTTTACGATGAAATCTCTGACTGGTTGGAAGGTATCGCGGGTTGGCAACCGCCAAGCGAGACCATCGCGCAACAGCTCACCTTACTGAAACGCGTCTGCGATGCACGCAACAGTTGGCGTCATCAGCATGCGTTGGTTTTCAAGGATCGCCCTGACTACCGCTTTGTGCTGGGTGAGAAAGGCGATGTGCTGGAAATCATTACCGAACAACGCCGTAGCGCCAACAGCATCGTTGAAGAATGCATGATCGCTGCAAACGTCTGCGCTGCCAAGGTGCTTCGCGATCATCTGGGCTTCGGAGTGTATAACGTGCATACCGGTTTCGATCCGCTGCTGGTCGAACAGGCGGTCAGCGTGCTACAAGCCAACGGCGTGGAGGCCAACGCCGAGAAACTGCTAGGCCTTGAAGGTTTCTGCAAGTTGCGCCGCCACTTGGATTCGCAGCCTACACAGTTCCTCAACAGCCGCATCCGTCGTTTTCAGACTTTCGCGGAAATCAGCACTACCCCAGGGCCGCACTTTGGCTTAGGTCTGGAAGCTTATGCTACCTGGACTTCACCGATCCGTAAATACGGCGATATGATCAACCACCGCTTGCTGAAAGCGATCATCACCCAAAAGCCGGCAGAAAAGCCGCAAGATGAGGTCGCTGTGCAGATGGCTGAACGACGTCGCTTAAATCGCATGGCAGAACGCGATGTTGGCGATTGGTTGTACGCCCGCTATCTGCACGATAAGGCGGGTACTGATCAGCGCTTCACGGCGGAAATCATCGATGTTACGCGCGGTGGCATGCGTGTGCGTCTGCTGGACAACGGAGCCGTTGCCTTTATCCCTGCGCCGTTCATTCATGCAGTGCGTGATGAGATACTGTGCAGCCAAGAAACCGGTACCGTGCAAATCAAGGGCGAGGTGGCTTATCGCCAAAGCGATGCCCTACAAGTCACCATCGCCGAAGTGCGCATGGAAACCCGCAGCGTGATTGCCCGTCCGACACACTAACATCAGGCGTTCTTTCGGGAACACATCCCATACCGGCGATGAACATCGCCGGTGTTCTTTTCCCCTTCTGGTTTGCGAAAAAGTATGATGGACGACCTAAAGCATCATCACATTAATAGAGAAAAATCAACAAAATCTATGCTACCTGTTTTTCAGGCAGCCAGAAGATAAAACTGTTCTGCTGTAGACAACCCATCCCCGTGTGAAACATAATATCATGAAAACACCATTTATATATTTTCATCGGCCTTGTTGTAAGCCTTCCAGTTGGTGATGTTGAACTTTTGCTTGGCCACAAAATGTCGCTATTTTGACAAAAGGAGAGTGATCTGATCCTCGTGCCGGCTAAAAGTTCGATTTATTCAACAACGCCATGAGAAACCTTAAAAACCCGGATTGTACCCAGACTCAACCAATTAGGGACATCACTTGTGAAACATTAAAAATAAACAGGATCAGGATATTCGCTACCGTAAATGACGCGAGAGCACGAGAAAAAATTTCGAACTACCCCCCCCAGTGTTACCTGTATGCCTTTAGCTACCAACAGTTGCTTGAGAAGGTCACGTTTGTCACCCTGGGTTTCAATCACGCCATCCTTGACCCCCCCCCTCAGCCGCATTTCTTTTTCAGTTCAGTCGCCAGTTTGTCCAAAGCTGCGTCATCAAGGACAACACCGGTAATCAGGCACACGCCCTTCCCCGTGCTCCCACTGGTTTGACGCTGAATGCGCACTATGCCATCGCCCTTCGTGCGAGGTGATTTCACTTCTTGCTGCTTGATTCGCCCGCTGTCGGTGGAGTGCACCAAGCGGCTGTTATCCATCGTTCATCAGCTTATCCTCAGGCCAGCGAGGCGCGAATAGCGCGTAAAGTCGCAGCCGGATCGACAGATTGCATAATCGGACGGCCGATCACCATATAGTCAACGCCAGCAGCGCTACCAGCCGGCCGGATTCCCGGTTTGACCAGTTGAAATGCTCGGCCGCAAGCCGCCTTCAGTCGCTGCGCTTCATGGGCGGAACATACCACACCGTCAAGCCTGCAACTGTGTGCCAGACGCTCAACATACTCTGCTAGCCTAACGTCAATCCCAATACCGTGCAGATCATCCTGCTCCATGCTGGTCAGCACGGTGACGGCAACCAATATCCGCGCATTAGCACCATAGGGCAACAGTGCCTCTTTGGCGGCAGCAATCATGCTCGCGCCGCCGCTTGCGTGGATGTTAACCATCCAAACGCCCAGATCATCCGCTGCCGCCACCGCCACCGCCTGCGCGGTAGTATTGAGAATATCATGAAATTTCAAGTCGAGGAAAACGTCAAAACTGAGCGCTTGCAGATCACGCACAAGTTGCGGCCCAAACAAGGTAAACATTTCTTTACCTACTTTTAGTCGGCAATCCTTTAGATCGATGCGGTCAGCAAACGCCAGCGCAGTGTCCTTGTTTGCTTAATCGAATGCGACGACGATTGGCGATGATTTTAAGCCAGTATTTTTGATTTTATTCTCAGACTTCATTTCTTCTGCCTTCTGTAAAAAGGATATTATCAGGTAATCACCCGCCAGACTGAACGCCGCATTCTACATGCCAGCCCCCTTGGATCCCAGCTGCAACCTGCGTTAGCCGTTATATGACACAGTTTATGAACGGTAGAGAGGGTTCACAGGAGGCGTCAAGTCAATTATTTCTGGGCGGAAGTGATCGGAGTCGCTTCATTTAGATCCCTAATCGGCGTTGTTGAATAAATCGAACATTTGGCCAGCACGAGGATGAGATCACTCTCCTTCTGTCAAAATAGCGACATTCCGTGGCCCAGCAAAAGTTCAACATCACCAACTGGAAGTCTTACAACAACGCCCTTATCACTCGGGGTTCACTCACTTGCTGGGGGGATGAAACGGCACTTCACGCCTGGTACTGCGAGGCAAAACCTTCTCTGCGTGGTCGCTCACCACATTATTCCGATATGGCAATCACCAGCGTATTGATGCTGAAACGGATTTTCGGCCTGACACTTCGCGCCCTACAGGGCTTCGTCGACTCCATTGTCACACTGATTAAAGTGCTGTTGAACTGCCCGGACGACACCTGTATCAGTAAGCGGGCGAAGTCCGGCCATGTCCCGTTTAAAACCGCAACGCCGGGTGAAATTGCGCACCTCGTTATCGACTCTAGCGGGCTCAACGTGTTGGGTGAAGGCGAGTGGATGGCAAAAAAACACGGTCAGGAAAAACGGCGTATCTGGCGAAAACTGCATTTGGCCGTAGATACAGAAACACATGAGGTCATCTGTGCTGACCTTTCCTTGAGCAATATCACCGATACCGAAGCCTTCCCAGGTCTCATCCGTCAGAGGTACCGTAAAATCAAAGTCGCCTAGGCGGATCGGGCTTAGGATACGCGAGTGTGTGATTATGAGTTAAGGGGCAAGAAGCTCAAGGCGTTAATACCGCCCAGCAGCGGAGCCCGTTATTGGTCGGCAGACTATGCAGAGCGAAATCAAGCGGTGGCGAACCAGTGCGTTACCGGAGACAACACACGGTGGAAAAGTATCGCAGGCTACCACCGACGTTCGATAGCGGCAACAGCGAGGTACAGAGTAAAGCAGCTATTTGGTGGTCACCTGTCGCTGCGAGATTATGATGGGCAAGTTGCAGAGGCGCTGGCCATAATCTGTGCATTAAACAAGATGACGCTAGCCGGTATGCCAGAAAGTGTACGCCTTGCCTGAAATATGTCAATTCAGGGGACTCTTTATTCCAAATCAGATTTATTTAACAAAGCCCCTCGCAGTATGACAAACTCATAAATGACGTAAACGAAACCGTATGATAACTGCTCCGGCCATCACTGGTTATCATGCTGATCCTGAACAAGGTTAGCAGCGTCAACAATTCCAATTGAGTGGAGATTTTGTCTACGGCTACTGACCATCAAGGCCACGTATCGGTTTGACCGACGCCCAGCTCCGGCACGATGGGCAGTGCCAATAGAGCGAATGGGCGGTAAAGCCGCATTTATGGCAGCGATAACGTGGCTTGGTGCGTATCTGCTCGCCGACCATGTCACGTAGTAGCAGCAAACTCTCCTTTGCCCGCCCATCTTCGGCGTCCTCCAAATGATAATCCATCAACCTATAGAACACATGCATGGTAGGATGACGCTGCAATTGTCGGTTGATATACGCCTGCACCACATCGCACCCTTCATACTGTTCGATAATCTCTGCTAGCATCAGTTCGGCAGTTGCACCGCAATTCTCCTCCACACAACGTTTAAGGAAACCGGTCCAAACCTGCTGCTGTTCCGGCCAATGCTGGTAGCATTGGTGCAGCATCGGCAACGTCTCGCTAACCAATTCCTTATCTTGACTCAGCACCCGTTGCAGCGATTCTATCGCTTTGGCATAATCGTGTTGCGCGATATAAATGCGACCAAACATGATGGAGACGCGTGCGCATTGCTTATCTGCCGAGGCGGCACGCTTTAGTAGGGACATCGCTTTGTCGAGATCGTCACTACTCACCTCCTGCAATGCCAGTTCGCAGTAAAAATGAGCGATCTCAATATGCTGCTTATCCATACCTAGCTTGACCAGCTTTTCCGCCACGTCAATCGCTTTCATCCAATCACTGGTGGCCTGATGAATCACCAGCAGTAGCTGTAGAGCCGAGATGCGGAAATCTTCTTCGTCAATCAGTTGGCTGAACATGTCCTCCGCGCGGTCATACATACCGGCTGACATGTAATCGCGCCCCAGTTGTTGCACCGCCAACAAGCGCTGTTCGAATGTCAGTGACGAGCTTTCCATCAGTGCCTGATGGATGCGGATAGCGCGGTCAACTTCACCACGCGAACGAAACAGGTTGCCCAGCGTCAGATGAGCTTCAACGGTATTGCTGTCATCTTTCAACATATCAAGGAACAAATCGACCGCCTTATCTTGCTGATTGGAAAGCAGGAAGTTAACCCCGGCAACATACTCACGCGATAGGCGGTTGGCCTGCTGTTGTTTATCCTGCTGAGCACTTCTGCGCCCCATGTACCAACCATACGCGGCAGCCACGGGCAGCAATAGAAACAGCAGTTCTAGCATTGAGGCTCATTCCTTGTTGACGATGGGCTGAACCACTAGCTCAGCAGGCTGTTCAAGTTGCAGTGTCAGTCTTTTAATCTTGCGTTCGGCGCGCACAAGGGCAATGCGGGTACGCAGATAGAAAAGGCCACAAATGATCCATCCAAGGATAAAACCGGCACCAAACAGCACAGCTAATAAGGTTGAAACTTGATAGTCACCTTGGGCAATTAAGTAGTTAAAAGTCACTACCTGATCGTTATGTGCACCGAAGGTTGCCGAAATCACGAAAATCACCAAAATAAATAAAAAAATCAGCAAGTATTTCACATTCTTTCCCATAAAGCCGAGTTAATCAGATGAGCTATGCCAATATGTGGCTTCCCTAATTATTAAGTTAGCATTTCCCATCGTAGCTGGGAAACACTCCGGCACAATAAGACCACACATTTGCTCGCATTTTTGTCGCAAAAATTACCCCGGAAGCTGCTCAAAATAGCGGATTTATCAGGTTGTGAGGGCAACTAAACAAATGGCAATGGCATGCGACATCAGCAATTAATGCGGCTCATTCGCGAGCCGCTGATGTAGGTGACAACGTCATTACTTAATCAATTTTGTAGTTTACCTACCGTCAAGCCCTGCTGCCCTTGTGGTGGCATCAATAACCCATACCACCGCTGTGCCAGCCAGCAGGTGAGCGTCACCAGTAACCAACTGATCAACGTAGCCATGACTAAATCGCTTGGCCAATGCATATGCATACCCAGCATTAGACGGCTACCCATAACACCTACCTGCCCATAGCATCAGTAGCACTACGGTTTTGTAGTAGCGGCGCGGCAACAATAACCCAACACCCAGCAGCGCCCAGGTAACAGCGAACAAGGTATGCCCTGAGGGGAAGGCAAAACCGATTTCAAACTGCCAATGCTTGCTCAACCAAGTTGGCACCAGATTTTGCCCCTGCCACAACTCCGCCACTAATGCGCTAAGCTGTTTGCTATGTAACGAATAAAAGTATTTTTCATCAACGCCGTGATTCTTTTCGAGCCAAACGACAAATGGCCGGGTTTCTTGCACCCGATCCTTGATCATCGATTTTATGCCCCGACTGATTAACATCGCAGCGGAGAGCAATATTACCAGCCCGATGGCTGCCTTAGGGCGTAAGCGCAGGTACCACAGGAACCAGGCGCTGAGGAGAATGCTAGTGATATCGATTCCCCATGGAGAAGTCACGGTCGAAGTAACCCGGTACAGCCCTTTCAGCAGCGTTTCATCATTTCATCACTGCCGGGCCACCAATGCCAGCCGGATACCCAGAGCATCATCGGCATTTTTAGCAGTAGCAACGCTCACACCGCCGTGCGTTTTGCTATTTTATTCATCCCCCTACTCCTCATGGCTGATCCAACAGATAGTTGGATTGATAGTACGCGAAAAAAATTAGCTCAGTGCAATAAAAATAGGCGTTAAAGAATCTCATATGCTGGGTTTCTGAGCACTGCCAACCAAGAAATTGTGGCAAAATAGCCCATAATTAATGAAATAGAGATCGGCGTAGCACGCTTTAGTACTGGTCAGTTCAATGAACCGGACGTAGGATGCGTAACAACGATTGAATAGGATGTATTTGTGGAAAATAACATGCAGCTTAAACGGGTGGCAGAAGCTATGTTGCCGACACCTTGGGGTGATTTCCTTATGGTAGGGTTCGAAGAGTTGGCTACCGGGCATGACCATCTGGCGTTAGTTTTTGGGGATATCTCTGGCGAGATGCCGGTGCTGGCACGCGTACATTCTGAGTGTTTAACCGGTGATGCATTATTCAGCCTGCGCTGCGACTGCGGTTTCCAACTGGAAGCTGCGCTGGCGTATATCGCCGAAGAAGGACGTGGCATTCTGCTTTACCATCGTCAAGAAGGACGCAATATCGGCCTGTTGAACAAGATCCGTGCCTATGCTTTGCAGGATCAAGGGGCAGATACTGTGGAGGCCAACTATCAGCTCGGTTTCGCCGCCGACGAACGTGACTTCACCCTGTGCGCTGATATGTTCAAACTGCTAGGAGTGAATTCGGTTCGTTTGCTGACCAACAACCCACAAAAGGTTAACATCCTGAGCGAGGCTGGTATCAACATCACCGCCCGCGTACCCCTGATAGTAGGAAAAAATCCAAAGAATGCGTATTATCTAGCCACTAAGGCCACCAAGATGGGGCATCTACTGGATTTAAAAATAAAACCGCTGTGACAGAAAAATCATGGTGCCTTTGTTAAGGATTAGCGGCTTACAGAGGCAATATGTCAATAGCAGCCAGCTAGTCTATTTCTCCGTCAGTTTAACGCTCTTGAACATGGCTTCGATATCTTCGTTAGAGCGCAATGCTATGGCACTATCGACCACGTCACGCGTCAGGTGCGGAGCGAAATGCTGGATAAAGTCGTACATGTAGCTACGCATGAAAGTGCTACGGCGAAAACCGATTTTAGTCGTGCTGTAGGTGAAAACATCACGCGCATCCACAGTCATCAGATCCGAGTCTTGCAGTGGATCCACCGCCATACTGGCGATCACACCAACTCCCAGCCCCTGGCGTACGTAGGTTTTAATCACGTCGGCGTCAGTAGCAGTAAATACGATACGCGGCGTTAAGTCGTCACGATTGAACGCAGTATCCAACTCTGAACGGCCAGTAAAGCCAAAAGTGTAGGTGACGATTGGGTAAGCAGCCAACTCTTCAATGGTGATGTGGCTTTTGTCAGACAGAGGATGATCGGGCTTCACCACTACCATGCGATTCCAGTGGTAGCATGGCAACATAATTAAATCGTAATACAGGTGCAACGCTTCCGTTGCGATGGCGAAATCAGCAGTGCCTTTGGAAACCGCTTCGGCTATCTGCGTTGGCGAACCTTGGTGCATATGCAACGACACCCTTGGATAGCGTTCGATAAAGCCCTTTATGACGTTTGGCAAAGCGTATCGCGCCTGGGTATGGGTAGTGGCAATGTAAAGGTGACCTCTATCCGGGTAGGTATGCTCGCCAGCGACGGCCTTAATGGCATCCACTTTGTACAGCACTTCACGCGCAATGCGGATAATTTCCTGGCCAGCCGGCGTAACTTGGGTCAGGTGTTTGCCACTGCGGGCGAAAATCTGGATACTTAACTTATCTTCCAACATGCGCACCTGCTTGCTGATGCCGGATTGCGAGGTGTAAAGCCCTTCTGCCGTCGAGGAAATATTCAGATTGTTGTTAACCACCTCCAAAATGTAACGAAGCTGTTGTAATTTCATATTTTATACCACTCTAGATTAAAGACTGCGGTTTTCCGCAGCCAAATGTAACGGTATCTCAAGTATAATGACGAGTTAGAAGCCTTAGAGACGGTGTGTTCCTACTGCCAGATTCTGAAGATATCGCCATTATTAATAATATTTAATTAATAAAAAATATTTTATATAATTACTATATCGCATTGAAGCTACAAGTGTAGAGATTTATCAAATTATGAGAAGAATTCTATTGCTCTTCCAGAAACATAAAGATTTGGGCAATAGTGGCGAAAAACAGGCAAGGATAGATTCATTGGTGACGCGGCATTGTTGAATAAATCGAACATTTGGCCGGCACGAGGATCAGATCACTCTCCTTCTGTCAACATAGCGACATTCCGTGGCCCAGCAAAAGTTCAACATCACCAACTGGAAGGCTTACAACAACGCCCTTATCACTCGGGGTTTACTCACTTTCTCGGTGGATGAAACGGCACTTCACGCCTGGTACTGCGAGGCAAAACCTTCTCTGCGTGGTCGCCCACCACATTATTCCGATATGGCAATCACCAGCGTATTGATGCTGAAACGGATTTTCGGCCTGACACTTCGCGCCCTACAGGGCTTTGTCGACTCCATTGTCACACTGATCAAAGTGCCGTTGAACTGCCCGGACGACACCTGCATCAGTAAGCGGGCAAAGTCCGGCCATGTCCCGTTTAAAACCCCAACGCCGGGTGAAATTGCGCACCTCGTTATCGACTCTACCGGGATCAACGTGTTGGGTGAAGGGGAGTGGATGGTAAAAAAACACGGTCAGGAAAAACGGCGGATCTGGCGAAAACTGCATTTGGCCGTAGATACAGAAACACATGAGGTCATCTGTGCTGACCTTTCCTTGAGCAATGTCACCGATACCGAAGCCTTCCCAGGTCTCATCCGCCAGAGGTACCGTAAAATCAAAGTCGCCTTCAAGCGGTGGCGAACCAGCGCGTTACCAGAGACAACACACGGTGGAAAAGTATCACAGGCTACCACCGACGTTCGATAGCGGCAACAGCGAGGCACAGAGTAAAATAGCTATTTGGTGGTCACCTGTCGCTGCGAGATTATGATGGGCAAGTTGCAGAGGCGCTGGCCATGATCTGTGCATTAAACAAGATGCCGCTCGCCGGTATGCCAGAAAGTATACGCGTTGCCTGAAAGCTGCCCATTCAGGGGACTCTTTATTCCAAATCCGATTTATTCAACAAAGCCACCGCAAAGGTTGCAAGATCCCGGTGCCGGCATCGCGGTGACGGGGATAACGCTGATCCTGGTCACATTTCAGCGCTGGATCGTTAGAAACACCCGCAGTCCGGCAATGCGTGCAGATATGCTGCATTATCAGTCATATGTCATGATGAATGGGGCTATTTTGACCGCACTTAGACCCAGTTGATACGGTTTTCATCGGGCGGATGCCTTGTTTGCTTTGGATATCGGTGTCTACAGCGCCTTGTACATTAGGCTATAAGGCGATGCAATCGCTGTTGGATCGGACGCTGCCGGATAAGGAATATCAGGCCATTATTGGCGTGGCCTTTTCCTGGCCGGGAGTGAAAAGTGTGTACGATTTGCGCCCCCGTCAATCCGGCCATACGCGCTTGATTCCACTGCATCGGGAGATAGCGGATTCTCTGCCGTTACGGCAGGCACATATTCTGGCGGAACAGGTCGAGCAGGGGTTACTGCATCGTTTCCCAGGGGCGAATATCATCATCCACCCAGACCACAGTTCCGTGGTGCCAACAAGAAGTCAGGGGCATCAGGCGTAGTAATCAGATCAAAGCACCAAACCCCATGTCAGATTAGCTCAACATGCCATACCTTTTTTTACCGTTATATGGCGTGACTTGAATCAATTCAGTTGGACGTTTTTGATATAGTATCCCACCTAAAAGCGGGTTTTCTATTAGTCTGAGAGGTGCCAAGGGATGGGCGAAAACACAATTCTTAAAAAATTGCATCTACAGTTCAGAGGTAGTCATGATCGAAAAAATCGGTGTACTGACAAGTGGCGGTGATGCGCCAGGTATGAACGCGGCGATCCGTGGTGTGGTGCGTGTGGCACTTTCGGAAGGTTTGGAAGTTTTTGGTATTTATGATGGCTACCTCGGCTTGTACGAAGATCGCATGGAGAAATTGGATCGTTACAGCGTGTCCGACATGATCAACTGTGGTGGTACCTTCCTTGGTTCTGCTCGTTTTCCGCAATTCGAAGATGGACGTGTTCGCGCCAAGGCGATTGAAAATCTGAAAAAACACGGCATTGATGCGCTGGTGGTGATCGGCGGCGATGGTTCTTACATGGGTGCCAAACGCTTGACGGAAGAAGGCTTCCCTTGCATCGGCCTGCCTGGCACCATCGATAACGATGTAGCCGGTACGGACTACACCATTGGTTACTTCACCGCATTGGAAACCGTGGTGGAAGCGATTGACCGCCTGCGTGATACGTCCTCTTCGCATCAGCGTATCTCCATCGTCGAAGTCATGGGCCGCCACTGTGGCGACTTGACGCTAGCGGCGGCGATTGCGGGCGGCTGTGAGTTCATCGTGCTACCAGAAATTGAGTTCAATCGCGAAGATCTGGTAAATGAAATCAGGGCCGGGATTAGCAAGGGCAAAAAACATGCCATCGTAGCAATCACCGAGCACATCTGTGATATCAATGAACTAGCACGCCATATTGAGCAGGAAACGCAGCGTGAGACCCGCGCGACCGTGCTGGGCCACATTCAGCGCGGCGGAACCCCTGTCGCTTATGACCGTATCCTGGCATCCCGCATGGGCGCATACGCAATTGAACTGCTGTTGCAGGGTTACGGTGGCCGCTGCGTCGGCATCCTAAATGAAAAGATGGTGCACCACAATATCATTGATGCAATCGAGAACATGAAACGTCCGTTCAAAGGCGATTGGCTAGAAACGGCGAAAAAGCTGTACTGATACGCTATTTTTTCTGATGTCAAAAAACCTACCGCTTGCGGATAATGTCGGTAAATAACGCAGGAATCAGGCTTTCAGTCCTATTTTCCTTTGCACCGCATTATTCGTAAGCGGGGTTTTTATACTCGTCTGCGCTATCTTCCTAAATCGTCTATATTCAATATTTTTTATTCTTTAATTGCCAGTAAAGTTTCTTGCAGGCTCTCGGGGGCTTTGTTGAATAAACCGGATTTGGAATAAAGAGTCCTGTGAATGGGCATCTTTCAGGCAAGGCGTATACTTTCTGGCATACCGGCGAGCGTCATCTTGTTTAATGCACAGATCATGGCCAGCGCCTCTGCAACTTGCCCATCATAATCTCGCAGCGACAGGTGACCACCAAATAGCTATTTTACTCTGTACCTCGCTGTTGCCGCTATCGAACGTCGGTGGTAGCTTGTGATACTTTTCCACCGTGTGTTCTCTCCGGTAAGGCGCTGGTTCGCCACCGCTTAATTTCGCTCTGCATAGTCTGCCGACCAATAACGGGCTCCGCTGCTGGGCGGTATTAACGCCTTAACTCATCATGACTCACTCGCGTATCCTAAGCCCGATCCGCCGAGGCGACTTTGATTTTACGGTACCTCTGGCGGATGAGACCTGGGAAGGCTTCAGTATCGGTGACATTGCTCAAGGAAAGGTCAGCACAGATGACCTCATGTGTTTCTGTATCTACAGAAAAATGCAGTTTTCGCCAGATACGCCGTTTTTCCTGACCGTGTTTTTTTACCTTCCACTCGCCTTCACCCAACACGTTGAGCCCGTTAGAGTCGATAACGAGGTGCGCAATTTCACCCGGCGTTGGGGTTTTAAACGGGACATGGCCGGACTTCGCCCGCTTACTGATGCAGGTGTCGTCCGGGCAGTTCAACGGCACTTTAATCAGTGTGACAATGGAGTCGACGAAGCCCTGGAGGGCGCGAAGTGTCAGGCCGAAAATCCGTTTCAGCATCAATACGCTGGTGATTGCCATATCGGAATAATGTGGTGGGCGACCACGCAGAGAAGGTTTTGCCTCGCAGTACCAGGCGTGAAGTGCCGTTTCATCCACCGAGAAAGTGAGTAAACCCCGAGTGATAAGGGCGTTGTTGTAAGCCTTCCAGTTGGTGATGTTGAACTTTTGCTGGGCCACGGAATGTCGCTATGTTGACAGAAGGAGAGTGATCGGATCCTCGTCCCGGCCAAATGTTCGATTTATTCAATAACGCCGCTCATACCAGGAAAATAAAAAATGTCGCAATCTCCAATTTTTCTTCCAGCTTGACGCGTTTCAGTTCTTAAATTCATGCCGTTCCTGATGTCACGCTGCAACAAATTATTTCCATGCTGTTAATTGAGTGTTATTTTTTGTGCCTGCGATTAACAGGGGGATCAATGGATTGCCGCCTGGTTCGCCTTTCCTCTAAAGGATATTTTTATGAAAATAACCATCTGTAAGAGCCTCTATTTTCAAGTAATAACAGCAATTACGTTGGGTATCTTGCTGGGTCATTTCTATCCCGACATCGGCACTCAAATGAAACCACTGGGCGATGGATTCGTTAAGTTGATCAAGATGATTATTGCTCCAGTGATCTTCTGCACATTGGTGAGCGGCATCACGGGCATGGAAAGCATGAAAGCTATGGGGCGTACCGGTGCTATCGCACTGATCTACTTTGAGGTTGTCAGCACTGTCGCGCTGATTATCGGTTTAGTGATCGTCAATCTGATGCAGCCTGGGATTGGCATGAACGTTGATGCCAGCACATTGGACACTAAAGCGGTGGTAATCTATGCTGAGCAAGCGAAACAGCAAGGCATCATTGCGTTCCTACTGGACATTATTCCCGGCAGTATGATTGGCGCGTTCGCTAGCGGCAACATTCTACAGGTGCTGTTGTTTGCTGTGTTGTTCGGTTTTTTGCTGCATAATCTGGGTGAAAAGGATCAGTTGATCTTCAATGTGATCGACAGTTTTTCACAGGTCATGTTTGGCATCATCAACATGATTATGCGGCTAGCTCCGCTGGGGGCGTCAGTACGCCGCAGCGGCCGAATGACCGCATCGAATTGCGGCTGAGGATTAATACCGTTTCTCTGGCGGAGTCTGCTCAACAGATCGGCTTCGCCCATTTATTGTCGCGCCTGTCTCTGGGGCACAGCGGAAGTCTTTCCACTTTGCAACTTCGTTCGCTATGGCAGCAGAGCCTCGACAATGAAAGGCCTTTACCGCTCGCCATCAGCTCTTACCGACCTGCTGAAAGATGCGTTGGTGTGGCTTTCCGATATCACTGGCAAGCTGGCTCTCAATGAGCATAGAGTACAGGCGGTGATGAGTGTCTGCATCGATCCAGTTGGCACCTTCCCGCCAAATCTGCAAGATGCCTGGTGGCGTTATCGTCTGAAAGGCTCGACATTGGCGGCACAGGATCCGGCTCAGCCGGTAAAGCTGCCAGTCAATATCGATCAACTGAAGAAATTCTATTACCAGTAGTATACCCCAGATGCTATGGCACTGTATGTGGTCGGTAGGGTAGACAGCCGCAGTTTGGGTGAACAGATCAGCGAGGCTTTCTCACCGCTGAAAGGCAAACGCAAAATCCCAGCTATCATGCCGATGTTGGCACCGTTGCCGCCGCAACCGGTGAGCCTGACTAATAAACTGGTGAAGCAGGATACACTAGCGATGATATGGCATCCCATCTGTGGAGCGAGGAACCTGGGCTGCTACTGGCGCAGCAATCTCGCTCATGAGGCGCTGTTCTGGCATCTCTAGCATGCCATGGAAAAGAGAGTGATCACGAGAACCTGCAACTGGGCCTTGATTGCCGGGTACAATATCAGCGTGCTCAATGCGCCATCCATCTGGATACACCGAATAACCACCTGAACAGTAGAGTGGGTTTTATCGCCCGCGAGTTTGTTAACGTGCGCAATAATAGATTGCCGGAGGAAGCGTGCACTAACCTGCTGATGCAGAAAAAGGATCAAAGGATCAACTGAGCAAACTGTTTGCCGCCTATGCACACACCGATACCGATGTACTGCTGAGCCAGCATCTAGGTTCTCAGCAAAGAGGTGTGGTGGATATCGCTCTGGAGCAGTATCAGAGGTTGCGTCAAGCGTTCCTGTTCGGCTTGACGTTTGAGGTGCTGGATCGGGAGTTGAAGTTGCAGCTTTCTCAGGATGTGACCTTGGTGCTGAAGGAACCAGAAGGTGAGCCGGAAATCGGTATGAAGCAGTTGCAGTAAACCTATAATGGAATCATATCTACAGCGTCTTGTGGTGGAGAAAGCCGTGGATCTTACCACACGGAAGCCTTGAGGGGGGCTTCGGCCACCTCAGCTACGGTATAGCACTTTGATGATGTGATAACCGAACAGGGTTTTGACCGGGCCATAGGGTTTGAGTAGCGGAATGCTAAAGACTGCTTTATCAAAGGCAGCGTCCATGCTGCCTTTGATAAACTCACCCAGTGAACCACCATGACGTTTTGACGGGCAGCCTGAATATTTGCGCGCCAGCGTATCGAAGCTGACGCCGCGCTTCATCTTGACTAGCAGCACATTGGCCAATTTTTCATTGTCCACCAAGTATGTGCAGGGCACATGCTATCTTTGCCATGGTAATGCTTTTATCAATGCGGAAATTGCGCTGATTATACCCTATGAATTTCAAATTGCAGCTAGGCGGCAAATTCGTGAGTCTCCAGGCGATGACCCAAGTAAGTCACTGGGGTGGCAATATTGCCGGGACAAATCGGTAGGGAACCCATTTGAATGCCGCAAAGTGGTGTCCCGAAGGGGAAATCACAAGGATTTGATTTCTTTTAGATTTGAACGTGGTTTGCCGCAGCCTCCTAAGGGAGGTGATCCATCGATGGGCCACGTCACTGAGTGCAGCCACCCATGCTACAGCTTGAAAGACGACGGGTATATACCCGTTAAATCTCATCGGCGCTTTCTGCTACAATCCCCTGCCACCTTATCAAGTCGAGCAATAAAGCGCTATGCGATTAAACCTCAGCCAATAACAAGCTGTCGAATTCGTTACTGGGTCTTTCCTGGTGCTAGCCGGTGCCGGTTCGGGAAAGACGCGCGTCATTACCAACAAGATTGCTCACCTGATCCATCACTGCGGCTATCAAGCTCGGCAGATCACTGCCGTGACTTTTACCAATAAGGCTGCGCGCGAGATGAAAGAGCGCGTGGTGCAAACCATGGGGCGCAAAGAGGCGCGCGGACTAATGATTTCCACCTTCCATACTTTGGGGCTGGAGATCATCCAGTGGGAATACGCCGCGTTGGAAATGAAGCCCCATTTTTCGTTGTTTGATGATAAGGATCAGCTCGCACTGCTGAAAGATCTGACTGAAAAGTGGCTGGAAAACGAACAAACATTGGTGGCGCAGCTTATTTCCACAATTTCCCATTGGAAAAACGATCTGGTCGATCCCACACAAGCGATGGCGCTGGCGCACTCTGAACGCGACAAGCTGTTCGCTCATTTCTACGGCCTGTATCTTGCCCATATGCGGGCCTGCAATGTGCTGGATTTCGATGATCTGATCCTGTTGCCAACCTTGCTGCTGCGGTGCAACGAAGAGGTGTGCGAGCGCTGGCATAAGCGCATTCGCTACCTGCTGGTGGACGAATATCAAGATACCAACACTAGCCAGTATGAACTAGTGAAACTGCTGGTGGGCAACCGTGCGCGCTTTACTGTGGTAGGTGATGATGACCAGTCGATCTACTCTTTGTGCGGCGCGCGGCCGCATAATCTGGCGTTGCTGAAGGAAAATTTTCCGTCGCTGCGGGTGATCAAGCTGGAACAGAACTACCGTTCCAGCGAGCGTATTTTGAAAGCAGCCAACATTCTGATCGCGAATAATCCGCACGTTTTTGAAAAACGGCTGTTTTCCACGCTGGGTTATGGTGAAGAACTGACAGTCATTACCGCGACTAACGAAGACCATGAGGCTGAGCGGGTGGTGGGGGAACTGATCGCTCACCATTTTGTGAAAAAAACCGGCTACGGTGATTACGTGATCCTCTATCGTGGCAACCACCAGTCTCGTCTGTTCGAAAAGATGCTGATGCAGAATCGCATCAGATTTCCGGCAGTACCTCGTTCTTCTCGCGGCCAGAGATCAAGGATCTTCTCGCCTATCTACGAGTGTTGACCAACCCGGATGATGACAGCGCTTTCTTGCGTATCGTCAATACGCCTAAGCGCGAGATTGGCCCGGCGACGCTACAAAAATTGGGTGAGTTGGCCAATCAGCGTAACAAAAGCTTGTTCCGCGCTAGCTTCGATCTGGGCCTCTAGCCAGCATCTGAGCGGCCGTGGGCTGGAGTCATTGCAGCTCTTTACCCACTGGCTGGGCGGCATTGCTAAGCTTGCCGAGTGTGATCCGGTTAAGGCGGTGCGCGATTTGATCCACGGTGTTGATTACGAAAGTTTGCTGTCTGAAACCTCCCCTAGCCCTAAAGCCGCTGAAATGCGTATGAAAAACGTTAATACGCTGTTTGGCTAGATGACAGAAATGTTGGCAGGTAGCGAGTTGGAAGAACCGATGACGCTGAGCCAGGTGGTCGCCCGTTTCACCTTGCGCGATATGATTGAACGAGGCGAAAGCGAAGAACAACAAGACCAGGTGCAACTGATGACATTGCACGCCTCAAAGGGCCTGGAGTTCCCCTATGTTTTCCTGGTAGGAATGGAAGAGGGATTATTACCGCATCAGAGCAGCATCGATGAGGATAACATCGATGAAGAGCGGCGTTTGGCCTATGCGGGGATCACCCGCGCCCAAAAAACACTGATTTTCACCCTGTGCTGTGAACGCCGCCAGTATGGCGAACTGGTGCGGCCTGAACCTAGCCGTTTTCTGTTGGAGTTGCCGCAAGACGATCTGACGTGGGAAAGCGAACCTAAGGTGATCAGCCCAAAAGAGCGCATGCAGGAGGGCCAGAGCCATTTAGCCAAGGGCAAAGGCGAAGGGTAGAATACTGGGCGCAATTTACGCCGTTATCACATTAATGTTGAGCTTCTAGCTTCAGCGGCCAGTTACCCACTCGGTGCTGCCGCCGCCGATATCGACCACCAAACGTCGATCAGGCTCGCCAGTGGTGTGCGCGACGAGTAAGTCAGCCGCACTTCTTCCACGCCGCTGATCACCGGGATCGGGCAACTGAGGATTTGCTTGCGTGGACTGTCCTGCAAGCGTTCGGAGAACAGCTTCAAGCACAGCCTCCGCGTTGCATGGCCTTATACAATAGGCGATTTTGCTGATCCAGCCCGGCTGCCAACTGCACTTTGCGCTCTTGATGCGTGATAGGAGCTGAATACTGCTGACCACTTTGCGTATCACCAGCATATGGAAGCTATTGGAATCAGGGTCGATAGCTGCATCGAGCCTGCTGGAACTGAGCATGTTATCCCCCGTGCATTTCAAAACGCATCAGCGTGAGCCGCACTTGCTTGCCTCCGGCACTGACCGGTGTACTAACGAGTGGGTCACCTTGATGCAACTTGAAAGTCATTGGGTCATCAGCCTGAGCATTTGTGGTTGCTGCGCGGTGCTGAGTTGCGACGTGGCCCATTGTTACTGCGCGGACGCGTCAGGCGCTTCAGTGTCGGCAGATCGGTCAGCAAAGCATCGCTATTATACTTGCTTACTGGAATGCTACGACCGGTATAGGCCTCGATCGCCGGTAGGTTGAGTGCATATTCTTCGCAGGCCAGGCTGATGGAATGACCGCTTTTGCCAGCGCGTCCGGTACGGCCAATGCGGTGCACGTAGTCTTCGCAATCATCAGGCAGATCGTAGTTGAATACGTGGGTGACCAACGGGATATGCAGACCGCGCGCGGCGACATCGGTGGCAACCAGAATATCGAGGTTGCCCTTAGTGAAATCGTCGAGAATGCTCAAACGTTTTTTCTGCACTACGCGGTGCACGTAGTCTTCGCAATCATCAGGCAGATCGTAGTTGAATACGTGGGTGACCAACGGGATATGCAGACCGCGCGCGGCGACATCGGTGGCAACCAGAATATCGAGGTTGCCCTTAGTGAAATCGTCGAGAATGCTCAAACGTTTTTTCTGCACTACGTCGCCAGTAAGCAAGCCAACGCGGTGACCATCGGCAGCCAGGTGACCCCAGATGTCTTCACAGAGGTGTTTGGTATTGGCAAAAATGATGGCGCGATCCGGCCACTCTTCTTATATTAGCGTCTGTAGCAGACGCATTTTTTCTTCCATTGGATGGGTATAACAGTTCTTCTTTAATGCGGTGGCCGGTTTTCTGTTGCGGTTCCACTTCAACATATTCAGCGTTGTTCATCTGTTCGAAGGCCAATTCATGGACACGGTAGGATAAGGTGGCAATGAATAGCATATTCAGGCGTTGGTCAACCGCAGGCATACGGCGGAATAGCCAGCGGATGTCTTTGATAAAGCCCAGATCATACATGCGGTCAGCTTCATCCAGCACCACGACTTGAGTGGTACCCAAATCGATGTAGTTCTGTTTGGCATAGTCGATTAAACGACCGGTGGTACCGACCAGGATATCTACGCCGCTTTCCAGGACTTGCAATTGTTTATCGTAGCCATAGCCGCCGTAGGCCAGGCCCAGCTTTAGGCCAGTGGACTGGGTGAGGGGTTCCGCATCTGAATGGATTTGCACCGCCAGTTAACGCGTGGGTGCCATGATTAAGGCGCACGGCTGGTTGGTTTGTCGATCCTGTTTCGCCTGATGGGTAAGCAAATAGTGAAAAGTAGACGCTAAAAACGCCAGCGTCTTTCCTGTACCGGTTTGCGCCTGACCTGCAACGTCACGCCCGGAGAGCGTGAGCGGCAATGCTAACGCTTGGATGGGCGTGCAATGGTAAAACCCTTTTTTCTCAAGGGCTTCAAAGACTAACGGGTGCATGGCGAAGTCGGAAAACTTCTGATCAGTCAAGTGTGTTTTGCTTATAGTATGGCAGAATATCAGCTAACTATTGCTTTACCAAAGCACATCCGTTGAAATAAACGCTGTGAAATGAAATCACCCTGAGTTGGTTAATGCTACACCAACAAGGTAGACCTAATCCTGTGGAGTAGAACATGAGCGATAAAATTATTCACCTGACTGATAATAGCTTCGACAGCAACGTGCTAAAAGCTGAAGGGTCAATACTGGTCGATTTCTGGGCTGAATGGTGTGGGCCGTGCAAGATGATTACCCCGATTCTGGATGAAATTGCCGAAGAATTCTCTGGCAAACTAACCATCACCAAGCTGAACATCGATAAGAACCCTGCAACCGCCCCCAAGTACGGTATCCGTGGTATCCCTACGTTGTTGCTGTTCAAGAACGGCAAGGTGGCCGCGACCAAGGTTGGCGCGTTGTCCAAAGGTCAGCTTAAAGATTTTCTGAACGCAAATTTGTAATCAGGCGAGAAAGCAAATATCAGGCGTCTAGCTGATGTTCAATTCATCGCTAGACGCTTGCAAAGAAGCGTGTTAAGTTTAACCGCACTGCAAATAGAACTTGCCCGAAGTTTTAAATGTAAAGAATTTGAATCTAAGCTTTACTATGTGCTGAACCACTATCGTCCAAAGTAAAATGAGCCTGGCCCGTTTTTTAGCGATCAAGCGGTTTTGCAAAATCAATTTTAAGGTACTTTCGGTCTTAAGCCATCAACGCAATGCGTGCGCCCGATGTAAGCTATTTCTTAACGCGATAGGGTCCGCGGCGATCGAACGTCCAGTAAACAGGCATGTATCACGCTGCCATACCATTCACGATAAAAGTTCGAGACACACCCCGAGTTTAAGAACCCACCACTATGAATCTTACGGAATTAAAGAATACGCCCGTTTCTGATCTAATTACTCTCGGCGAAAATATGGGGCTGGGAAACCTAGCCCGCATGCGTAAGCAGGACATTATTTTCTCCATTCTGAAGCAGCATGCGAAAAGTGGAGAAGATATCTTCGGCGATGGCGTGCTGGAGATATTGCAGGATGGATTTGGTTTCCTCCGTTCTGGAGATAGTTCCTACCTCGCCGGCCCTGATGACATCTATGTATCCCCTAGCCAAATACGCCGTTTCAACCTCCGCACAGGTGACACCATTTCCGGTAAAATTAGGCCGCCAAAAGAAGGCGAGCGCTACTTTGCTCTGTTGAAAGTTAACGAGGTTAACTATGACAAACCTGAAAACGCCCGTAGCAAGATCCTGTTCGAAAACTTAACCCCGTTACACGCGAATTCCCGTCTGCGGATGGAACGAGGCAACGGTTCGACCGAAGACCTGACAGCGCGTGTATTGGATCTGGCAGCGCCGATCGGCCGTGGTCAGCGTGGCTTGATCGTTGCGCCGCCAAAAGCCGGTAAAACCATGTTGTTGCAGAACATCGCGCAAAGTATTGCTTACAACCACCCAGATTGCGTACTGATGGTGTTGTTAATCGACGAACGTCCAGAAGAAGTGACCGAAATGCAGCGTCTGGTGAAAGGCGAAGTGATCGCTTCGACTTTCGACGAGCCAGCATCTCGGCATGTGCAGGTAGCAGAAATGGTCATTGAGAAGGCCAAGCGCCTGGTGGAGCACAAAAAAGACGTGATCATCCTGCTTGATTCCATCACCCGTCTGGCGCGTGCCTATAACACCGTAGTACCCGCTTCAGGCAAGGTACTAACGGGGGGGGTGGATGCTAATGCCCTGCATCGTCCTAAGCGTTTCTTTGGTGCGGCGCGTAATGTTGAAGAAGGCGGTAGCCTGACCATCATCGCCACCGCACTGGTCGATACCGGTTCGAAAATGGATGAAGTTATCTACGAAGAGTTTAAAGGTACTGGCAATATGGAATTGCACCTGGCGCGTAAAATCGCCGAGAAGCGCGTGTTCCCGGCTATCGACTACAATCGCTCTGGTACGCGTAAAGAAGAGTTGCTCACTACCTCTGAAGAATTGCAGAAAATGTGGATACTACGTAAAATCATCCATCCAATGGGCGAGATCGATGCGATGGAGTTCCTCATTAATAAATTGGCAATGACCAAAACCAATGATGAATTCTTCGATATGATGAAACGCTCATAATTCTGTAAAATTCGCAGAACGCCACGCCACGCCACGCCGAGTCGTGGCGTTTTTCACTTCTGGCGGATACGATAAGTAGCAGTATTGGAAAAGTAAGTTGTTTCTGCGACTTATCGGGAACTCATCCTGATAGTGATCAACATTTTGTCGCTTGCCATCTTGTTGCTGTTGATTCATTAGATAACCGCAAAAGGAATTAGGACGAATCGCTGTTGTCATAGGAAATGGCTGAAAGGTAGTGGGGACCATGGCACAACTTGTCTTGTTGCTCAAGTTAAGCTGCCTTATCTTCTACAGAGATCTGTTAACTGTGAACTTACTCACTATGAGTGCCGAGATTCTATTTGTTTTTCTGTTTTCCTTGGCTTTTCTTTTTGTTGCCCGTAAAGCAGCAAAACGTATTGGTCTGGTTGATAAACCCAACTACCGCAAACGTCATCAGGGATTGATTCCGTTGGTTGGCGGTATTTCCGTTTATGCTGGCTTGTGCTTTGCCTTCTTGATCGCTGAACAACCGATTTCACACGGCAAACTCTATCTTGCCTGTGCAGGTATTTTAGTTTTTGTTGGCGCTCTGGATGACCGTTTTGATATTAGCGTCAAGATCCGGGCGCTGGTTCAGGCGCTGGTTTGCATTGTGATGATGATTTTCCCCGGGCTTTACCTGCGCAGTTTCGGACATGTGTTGGGCAACTGGGAAATGCAGTTGGGGCCATTGGATTATTTGGTGACGCTGTTTGCGGTGTGGGCGGCCATCAATGCTTTTAACATGGTTGATGGCATTGACGGCCTGCTAGGAGGCTTATCATGCGTCTCGTTCGGCGCGTTGGGCATTCTATTTTATCTGAGTGGCCATGCTGAACTGGCGTTTTGGTGTTTCGCCATGATCGCCGCTATTGTTCCCTATATTTTGCTCAACTTGGGCATTCTGGGTCGCCGCTACAAGGTGTTTATGGGGGATGCTGGCAGCACGCTGATCGGTTTCACCACCATCTGGCTGCTGGTGAAAAGCTCGCAGGGGAATGTTCCCTCGATCACTCCCGTTACCGCTTTATGGATTATCGCTATACCGCTGATGGACATGGTTGCGATCATGTATCGGCGCTTACGCAAAGGGATGAGTCCTTTCTCTCCCGACCGTCAACATATTCACCACCTTATAATGCGTGCTGGCTTCACGCCACGGCAGGCTTTCGTTTTGATTACCCTGGTGGCAGTGCTGCTGGCGGCCATCGGCGTGATCGGCGAGCGACTGAATTTTATTCCCGAGTGGGTTATGTTGGTATTATTTTTGCTTGCTTTTTTCCTGTACGGTTACTGTATCAAGCGTGCCTGGCGCATTGCACGTTACATTAAGCGTATCAAACGCCGTTTGCGGCATTCTCGATAATAATCAAATCTCTTAACCAGAGGCTTTTGGGCAGTGATGAATCCAGAAAAAACGTCTGACAAGACCCCCAGGCGATGGATAACGAACTTGATATCCGTGGCCTGTATCGTACCTTGTGGTGCGGTAAACCATGGATTATCGGTATTGCGGCGTTGTTTGCAGCGGTTGTGCTGATAGTGTCTTATCTGGTTAAACAGGAATGGAGTGCAGTCGCCATCACTGATCGGCCAACAGTGAATGCGCTAGGGGGTTATTATTCACAGCAGCATTTCCTGCGTAATTGGATTTATGCGCGTTGCCAGCCACCGCCAACGAACCATTGGGCATTGTACCTATGGCTTGCCGACCCTCGTCACCAATTGCTCCAATAACTATGGCCCTTATCACTTCCCTGAAAAGCTGATCCCATTGTTGATCCTGAATGCAGTGGCTGTCAAGCCACTGCCGGTGTACGGCGATGGCGCACAGGTGCGTGACTGGCTGTATGTGGAAGATCATGCGCGCGCGTTGTACCAGGTGGTTACCAGCGGCGTGGTGGGGGAGACCTACAATATCGGGGGCCATAACCAGCGCAAGAATAGCGAAGTGGTGTACAGCATTTGCGATCTTTTGGAAGAGCTGGCACCGAACAAACCCCAGAGCGTAGCAAAATATCACGACCTGATTACTTACGTCAAGGATCGCCCTGGTCACGATATGCATTACGCTATTGACGCCGGGAAGATCGAGCGCGAGCTGGGGTGGCGACCGCAAGAGACCTTTGAAAGCGGTATCCGCAAAACAGTTTCCTGGTATCTGCACCATGAGAGCTGGTGGCGTCGCGTCCAGGACGGTTCTTACAGCGGTGAACGCTTAGGCCTATCCGACTAAATCTAAGGCTGCGCTACCGTCAAGTTAGCACAGTGGGTTTTGGAGTCAGTATAAAAGGTATTATTCTGGCTGGAGGATAGGGTACTCGCTTGTATCCTATTACCCTTGGCGTATCAAAACAACTGCTGCCGATTTACGATAAGCCGATGATTTATTATCCGCTTTCTGTGCTTATGCTGGCCGGGATCAGGGATATTCTGATTATTTCCACCCCAGAAGATCTGCCTTCCTTCAAGCGTTTACTGGGTAGTGGTGAAGAGTTTGGCATTAATCTTAACTATGCCAGACAACCCAGCCCCGCTGGATTGGCTCAAGCGTTTCTGATTGGCGAAACCTTCCTGGCCGGAGAACCCAGTTGCCTGGTTCTGGGCGACAATATTTACTTTGATCAAGGGTTCAGCCCCAAGTTAAGAAGCATCGCGGCACGCACTGCTGGCGCAACCCTATTCAGCTATCATGTGATGGATCCTGAGCGATTCGGCGTGGTAGCGTTTGATGATAATTATCGCGATCGCGCATTGTCGATTGAGGAAAAGCCCGTCAATCCGAAGTCAAACTGGGCGGTGACCGGCCTCTATTTTTACGATGCTCAGGTGGTGGAGTTCGCCAGGCAGATCAAACCTTCACCCCGTGGTAAATTGAAAATCACCAGTATTAACCAGATGTATCTGGAGCGCGGTGAACTGAGCGTCGAGCTACTTTGGCGTGGGTTTGCCTGGCTGGATACCGGCACTCACGATAGCCTGTTGGAAGCCAGCAGCTTTGTGCAAACGGTAGAAAAGCATCAAGGGTTCAAAATTGCCTGTCTGGAGGAGATCGCTTGGCGTAATCGCTGGTTGGACGATGATGCTGTGCAGTGTACGGCTCAGGCGCTGGTCAAAACCGGTTACGGCAATTACTTACTGGATTTATTGCATACACGTCCACGCCAATATTGAGTCACTGAGTTGGGAGAGCTAATTCTTCCGGCTTAACAGCGCCAAATTACACTTTAACGAAAAGGCCGAGCGGCTCACTGAGGCCGATTTGAATGCATTCTAACGTGTGCAAGCCAAGGTTCCTGCTCATCGCCTAGAGCTGGTCGATGCACTGTCAGCATTGGGATTCCGGTTGGTTGAAGGGGAGGTTGAGCTGGCACTGAACATTGCTGCTGAACCTACTGCAACACAGACCGCGCCGTTGCCTGGGGTGCGTATGGCAACGCCCAAAGATATTCCTCAGTTGCGGGTAGCGGCGGCAAAGGTATTCGCCACCAGCAGATTCCGTGCTCCGTGGTACGACAGCGCTGACTGCGCGCGTTTTTATGCGGTCTGGATCGAAAAAGCCGTGCTGGGACGGTTTGACTACAAGTGCTTGTTGGCGCTCGACGATCAGGGGCAACCAGTTGGCTTTGTCAGTTTGCGAGATATCGCGGCTAAAGAAGCGCGCATCGGCCTGTTGGCAGCATATCCGGGGGTATCAGGCAAGGGGATTGGCTCAAGGTTAATGACTGCGGCCATCACACAATGCGCGCGACAGGGTGTGCAGCGCCTGCGGATGACTACCCAGGTCAGTAATATCGCTGCATTACTTCTCTATCAGCGGCATGATGCCGTTATTGAAAGCACCGCGTATTGGTTTTATAGAGGTAGACATGATCTTATTTAATGCCCCACCGGTTGTTGGCACTGAAATTAATTATATGCAGGCTGCCATCAGCAGCGGCAAATTGTGCGGCGATGGTGGCTTTACTCACCGCTGTCAGCAGTGGATGGAGCAGTGTCTCACTAGCCAGAAGGTGCTGCTAACACCGTCTTGCACCGCATCGCTGGAGATAGCAGCCATGCTGTTGGATATCAAGCCGGGTGATGAAGTGATCATGCCAAGTTTTACTTTTGTCTCTACTGCCAACGCCTTTGTGCTACGCGGTGCTACCGTGGTGTTTGTCGATGTGCGCCCAGACACCATGAATATCTATGAAAGCAAAATTGAAGCAGCGATCACCGAGCACACTCGCGTCATCGTTCCAGTGCATTACGCCGGTGTTGCCTGCGAGATAGGCAGCATCATGGCGTTGGCGCAGCAATATAACCTGTTAGTGGTGGAAGACGCCGCGCAGGGCATGATGTCTACCTACAAAGGCCAGGCGCTTGGCACTATCGGGCATATTGGTTTTTTCAGCTTCCATGAAACCAAAAACTACACCGCTGGTGGTGAAGGTGGCACAATTTTGGTGAATGATCCGACGCTGCTTGACCGGGCAGAAATTATCCGTGATAAGGGCACCAACCTCAGTCAGTTCTTCCGTGGTCAGGTGGATAAATACACCTGGCGTGATATCGGTTCCAGCTATCTCATGTCGGATCTGCAAGCAGCTTATCTGTGGGGCCAACTGGAAGCCGCCGACCGTATCAATCAACGCCGTTTGTCGTTATGGAAGCAATACTATGACAGCTTGCTGCCACTGGCCAAAGCTGGACACATTGCAATACCGAGCATCCCGGCAGCTTGCGTTCACAATGCGCATATGTTTTATATCAAGCTGCGTGATATCGAAGACCGCTCGGCCTTTATCGACACCCTGAAGGCAGCCGGGATCATGTCATTATTCCATTACATCCTATTACATACCTGCCAAGCCGGTGAGCAGTTCGGTCGTTTCGCCGGTGAAGACCGCTATACCAGCCAGGAAAGCGCACGTCTGGTGCAGTTGCCGCTGTTCTACACGCTGTCCGATGCCGATCAACACAGGGTGATCAATAGCGTTCTGGGCTTCTTCGCCTGATATGTCGTGGGCAAAAGCATCAGTTTTGACTGCTGGATCCACATTGATAAAAATCGGCGTGGGGCTGCTGGTGGTGAAACTACTGGCGGTGGCATTTGGCCCTGGTGGTGTAGGGCAAGCAGGCAACTTCCGTCAGTTGATTACCGTACTAGGCGTACTGTCTGGTGCCGGGATTTTTAACGGCATCACCAAATATGTGGCGGAGTACCATCAAGATCCGCTGCGGTTGCGTTTGGCTGTTGGCACCGCCTCGAGCATGGTACTGGGTTTTTCGACCTTGCTGGCGCTGGTATTCCTGTTCGCCGCTAAACCCATCAGCATCGGGCTGTTCGGCCATACCGATTATGTCGGCGTGGTGCGAGCCGTAGCGTTTATTCAGATGGGCATCGCCTACACCAACCTGTTTATGGCCGTCCTGAAGGGCTATCGCAATGCGATGGGCAACGCGCTGTCGGTGATCGGCGGCAGCCTGATAGGTGTGTTGGCTGACTGCTTGTGCTTTAAGCTGGACGGTTATGAGGGTGCGCTGACTGGGTTGGCGCTAGTGCCTGTACTGGCTGTGTTGCCCGCTGGGCCGGTGCTGTGGTGGCGTCACTCCCTACCAGGACGTTATTTAGCGCTGTCGTGGGATAAAGCAGTGGCTGGCAATCTCAGCAAGTTCATCCTTATGGCATTGATCACCTCGGTGATGCTGCCCGTGGCCTATGTGATAATGCGAAAGCTGCTGGCGGCGCATTATAGCTGGGATGAAGTGGGGATTTGGCAGGGCGTCAGCAGCATCTCTGATGCTTATCTGCAATTTATCATCGACTCATTCACCGTGTATTTGGTGCCAAAACTCTCACGACTGACGGATAAAAGCACCCTCTGCCAAGAGATTGTGCGCTCACTTTTGTCGCGATGCGCGATTTGTTTGCCTGGCAACTGGTCGGCGACGTGCTGAAAGTCGGGGCCTATGTGTTCGGCTATTTGGTTATCGCCAAAGCGTCACTGCGTTTTTATCTCCTGACGAAAGTCAGCCAATTTCTGCTGCTGATGGTGTTCTCACACTGCCTGATACCGCTGCACGGGGCGTTGGGGGCGGCTTAAGCCATATGGTAACCTACGTTGTGTATTTCACACTCTGTAGCTGCTTATTTCTTATTTATCGTAGGCGAGTATGACTAGACTGATCCATGTACTGGGATCTGATATCTCACATCATAATCAAACAGTGCTGCGTTTCTTTAACGACGTGCTGGTGCCATGGCTGCCTGCGGAACAGACGCGCCATTTTATGGTGGTGGCAAAAGACGTGACCGCACTGGGTGAGTTCCCCTCTTGAGTATTGCCGCTTTTGCGGATAAAAAAAGCCTGGCGCAGGCGGTGATCGCCCACGCTTAGGCCGATCGTAACGCGCGCTTCTTCTGGCACGGTCAGTTCAATGCGCGGCTGTGGTTGACGCTGCTGAGTGGTAAAATCAAGGCTCGCCAAGTCAGTTTGCATGTTTGGGGGGCCGATCTGTACGAGGACGCCACCCACTGGAAATTCCGCTTGTTCTATCGGCTGCGCCGCATGGCGCATAGCCGCGTAGCCAACATCTTTGCCACCCGTGGCGACATGCTCTATTACCGGGAACGCCATCTTCGCGTGCCGGTTTCGCTACTGTATTTCCCGACACGCGGGGTTCCGGCGCTGGCTGGCATCAATGGAGAAAAGAGCCAGGCCGGGCCGATGACTATTCTGGTCGGTAACTCTGGCGATCTCAGCAACCGGCATATCGACGCACTGGAGGCGATCCATCAGCAGTTTGGTGCCGATGTCCGGGTGATCCTGCAGATGGGCTACTCAACCAACAATGATGCCTACCTTGAGCAAGTGCGCGTTGCCGGGCTGCAACTGTTCAGCGAAAAGAACCTGCAATTGCTGACGCAGCAGGTGGCGTTTGAGGATTACCTGAATATTCTGCGCGAATGTGATCTTGGCTACTTCATTTTCAACCGCCAGTAGGGCATTGGCACCCTGTGCTTGTTGATTCAGTATGGCGTGCCTTTTGTGCTCAGTCGGCATAACCCGTTCTGGCAGGATCTGGCGGAGCAACATCTACCGATGTTGTTCTACGGCAATCCTCTAGATCCAGCGGTAGTGCGCGAGGCGCAGCGTCAATTGGCCTCTGTGGATAAACAGACCATCGCCTTCTTTGATCCCAATTATCTCAACGGTTGGCAACAGGCATTGGCAACGAGGGGAACCTCATGACGCTAGCGCAGTTTGGTGGCCTTCTGGTGGTCTATCTGGTCAGCGGGCTGTTTATCCTCACCTTGACCTACCAGGAGTTCCAGCGTATTCGTTTTAACTTTAACCTGTTCTTCTCTCTGTTGTACTTGCTGACGTTTTACTTCGGTTTTCCACTGACCTGCTTGCTGGTATTCCAGTTTGATGTCGAGGCGGTGCCAGTCACGTTTCTGCTGTATACCATGCTGTCCGCTATGGCATTCTATGCCATTTATTACGTCAACTATAAAACCCGGCTTCATCAGCACCGCCCCCAGCGGTGCACAGCGCTATTTACCATGAACCGGGTGGAAACACACCTGACCTGGATCCTGCTGGCACTGATGGCGTTCGGCACCGTGGGTACTTTCTTTATGCAGAAGGGTCTGCTGTTGTTCAAGCTAAATTCTTACAGCCAGATTTTCTCTAGCAACGTATCCGGGGTTGGGTTTAAACGCTTCTTTTATTTCTTTATCCCAGCGATGCTGGTGGTGTATTTCTTACGGCAGGATCGGCGCACCTAGTGCTTCTTTTTAGTGGCGACAGTGGCGTTTGGTACTCTGACTTACGTGATCGTCGGTGGCACCCGTGCCAATATTATCATCGCCTTCGCGTTGTTCCTGTTTATCGGCATTGTACGCGGTTGGATCACGCTGTGGATGTTGACGGTAGCGGGGGGTATCGGCATTGTCGGCATGTTCGGGCTGGCGTTTAAGTGCTACAGCCTGGATGTAAGTGGTTATAAGGCGTTTTACACCTTCCTGTACTTGACGCGCGACACCTTCTCGCCGTGGGAAAATTTGGCGCTGTTGCTGCAAAATTACGACAAGATAGATTTGCAAGGGTTAGCGCCGATCGTGCGTGACTTCTAAGTCTTTATCCCGTCCTGGCTGTGGCCGAGCCGCCCAGATGTTGTGCTAAACTCCGCCAACTACTTTACCTGGGAAGTACTGGACAACCATTCTGGCCTGGCTATCTCCCCAACCCTGATCGGTTCGCTGGTGGTGATGGGGGGAGGGCTGTTTATTCCGCTGGGTGCGGTGCTGGTCGGCATGATTATCAAATGGTTCGACTGGTTGTATGAAAGGGGTAAAACTGAGCCAAACCGCTACAAGGCGGCCATTCTGCATGGCTTCTGCTTCGGCGAGGTGTTCAATATAATCGTATTAGCGTGTGAAGGGGTTGATTCGTTCGTTTCACGCGTGGTGTTCTTCGGTATCATTTTTGGCACCTGTCTGGTGCTGGCGAAGTTGCTGTACTGGCTTTTTGACACTGCCGGGTTGATCAAGGCACGGGCGTTGCATATACGTATATATCCGCCATACTCCAAGTTACCTGTGCGTTAGCTCTCATCGCTCATCCCAGTCAATGACGGGTGTTAGCACCCGGGGAGCCGCTGCGTTCCTTCCTACAACTCGCATTATTTAGGGTATGTATACAGCCATCTATGCGTGCCAACGGCTTGTTGTAAGGGTAATTAACGATGGAAGAAAAGATGCCGATTCCGAAGTATGAACTGCGGGGCTTTCAACTATGGGGATTCCATCATATGGCGGAATGCATCGACTTTCTGTTTGAAGGTAGCCGGGCAAAGCAGGGCGCGCTGGTGGCAATTGGAACGTTAACTTTGTGGGTAGCCATCCTGGCTACTTTAAGCCAGAACAGCGCGAGGCGCTTTTTGAACGTGTCCATTCCAGTGGGGCGGCCATCGTCACCGTGGCGATGGGATCACCGAAGCGGGAGATGCTGATACACGACTGTGGCAAAGTGCATCCACGTGCGTTGCACATGGGCGTAGGCAGCACCTATGACGTTTTCACCGGCCATGTTAAGCGTGCGCCCAAGGTTTGGCAGAATTTGGGTCTTGAGTGGCTTTACCGGCTGCTCAGCCAACCTAGCTGTATTCGCCGCCAACTGAAGCTGCTGAAATTTGTCGGCTACTACAGTGGTAAATTGTAAGCGACGATTGGGCCAACAAATATAACCCTCAGCCCTAAAGTTACCTTACTTTATTCCATAAAGTTTTAAATTGAGGTTTGCTTATAGCGGTGAAATGCGAAACGATACAGCCCGGAAATTATCCCTGCACACTGGCACCTGATGCGCGATAGTGCTGAACGACGTGTGCTCGTCGTAACATTGCCCTGGTCGACTAAAACCATCACCATCGGTCATCGTCGGCAAGCAAACACCACCCGAAAATTATTGAGGATTTATGGCCTACAAAGAAAAACCGCAAGAACTACACCGGGGGCTTGAAGCCCGGCATATCGAGCTGATCGCGTTGGGGGGGACCATCGGGGTTGGCCTGTTTATGGGTTCTGCGAGCACGTTGAAATGGGCGGGGCCATCAGTGCTGCTGGATTATATCATCGCCGGGCTGTTCGTCTTCTTCATTATGCGTTCAATGGGCGAGATGTTACTCCTAGAGCCGGTGGCGGGTTCATTCGCCGTTTATGCACATAAATATATGAACCCTTACTTCGGCTACCTGACTGCATGGGGCTACTGGTTTATGTGGATAGCCGTCGGTATTTCGGAGATCACTGCCATCGGGGTTTATGTGCAGTTTTGGTTCCCAGAGATCCCTCAGTGGGTACCAGCGTTGACTGCCGTGGCGATGGTGGCTTTGGCCAACCTGGTGGCGGTGCGGCTGTACGGTGAGCTGGAGTTTTGGTTCGCAATGATTAAGGTCTCCACCATAATCGTGATGATCCTGGTGGGGATAGGGGTGATTTTTTTTGGCTTTGGCAACGGCGGTGCGCCGATTGGCTTTGCCAACCTGACGGATCACGGCGGCTTCTTTGCTGGTGGCTGGAAAGGGTTCCTGTTCGCGCTTTGTATCGTGGTCGCATCTTATCAAGGGGTTGAACTGGTAGGCATCACCGCTGGCGAGGCCAAAAAACCGCAGGTCACGCTGAAGCGCGCAATCAATAATATCCTGTGGCGTATCCTGATTTTCTATGTCGGTGCCATTTTCGTCATCGTCACCCTTTTCCCGTGGAACGGCATTGGCACCGCTGGTAGCCCGTTCGTGCTGACCTTTGCCAAGATTGGCATCTTGGCTGCCGCCAGTATTATTAACTTTGTGGTGCTGACTGCTGCGCTCTCCGGCTGTAACAGCGGCATGTATAGCGGTGGCCGCATGTTGTACGTGTTGGCCAAAAACCGCCAACTACCGGCTGCGCTGACCCGGCTTTCCGCCAGCGGTGTGCCAGTGAACTGTATTGCCGTCACCATTGTCTGCTTGTTGGTGGGGTCTGTGCTGAACTACATCATTCCTAATCCGCAGCAGGTGTTCGTTTACGTCTATAGTGCCAGTGTTTTGCCGGGCATGGTGCCGTGGTTTGTGGTGCTGATCAGCCAGCTATACTTCCGCCGCGCCTGTGATAAGGAAGCGCTCAAAACCCACAGCTTTAAGTCTATCCTGTTCCCTTATATTAATTATTTGAGCATCGCTTTTCTCCTGTGCGTGCTGGTTGGTATGGGGATCAACCCGGATACACGCATTTCTCTGTTGGTGGGGGAAATTTTCTTAGCGGGTGTCAGCCTGTGTTACTTTGTGTTGGGTATGCACAAGAAACATCATCCGGATTAAAAATAGTCGGGAACGCGGCAATAAGCCATAAAAGAGGCAGTGGATTACGCTTTCCTGCACGAAAGTGAGCAAAGCGTAACAGGGCAGTGCTCACCCCTTCCTCACGTATTCCCTGTATGCGCCGGTTGTATACGCTGTCTTTGCCCAGACTGGCGGCAATAATGCACGTCTATTGGGATAGGCGCTTAATATTAAAAGTTGCCAACGCCAGTGTTTACCATCGCCCTGTATAACCGCTAATAAAAAAACCAACCGGGTAAAATATGGCAGCAGCTTGACAACCACAGCACTTATTGCTGCAAACAGCCTATTTTTTGCTATGCGAATTATCAAGTAAAAAATGATAGTAATTCATCAAACTATGATGAAGAGCACATATAGATGAGATTTCGTTGCGACGTTATGCACACAGGATTATGGATGAAAAATTCAGTAGGATAAGAAAAAATATCGATATCATGTCAATCAGAGAAGACTAACGCTTTCAACTATAAAAAGTAGGAAAGCGTTTTTCACACTCAATTAATTCGCGTCGCGAAAATAATTTAAAGTATTATATAAACAATGAATTATATCAATTAGCCGATCACAAAAACCGCAAGTGAGAATTTAAAACGGCGGAGGAAATACGCATCAAAGGAAAAGCCTAGGCGGCAACAGAAATAAAAAAGCGCAGCCGAAACTGCGCTTTCAATACATTACAGGGGTGAGGCTCAGGCTCCGATTTTCGCCCAAGTATCACGCAGGCCAACGGTGCGGTTAAACACCAGGTGATCGGCCGAAGAGCAACGGCTATCAGCGCAGAAGTAGCCTTCACGCTCGAACTGATAGGCTTTCTCCGGCTGTCCAGCCGCCAAGCTCGGCTCGACAAAACCCTGCTTGATCACCAGTGATCCTGGGTTGATAGTGGCGAAAAAATCTGCCGCCGCCGCCGGGTTAGGCACGCTGAACAAGCGATCGTATAAGCGAATTTCTGCTGGCAATGCGTGAGCAGCGGAAACCCAGTGGATCACACCTTTCACCTTGTGGCCATCGGCCGGATCTCTACTCAGCGTCTCGGCATCGTAGCTACAAAAAATAGTGGTGATTTCCCCTACTGCATCCTTTTCAACCCGCTCGGCTTTGATCACGTAGGCGTTGCGTAGGCGCACTTCCTTGCCCAACACCAGACGTTTGTACTGTTTGTTGGCTTCTTCGCGAAAGTCAGCACGATCGATATAAATCTCGCGGCTGAACGGCACCTCACGGCTGCCCATCTCAGGTTTATTCGGGTGGTTAGGCATAGTGAGCATTTCTTCCCCTGTGCCCCTATTCTCGATGACGACTTTCACCGGTTCCAGCACGGCCATGGCGCGCGGTGCGTTCTCGTTCAGATCGTCACGAATGCAGGATTCCAGTGCCACCATTTCAACGTTATTGGCCTGCTTGGTCACGCCAATACGCTGGCAAAAATCACGGATAGCAGCAGCAGTATAGCCACGGCGACGTAGACCAGATAGGGTCGGCATGCGCGGGTCATCCCAGCCTTCAACGTGCTTTTCCATCACCAGTTGTTTCAGCTTGCGCTTCGACATAATCGCGTACTCAAGATTGAGTCGTGAGAACTCGTATTGACGCGGGTGGCATGGGATAGTGATGTTATCCAGCACCCAGTCATACAGGCGGCGATTATCTTGGAACTCCAAGGTACACAATGAATGGGTGATACCTTCTAGCGCATCGGAAATGCAGTGGGTGAAATCATACATCGGGTAGATGCACCACTTATTGCCGGTTTGGTGGTGTTCGGCGAACTTGATGCGGTACAGCACGGGATCGCGCATGACGATAAACGCTGAAGCCATGTCAATCTTGGCACGCAGGCAGGCAGTACCTTCAGCGAACTCGCCTCTGCGCATTTGATCGAACAGCGCCAGGTTCTCTTCCACGCTGCGGCCACGGTATGGGCTATCTTTGCCCGGCGCGGTCAGGCTACCACGGTATTCGCGGATCTGCTCAGGTGACAGTTCATCGACATAAGCCAAGCCTTTGGTGATCAGTTCAACTGCATACTGGTACAGTTGAGCAAAATAATCGGAGGAATAACGGATGTCGCCGCTCCACCCAAAGCCCAGCCACTCCACGTCGTCCTTGATCGACTCTACGAACTCGCTGTCTTCTTTCACCGGGTTGGTGTCATCGAAACGCAGGTTGCACTGGCCCTGGTAATCCTTGGCGAGGCCAAAGTTCAGGCAGATGGATTTAGCATGACCGACATGCAGATAGCCATTCGGTTCCGGCGGGAAACGGGTATGTATCGACGTGTGTTTCCCTGACGCCAGATCTTCATCGACGATCTGACGGATAAAATTGGTTGGGCGGGCTTCAGCCTCACTCATTTCATTATTCCTCATTCCTCAATGCAAAGCGCTACACATAACCGGCTATGTTCCAATAAGCCACGTTCGGAAACAACCGTTTGTTTCAGCAAAATGCAGGACACGGCTGCCCCATGGTGCAACGTTCCATCTCAGGGCCACGTAAAAATAAAAAAAGCGGGAAGAGCCTGTTCTCTTCCCGCTAAAACGAGGGTGAACTCTCAAGTACTATCAGGTATATCGATTTATTTCTGGATCTCAAACAGTTTGGTCTGGCCAGATACCACAGAACCAGTCGCCAATGCCTTCAGACCAGCGTAATCGCCAGCGTTGCTGACCACCACCGGGCTTATCATCGAGCGAGCATTGACGTTCAGGAAGTCCAGATCCAATTCGAGAATTGGCCGACCGACTTTCACCTCAGCGCACTCTTCAACCAGACGTTTGAGGCCCTGACCATTCAACGCAACGGTGTCGATGCCCCATATGCACCACAATCGCCAAACCCTTGTCAGTTTCCAGAACGATAGTACCGTACGCCGGTGCCACAACAATTTTGTCGGTCGGGCGAATGGCCAAACCATCACCTACTACTTTACGGGCAAAAGCCTCATCAGGTACCTGATCGAGCGCCACCACTTCACAAGTCACTGGAGCCAGCAATGTTTAGAGAGCCACCATAGGCACATCCTGTGGCTTGTCCTCAGCCGCGGGGCCAGCAGCAACCAGGTTGTGCATGGCGCTGGCGATCAGCTCCGCACGGGTGCCGACAATCACCTGTACACTTTGCTTGTTCAGACGGATCACGCCGGAAGCACCCAGGCATTTCGCCAACGCGTCATTCACCCGTGCTGCGTCCTTTACATTTAGACGCAGACGAGTAATGCAGGCATCAATGCTGGTCAGGTTATCATAGCCGCCAATGGCATCCACATAGCGACGCGCTAAGGTAGTGATATCGTCTTCGTTTTTATCAGCGCTGACATCGGGTGTCTCAGCTTTTAGTCTCTTCACCGGCTACCGCCAGTTCGCGCCCTGGGGTCATCAGGTTGAACTTGTTGATGGTAAAGCGGAACACCGCGTAGTAGATCACGAAGAATGCCAGCCCCTGCGGTATCAGCATATACCAGTGGGTAGCCAGCGGGTTGTGCACCCACAACGCCATATCCACCAGACCAGCGCTGAAACCGAAACCGGAGATCCAGTGCATGTAATCCGCAATAAATACCGATATACCTGTCAGCACCGCATGGATAAAATACAGCATGGGTGCCACAAACATGAAGGAGAACTCCAGCGGCTCGGTGATAACGGTAAAGAAGGAGACAAAGGCGGCAGCCATCATAATACCCAGAACTTTGGCACTATTGTGCGGATGCGCGCACTGGTAGATCGCCAACGCCGCCCCCGGTATACCGAACATCATGATTTGGAAAAAACCCGCCTAATAACGGCCGGTAATGCCCGCCACCGCTTTACCAGCGTCGATAGACTGCTGGCCGCTGAGTAAGTTAGGGATGTCGTTAATGCCAGCCACGTCGAACCAGAACACCGAGTTCAGCGCATGGTGTGCAAGCCTATAGGGATCAGCAATCGGTTAAAGAAGGCGTAAATGCCCGCGCCGACAGAACCCAATTTCTGTATTTGCTCACCGGAGCTCACCAAAGCGTTGAAGATCATCGGCCAGATGGACATCATGATAAAGGCTACTAAGATCATCAGAAAAGAAATGAGGATCGGCACCAGTCGGCGGCCACTGAAGAATGACAGCGCCTTCGGCAACTCTACACCGCTGAAACGGTTGTAAATTTCTGCGGATATGATACCGACCAAAATACCGACGAATTGGTTCTCAATTTTACCGAACGCAATGGGAACCTGATCGAGGGGAATTTTCTGAATCATCGACACGGTGGCCGGCGAACAGAGAGTAGTCAGCACCAGGATGCCGAGATGTGATCGATAATGGCAGAACCGGATTTAGTCAGGAAATCAGCGAGAACGTTGCCACCTCCACAGCCGACAGGGTCAATCCAGTACCCGATCTCCATCAAGATGGAAGCTGCAGGCAGCGTGGCTACCGGCACCATAAGCACGCGCCCTACCTTATTTCAACTAATAAAGAATGTTCACTTTTTTACCCTACATTGTTCACAGACGAACACTATTTTTATCGTTTATTAGAGATTTTAACTCTTTTAGCAAAATAAAGCATGGCACCTACCCCTGCTGTGAAGGGTAAAAAATATTTCGCATCGCAAATCATAACCTCCGAATTTGTGATTAATATCACTTTAAAATAATATTTAACTGCCATAATGCTCGCCATATAACACAACTTATTTTATGATATAAAAAAACAGTATGAACGATGCTGCGTAAATTCAGACATCTATGTTAGGCTTAGAGCCTATCCCAGTAGGCGTGCATTGTTGCAGCCAGCAAGCATAAGGACAATGCGCAACAATCGCAGCATATAGGGAGTCCGTGAGGAGAGTGAGCACTGCCCAGGGCCAAAATGGCAAATAAAATAGCCTAATCGGACAGGTTCTTAACCTTTCCTCAAGACTCGCACAGTATAGCTTTATTATTTTACTTATCTTAATAGGTGTTACAGGTGTTAGATGAGACTTATCCCACTGAAAGATAATGCACAAGTCGGTAACTGGGCCGCACGCCATATCGTTCAATGCATCAACGCATTCAAGCCCACCGCAGAGCGCCCATTTGTCCTTGGCCTGCCAACCGGCAGCACACCACTGGAAGCCTACAACCATCTGATTGCGCTGTACAAAGCAGGTGAAGTAAGCTTTAAGCATGTTGTGACATTCAACATGGATGAATACGTTGCCCTACCACAGGAGCACCCGGAAAGCTACCATATCTTTATGCACCACAATTTCTTTGATCTTGTTGATATCCCAGGCGAAAATATCAACCTTCTAAACAGCAATGCCGCAGATGTCGACGCCGAGTGCTATCGGTACGAAGAAAAGATCAAACCTTACGGTAAAATTAACCTGTTCATGGGCGGCATTGGCGTTGATGGCCATATCGCGTTTAACGAACCCGAATCGTCACTGGCCTCATGAACCTGCATCAAAACGCTTACTGAGGACACCCGCATCGCCAACTCGCGCTTCTTTGGCGGCGATGTCAGCCTAGTGCCAAAATATGCGCTGACCGTTGGCGTAGGGACATTTCTTGAAGCAGAAGAAGTGATGATTGTGGCGACAGGCCACACCAAGGCGCTGGCACTGAAAGCTTATGCGGTGGAAGGCAGCATCAACCAAAGGCAGCATCAACCATATGTGGACAATCAGTTGCCTGCAACTGCACGCCAAAGCAGTGGTGGTATGCGATAAACCTTCCACCATGGAATTGAAAGTCAAAACTATTAAATATTTCCGTGAGTTAGAAACGGAAAACGTTAAAAGTCTTTAATCTTAGCATAGGGCTATGATGTTCGCTTTAACCCAAGGCTGCGTCTTTACCGGATAGCTAACGGGCTGATTGAGCTTGTCTGCCCAGAGGCTCAATTGCCAGTCGGCATCGAAACGCACGATTTGAGTGGCGCACTCCTGGTCCCCTGCCTGATCGATGTGCAACTGAACAGCTGCGGTGGCGTGCAATTTAACGATTCATTAGACGCCATTTCGCCACCGACACTGGAAATCATGCAGCGCACCAATGAAAAATCCGGTTGCACCAGCTATTTGCCAACGCTGATCACCAGCAGCGATGAATTTATCAAGCACGGCATCGCGGTGATGCGTAATTACCTTAAAACGCACCGTAATCAGGCGCTCGGTCTACACCTAGAAGGGCCATATCTTAGCCCGGTGAAGAAAGGCACCCATAACCCGGCTTTTATCCGCCAACCCACCAGCGAGATGATCGACTACCTGTGCGCCAACGCCGATGTGATCATCAAGGTGACGCTGGCACCAGAAATGGTATAACCTCGTTTTATCAGTCAGTTAAGCGATGCTGGAATCATAGTTTCTGCTGGCCACTCAAATGCCACTTATCATTAAGCTCGCAGCGGTTTCGCTGCCGGCATCAGCTTCTCCACCCATTTGTATAACGCCATGCCATCTATCACCGGTTGCGAACCCGGATTGATGGGGGCGATCTTCGATACACCAGAGGTCTATACCGGCATCATTGCCGATGGCCATCATGTTGCTTGGGCGAGTATCCGTAACGCTAAACGCCTAAAAGGGGATAAGTTGGTGCTGGTCACCGATGCCACAGCGCCAGCCGGTGCTGATATTGACCAATTTATTTTTGCCAATAAAACAATATACTATCATGATGGTCTGTGCGTCGATGAGAATGGCACGCTGAGCGGTTCTGCACTGACCATGATCGAGGCTGTGAAAAACAGAATACAACATGTCGGGATTGCGTTCGACGAACTACTGTCTATGGCAACGCTGTACCCGGAACATGCCATCGGCGTTGACCACCAATTTGGCACCATTGAGGCTGGCAAGGTAGCCAACTTGACTGCTATCACACCTGATTTTAAGATCACTAAAACGCTCGTTAACGGTAACGAGGTTTATTTTAATGAATAGCGAGTAAAATCCTTGATGAGCACTGGCATACAAGCACAGATACAGATAGGGAATGTTGACTTAGTCAAACAGCTCAACGGCGCGGCAGTTTATCGCCTGATCGACCAGCAGGGGCCGATCTCACGTATTCAAATTGCCGAGTTCAGCCAGCTAGCTCCTCCCAGCGTCACTAAAATTACTCGCCAATTGTTGGAGCGCGGGCTGATCAAAGAGGTCGATCAGCAAGCCTCCACCGGTGGCCGCCTCGCTATCTCCATCGTCTCATAAACCCGTCATTTCCACACCGTCGCAGTGCGTCTTGGTCGTCACGATGCTACCATTACGTTGTACGGCATAAGTGCGAAATCGCTCGGTGAAGAACACTACCCGCTGCCGGAGCGTACTCAAGAAACGTTGGAAAATGCCCTATTTACCGCAATCGCGCACTTTATCGACGATCACCAGCGCAAGCTGCACGAACTGATCGCCATCGCAGTGACCCTACCCGGCTTGGTTGACCCGGTTTTGGGCGTAATACACTATATGCCGCACATCAGCGTCAACAACTGGGCGTTGGTAGATAACCTGCAACAGCGCTTTAATGTCACCAGCTTCGTCGGCCACGATATCCGCAGCCTGGCACTGGCCGGACATTACTTTGGTGCTACCCGTGACTGTGAGGGTTCGATCCTGGTGCGCCTGCATCGCGGCACGGGTGCTGGCATTATCGTTAATGGCAAGGTTTTCCTCGGCAACAACGGTAACGTTGGCGAGATCGGCAATATTCAGATCGATCCGCTGGGCGAACGTTGCCACTGTGGCAATTTCGGTTGCCTGGAAACTGTGGCCGCCAGTGCGGCGATCGAACACCGCGTGCGCCAGTTGCTGACGCAAGGTTATCCGAGCAAGCTGAAGCTGGACGATTGCAACATCAACGCTATTTGTATGGCCGCTAACCGCAACGATCGGCTGGCCGTCGAAATGATCGAACACGTTGGCCGCTATCTGCGCAAGGCGGTAGCTATCGCCATAAACCTGTTCAACCCACAAAAGATGGTGATCGCCGGTGAAATCACTGAAGCGGAAAAAGTGCTGCTGCCAGCGATCCAAAGCTGTATCAACACTCAAGTGCTGAAAGACTTCCGCAAAAATATACCCGTTGTCACCTCCGAGCTTAATCATCGCTCGGCGATCGGGGCCTTTTCCTTGGCTAAGCGGGAAATACACAATGGTGTGCTCTTACAGCGATTGCTGGAAAGTTGAACCAAGGCCTATACGCATAACCCACCAGATTATCGGTCAATCCACCGCTGCCTATGGCCGTTGAGCGTCTAATAATCGGTGATTTGTCCACACCATCAAAAATTGAACATTTCTCAATTTTTGATGGTGATTATTGAATATTCGCTAATATTCACCGCCATACAAACAACTAATTTTCAGCACAACGCTAAAACGCTTGCATACTCTAGCGCTTTTGACGCATGTTTATAAACATCGTGCAGTAAAACCACGTTAGCACTGACAAAACAGCAATGTTGCCCATAACCGTAAAACACCATCACCGTCTAAAAAGTCGTTAGGAGAAGCAGAATTTGTTCTGTTTTCGGGGGCCTTGATCTTAAGTCCGATCTAATTGAACTGCGCAAAAAAGCGCTGGAGCTGTCAGGTCTGATGCGCCATCGTGGCCCGGATTGGTCCGGCATCTACGCCAGTGATCATGCTATTTTGGTGCACGATCGGCTATCGATTGTCGACGTTAACAACGGTGCCCAACCACTGTCATGTCCTGGCAGTCAACGGTAAAATACTACAACCATCAGGCGCTACGCAAGCAGCTAAGCGAGTGCGATGAGTTCCAAACCGGTTCTGACTGTGAAGTGATCCTGGCGCTGTATCAGCAGAAAGGCCTGGCATTCCTCGACGATCTGCAAGGCATGTTTGCCTTCGTACTGTACGACACCGATAAAGACGCCTAGCTGATCGGTCGCGATCATCTAGGTATCATCCCGCTTTATATGGGGCACGACGTGCATGGCAACCGGTATGTCGCCTCTGAAATGAAAGCGCTGGTATCGGTTTGCCGCACCATCAAGACATTTCTAACCGGCAGCTATCTGTGGAGCCAGGATGGCGAGATGAGTAAATATTACCAACACGACTGGTTCAATTACGAAAACGTCAAGGACAACACCACCGATGCCAACGCCCTGCACTGGAAGACGCGGTGAAAAGCTACCTGATGTCCTATGTGCCTTACGGCGTGTTTCTCTCCGGCGGGCTGGATTCTTCAGTGATCTCGGCAATCACTAAGCAATACGCCGCGCGCCGCGTAGAAGATCAGGCACGCAGCGAAGCTTGGTGGCCACAGCTACATTCCTTTGCCGTTGGCCTAGAAAGGTTCCCCAGATCTGCGCGCAGCACAGGACGTTGCCAACCACTTGGGTACGGTGCACCATGAGACCCACTTCACTGTGCAGGAAGGTCTGGATGCCATACGCGACGTGATTTATCACATTGAAACCTACGATGTCACTACCATCCGCGCCTCTACACCGTCGCGTAAGATCAAGGCGATGGGCATCAAAATGGTGCTGTCTGGCGAAGGTGCGGATGAAGTGTTCGGCGGCTACCTGTACTTCTATAAAGCACTGAACGCCCGTGAGTTCCATGATGAAACGGTGCGTAAATTACTGGCATTACATATGTTTGACTGCACCCGCGCCAAAAATGCGATGTCCGCCTGGGGTGTTGAAGCCCGCGTGCCATTCTTAGATAAAAAATTCCTCGATGTGGCAATGAGCATCAACCCGAAAGACAAAATGTGTGGCCAGGGAAAAATGGAAAAACATATCATTCGTGAATGTTTTGAGTCCTATCTGCCAAGCAGCGTGGCTTGGCGTTAGAAAGAGCAGTTCTCCGACTGCGTGGGCTATATCTGGATTGACACATTGAAAGAGGTGGCTGCACCGCAGATCAGCTATCAATAGCTCGCAACCGCTCCTTTCCGCTTCCCATACAACACGCCGACCTCAAAAGAAGGCTACCTGTACCATGAAATTTTCGAGGTGTTGTTCCCACTACCCAGCGCAGCCGAATGTATGCCGGGCGGCACATCAGTCGCCTGCTCTTCGGCCAGGCCATTAAGTAGGACGAATCGTTTAAAAGATAGGTAGGGGTGCACCAGGCTGCCTACAACTAACCACACTGCGGTTTAGCACCCAGGCTCGCCTTTTAGTTGATGTTTGCTAACATCAATTGTGTGATATGGTACTTTTTTCACCACAATGTTCACAACCCGGACAAACGGCTTTTCTGCCCACTTTATCGGGAAAAAACTTGTTGACGCAAATCGGCCATATACGCATAATGCGCCCCGCAACGCTAATGAAGGCAAAGCAAAAAGAGGGCTACGTAGCTCAGTTGGTTAGAGCACATCACTCATAATGATGGGGTCACAGGTTCGAATCCCGTCGTAGCCACCATATTTTGCGGGAGTGGCGAAATTGGTAGACGCACCAGATTTAGGTTCTGGCACCGCAAGGTGTGCGAGTTCAAGTCTCGCCTCCCGCACCATTTTCCTTTATGTTCGGCACCGATGCTGATGGGGTATCGCCAAGCGGTAAGGCACCGGTTTTTGATACCGGCACTCCCTGGTTCGAATCCAGGTACCCCAGCCATAATAAACTGCTTGCAGATCAAATAAGTAGACAGTAGCATTGGCTACGTAGCTCAGTTAGTTAAAGCACATCACTCATAATGATGGAGTGACAGGTTCAAATCCCGTCGTAGCCACCAACTATTGGGGTGTTGCCAAGCGGTAAGGCTCTGGTTTCTGATACCAGCATACCCAGGTTCGAATCCTGGCACCCCAGCCATATCTAGGAAGGCCCGCTCTGGCGGGCTTTTTGCTGGGCAGCCATTCGGCAATATTAACAACAGGTCACAAACCAAACTAACCCGTTTGCGTTATAATCCCAGCGCGTATTTCAACGCATGCTGTTTTAACTTACCCACCCGCTGTGCGGCCATTAGGGCCAAGTTGCGTGCTACGCTCAGCGGTGCCAAATTATTGCTAAAAACGCTATAGAATAGATCCATACCGCTCTGCATCAGCAGGTTGTCGGGACGGCGCTGGCGCTGATAACGCATCAGCACAGGCTCGCAGCTCCAGTCTTCACCCTGCTCTCGCGCTTCACCCAGTACCTTCAGCAGGACATCCACGTCGCGGTAGCCCAGATTGACGCCCTGCCCAGCCAGCGGATTAATGGTATGTGCCGCGTCCCCCAGTAACGCCAACCCCGGTAATACATAACGCTGTGCATGGCGGCGCACCAATGGGAAGGAGCCGGCGGCGTGCACCCTTACCGCCCGCAACCGTTCCGGGAAAGCCTCAGCGATTTGACCTTCGAGCAGCAACGGTGGCATAGCCTGCAACTGGCGGATGCGCTGCGGGCTGTCGTACCACACCAGCGAAGCCCATTGGTCATATAACGGTAGGAAGGCACGCGGCCCGGATGGGAAAAACTGCTGCCAGGTGATGTCCTGTTGTGGCACGCCGGTATCGACGGTAATCAGCATGCACGACTGGCGGTACTGCCAGCCGTCAATACCGATGGCCGCCAAGCGGCGTACCTGTGACTGCGCGCCGTCTGCCCCCACGACCAGACGTGCCTCCAGCGTTTCCGCGCTGTCCAGCGTCAAACACCAGCGCCCATCAACCCGTTGGAGTGATTGCAGCCGGGACGGACAGCGGAGCACCAGGTTGTCGTACTGTGCCAACTGTTGCCACAACGCCAGTTGCAGAATGCGGTTTTCGACCATAAACCCCAGCTCTGGCAGGCCGAGAGAGGCAGCATCAAACACCACGCGCGACGATCCCCACTCCCAAGTTTCCAGCCGGCGGTACGCTGCGGTGCGAATCGCCATCACCGCTGGCCACGCCCCCAACTGCTTTAATAACCCCACCGAGGTGCAGCCAATGGCCGAAATGCGCAGATCCGGCGGATTTTGCGCCTTGAACACCTGCGTTTCCTGATGCTCCAGCAGCGCCACTGACCACCCCGCTTGCGCCAACCCCAGCGCCGCCGCCGCCCCGACCATTCCGCCGCCCACCACCACTGCGTCATACCCTTTTTGAGATCTATTGTTCATTTGGTTATGTTTTCTTTGTAAATATCGCTACCCTAACCGGTATAGCATTGGTCCGCAGTGTACCGGATTTTTAATCCAGTTTCAGGCCATATGCTGTTTCCCCACGCTGGTCATAACGCCATCAAATGATTACAATACCCGGCACGTTCTGCATGTCGCGTAACACAATTTCCTCTCCGCATTGAGTAATGTCAAATCAATGACGAAAAAACTACATATCAAAACCTGGGGTTGCCAGATGAATGAATATGGTTCATCAAAAATGGCTGACCTGTTGAACAGCACGCACGGCTTCGAGTTGACCGAAAACGCCGAGGAAGCAGACGTGCTGCTACTGAACAACTGCTCGATCCGTGAAAAAGCACAGGAGAAAATTTTCTCCATATTGGGGCGCTGGAAATTGCTGAAAGAGAAAAACCCAGCGCTGATCATCGGTGTAGGCGGTTGTGTTTCCTCACAGGAAGGTGAACATATTCGCAGCCGTGCGCCCTGCGTAGATGTGGTGTTCGGCCCGCAAACCCTGCACTGCCTGCCGGAAATGATCAATCATGTGCAAGGAACCCGCAGCCCAATCGTCGACATCAGCTTCCCGGAAATTGAGAAATTTAACCGGCTGCCGGAGCTACATGCTGAAGGTCCTTGCGCTTTATGTCTCGATCATGGAAGGTTGCAACAAATATTGCACCTTCTGCGTAGTACCTTACACCCGTGGCGAGGATGAGTCGGCCAAGCGATGATGTGCTGTTCGAAATCGCCCAATTGGCCGCGCAGGGCCTACGTGAAGTGAATCTTCTCGGCCAGAATGTCAACGCATACTGCGCCACCACCTACGATGGCGACATCTGTACCTTTGCCGAGTTGCTACGCCTTGTGGCGGCTATTGATGGCATCGATCGTATCCGTTTTACCACCAGCCATCCGATAGAGTTTACCTATGACATTATCGCAGTGTACGAGGACACCACGGTGTTGGTCAGCTTCCTACATCTGTCAGTGCAGAGCGGGTCAGATCGCATCCTGACTATGATGAAGCGGGCGCACACCGCGCTGGAGTACAAGTCGATCATTCGCAAGCTGCGTAAGGTACTGCCAAATATGTAGTGCAGCTCAGATTTCATCATCGGTTTTCCCGGCGAGACTCAGGCCGACTTCGAGCAGACCATAAAGCTGATCTCCGAGGTTAACTTCGACGCCAACTTCAGCTTTATCTATTCCCCGAGCCCAGGCAGCAGAAATGATCGACGATGTCAGCGAAGAAGAGAAAAAGCAGAGGCTGTATATCCTGCAAGATCGCATCAACCAGCAAGTGTTGCAGTTCAGTCGGCGCATACTGGTGGAAGGCACCTCGCGTAAAAAAAGTGACTATAGCCCTGTTTTTGGTGGTAGGGTCGCTCTCATTATTGGGATGCAACAATCATTATCCGCCGAAAGAACAACCGTTTCAGCCGATGCAGCAAAGCTACCATGGCCTGTTGCTCTGTGCTGACTGTACCAGCCTGGAAACCGCCCTGTTCTTGGATGAGGACGGTACTTTTTTACTGCAAGAGACTTATCGTGGCAGCAAAAACGGTGATCAGACCTTTGTCAGTAATGGCAAATGGGCGCGTACCGCTGATAAGTTGGTGCTGACTGATAGCACAGGCGAAAATTGCCACTGCCGCCTGGTGGGTAAGAGCCTGGAGATGTTGGATCAAGGCGGTGCGCCGATCGAGTCCAAGCTGAACTATCGCCTGAACCCGAGCGAGCAACCGTGGCCTAAAACGCGGGGGGTATGCTATAACACTGCGCTTGAATAGGGGGGTATTGAGGCTTATAAAACACCGGGCGAGCCGGTGTTCCTGATGATCAGTGCTTAATCTTCCTTAGTAGGAAATCGACGATTTCCTCTGTTTTGATCATTTTCTTCTCGCCAATGCGGCGATTTTTGTATTCAATTTCTTCACTGTCAAGATTGCGGTCACCAATAACGATGGAGTGTGGCACGCCGATCAGTTCCATATCAGCGAACATCACGCCAGGGCGTTCTTTTCGGTCATCAAGCAGCACTTCGATGCCGTGGGAACGCAGGGTGTTGTACAGATCGTCGGCTAGCGCCTGCACGCGGAAGGACTTATGCATGTTTATTGGCAGGATCGCCACCTGGAAGGGCGCGATCGCATCGGGCCAAATGATACCGCGTTCGTCGTGGTTTTGTTCGATGGCGGCAGCCACCACGCGGGTTACTCCGATGCCGTAGCAACCCATGGTTAGCACCTGATTGCGGCCATCTTCGCCTTGTACGGTAGCTTTCATCGCTTCCGAGTATTTCGTGCCAAGCTGGAAGATATGGCCCACTTCGATACCACGTTTGATCAATAGTGTCCCTTGGCCATCCGGGCTAGCATCACCTTCCACCACATTACGGATATCGGCAACCTGTGGTAGCGGCAGATCGCGCTGCCAGTTAATGCCTAGATAGTGTTTACCCTCAATGTTGGCACCTGCGGCAAAATCGCTCATCGCCGCCACGCTGCGGTCGGCAATGATCGGCACCTGTAGCTTGATGGGGCCTAGCGAACCAGGTCCAGCACCGCTAACGGCGCGGATTTCTTCTTCAGTGGCAAAGGTGAGCGGTACGGCAACGTGCACCAGCTTTTCAGCTTTGATTTCATTTAACGTATGATCTCCGCGCACCAATAGGGCGACTAACTTATGGCCGCTGTCTTTAGTGGCATGCACCAGCAGCGTCTTGACGGTTTTCTCCACTGGTAGTTGGAACTGTTCAACCAGTTCGGCGATGGTTTTAGCGTTCGGCGTATCGACCGTGCGCAGCGCCTCGGTGGCTGCCGCACGCGGATGGGCAGGGTCTAGCGCTTCCGCCAGCTCAATATTGGCCGCATAGTCAGAACAGGTGGAGAACACAATATCGTCTTCACCGCTGTCAGCCAGCACCTGGAACTCGTGCGAGGCACTGCCACCGATCGAACCGGTATCAGCCTGTACCGGACGGAAATCCAGCCCCATGCGGCTGAAGATCTTGTTGTAGGCTTGGTACATTGCATCGTAGGTCACCTGTAGGGAGTCTTGTGAAGTATGTAACGAATAGGCATCTTTCATCAGGAACTCGCGGGAACGCATGATGCCGAAACGTGGGCGAACTTCATCACGGAATTTGGTCTGGATCTGGAAGAAGTTCAACGGTAGCTGTTTGTACGAGCTGATTTCGTTACGGATCAGATCGGTGATCACTTCTTCATGGGTTGGGCCGAGCACGAACGGACGGTCACCACGATCGACAAAGCGCAGCAGCTCTGGGCCATACTGCTCCCAGCGGCGGCTTTCTTGCCATAGATCGGCAGGCTGAACTACCGGCATGGAAACTTCGATCGCGTTAGCATTGTTCATTTCTTCGCGAACAATGTTCTCCACCTTTTTCAGAACACGCAGGCCGGTCGGCAACCAAGTGTAAAGACCGGAGGCCAGCTTGCGAATCATCCCGGCACGCAGCATCAGTTGGTGGCTGATCACTTCAGCATCAGCAGGGTTTTCCTTCAGGGTGGAGATCATATATTGGCTAGTACGCATGGTGTTTTGGTTCCGTTAGAACTGCAAATTGCAACCGGCTGCCAGAGAGGTGCCGCCAAAATTTTCAAAAGTAATTTAGTCTACCAGCCTGTGTCGGCTGCCAAAATAGAGACAGTGGAATTTTAACGGAGGTTAAGAGATAACACCTCGGTTCGCTGATTGACCACCCGCCAGCGGACGTTAAAATCCAGCAGCCAAACGGCGTAATCCCGTTTGGTTTCTTCTCCCTTACGATAGGCTGGGCGGGGGTCTTGCGCCAGTACCTGGCTGATAAAACGCCGTAGCTGAGGATAATGCGATTGATGCAGTTGCAGTTGCCGCTCCGCTTCTAGCGTAAAATATACCGGCATATTGCCGCTGGGGGCGGCTTGGGAAAAACCAGCACGAGCCTGCGGCTGGCTCTCAGCAAATGGCAAATAGGGTTTGATATCCACCACCGGCGTTCCATCAACCAGATCGAGGCTACCTAGCTCAAGCACCACGTTGTTGCCCTGAACGCGCATGCCTTTCAGCGCGATTAATGACATGCCTAGTGGGTTAGGGCGGAAGGGCGAGCGTGTAGCAAACACGCCCATTCGTGCATTGCCGCCCAGACGTGGTGGCCGTACTGTCGGCCGCCAGCCGCCTTCCATGGTTTGATGGAAAATAAATACTATCCACAGATGGCTAAACTCGCTGAGGCCACGCACTGCGTCCGCCTGATTGTAAGGCGGCAGCAGCACCAGTTCTCCCCCACCGTCTTCGACCAATCCCGGTTGGCGTGGAACTGCGAACTTTTCTTTATACGGTGAGCGAATAATACCGATCTGATTGAAAATAAACTCGGTCATTTAGATGACACGTTAGGCGCTGAACCTTTGCATATTGCTTGTTGGTAACAACCAGCGACGCCGCTGGTAATCTGGCAGTCGTGCAGCAACACGGCATTGGCTTTCATACAAGCGGCGCGGATTTGCATGTGCTTGCGGGCAGTGGCCAGATTTGGCGGTGAATCTTGAACGTTGCTCTGTCAGTCTCCTCCAGAGACTTCACCCTGATCACGGAAAGGCTTGCTCACGAGATCTTCTGCTTTTTTGTACAATTCTAACGGCACCGGAGATGCTGCTTACTCGGCCTTGGCCGGTGCGCTTGCAGCAGGTTTATTGGTGGTGCTTATTGAGGTTGGTGCGATACGCTGCGATGAACATCCGGCCAAAGCCAGCGCTAACAAACAGAGAGGTAAAACACGCATTGAGATTCCTCTGTCTTAATGAAAGTGGTGTTATTGAAGCAATCTATCGCGGAAATAACAAGACGAGCCGCAGCCCGTCTTGTAAATAATCAGGAATAAAATGGGGGCTTAAACGCTTACCAGCCTTTAACGGCACCACCGCTGAAGATTTTGTTGGCCGCTTCGTTAACCTCTTCAGACTGGTAGGATTGAACGAAATTCTTCACGTTCTCCGCTTCATCATTATCTTCACGGGCAACCATAAGGTTGACATAAGGCGAGTCTTTTTTTTCAACAAACAAGCTGTCTTTTGTCAGAGTCAAACCAATTTGACTGGCGTAGGTGGTATTGATCACCGCCAGTGCGATTTGCTGATCGTCCAGAGAGCGCGGTAGTTGTGGCGCTTCCAGCTCTACCAGCTTCAGGTTTTTCGCGTTCTCAGTCACGTCCAACTTAGTTGGCAGCAGGCCAACACCATTTTTCAGCATGATCAGTCCCACCTTCTGTAGTAGCAGCAGCGAACGGCCTAGGTTGGTCGGGTCGTTTGGCAAAGCTATCTGGGAACCGCTTTTCAGCTCATTAAGCGATTTGATTTTTTTAGAGTAACCGGCGATAGGATAGACAAAGGTGCTACCAACCGACACCAGCTTGTAGCCGCGATCCTTGATCTGCTGATTAAGATAAGGTTTGTGCTGAAAGATGTTAAGGTCGATATCGCCCTTACTCAGCGCTTCGTTAGGTAACACGTAGTCGTTGAAAGTTACCAGTTCGACGTCTAGTCCGTATTTTTCTTTTGCTACTTTTTGGGCTATCTCAGCGACTTGCTGCTCAGCACCGATGATAACGCCGACTTTGATATGGTTCGGATCTTTTTCATCCCGGCCACAGCCTGCCAGAGCCAGATTGCCGATCAGTGCGCCTATTGCCATGATGGATTTAAATTTTAACGACATATCCTTTCCTCATTAGACTCGCATTATTATAGATACGCTGGGTAAGCGCAGTTGCTATGAAACCTATTTGTGGGTGACGGCTTTAACGATCCGATCTCCACAGAACTGGATTAGATAGACCAGCACTATCAGTAATACTAATACGGTATTCATTACTGTAGCGTTATAACCGATATAACCGTATTGATAGCCGATCTGCCCTAAGCCGCCGGCACCAACCGCGCCGCCCATGGCGGAGTAGCCCACCAGAGTGATCAGGGTAATGGTGGCGGCATTGACCAAGCCCGGTAGGGCTTCAGGCAATAATACCTTATTAATGATCTGCATAGGTGTGGCACCCATGGCACGTGCTGCTTCTAGCAGTCCAGGTGGGATCTCCAACAGGGCATTTTCCACCATGCGGGCGATAAACGGCGCAGCGCCAACGGTAAGCGGCACAATGGCCGCTTGCAGGCCGATGGAAGTGCCGACAATCATACGGGTAAAGGGAATCATCCATACCAGCAGAATAATGAACGGGATAGAACGGAAGATATTCACAAATCCCGATAGCACCTTGTACAGGGTATTGTTGGCGATAATCTGCCCTGGGCGAGTCACGTATAGTAGTACGCCAACCGGCAGGCCGAGCACGAAACCGAAAAAGCCGGAGATAAAGGTCATCATGAAGGTTTCCTCTACGCCGCGCCCCATTAACCACATCATTTCCTCAGACATAACCCAGCACCTCTACCTTCACCTGATTTTCCTGTAAGAATTTAATTGTTGCCAATGCGTCTTCGTCACTGCCTTGAAGCTTTGCCAGCATCACGCCAAATTTCACCCCGTCCGCGTAATCCATCTGAGCGCTGATAATGTTGTTGTTGACGTTAAAGCGGCGGGCGGCTTCTGACAGCAAGGGGGCATCAACCGACTGGCCAGTAAATTCCAGACGTAATAGTGGCTGGCGATCGGCCTGACGCTCCGGCGACAGACGCTTGGCGTAGTCATCCGGGGTATCCAAATGCAAAGTGGACTGAATAAACTGCTGGGCCAATGGGGTTTGGGGATGAGAGAACACTGCGCTGACGCTGTCTTTTTCAATTAACTGGCCCTGGCTTATCACCGCAACTTGGTCGCAGATGCGTTTTACCACATCCATTTCGTGGGTGATCAACAGAATAGTCAGTCCCAAACGTCGGTTGATGTCTTTCAGCAGTTCAAGGATGGCGCGGGTGGTGGCCGGATCGAGCGCGCTGGTGGCTTCGTCGCACAGCAGCACTTTTGGATTGCTAGCCAGCGCACGGGCGATCGCCACGCGCTGTTTCTGGCCACCAGACAGGTTTGCCGGGTAAGCGTCGTGTTTGTCCGCCAGTCCTACTAATTCGAGCAGTTCGGCAACGCGTTTCTTTATATCTACGGGTGAAGTGTTGTCCAACTCAAGAGGCAATGCAATGTTGCCGAACACCGTACGGGAAGACAGCAGGTTAAAGTGTTGGAAAATCATACCAATCTGACGGCGCGCGCCTGTCAGTGCACCTTGTGACAGCGAAGTCAGATCTTGTCCATCGACTAGCACCTGGCCGGATGTTGGGCGTTCCAGCATGTTGGCGCAGCGAATAAGTGTGCTTTTACCGGCACCAGAAGCGCCGATAACGCCGTAGATTTGCCTGGCAGGAACGTGAAGAGTTACGTCAGAAAGTGCAGTGATAGCACGCGAACCCTGTTGAAACACTTTGGTGATGTTAGAAAGTTTAATCATATTCTTCTTATTCTAGCGTGGCTGTCCGTGGCTTAATAAAAGTAAACCTTGGAATGAAGCAGGGTATTGTCAGATGTTAAGGTGTCTAGACGTCTAAGTCAATGTTCAACGCCATTTTCAGTTCCCGGTAAAACATGCGATACTGTCGGCGTATTCAGGATCTCAGGGGTAAAACGGTGACACAATGCGTTCCAGCTATTTTTCTCGATCGTGATGGCACGATTAATGTTGATCATGGGTACGTTCATGAAATTGAATACTTCCAATTTATCGATGGTGTGATTGACGCCTGTCACAAGCTTAAAGAAATGGGCTTTGCGCTGGTTTTGGTCACTAATCAGTCTGGTATCGCGCGCGGCAAGTTCAGCGAAGAACAATTCATGTACCTGACTGAATGGATGGATTGGTCGTTAGCCGATCGTGATGTTGACTTCGATGGCATATACTTCTGCCCGCACCATCCAGAAGCGCTAATAGAAAAGTACCGCCAAGCATGCGATTGCCGTAAACCGCAGCCAGGCATGCTATTACAAGCGCTGCATGAGCTGAACATTGATATGGCTGCTTCTTACATTGTAGGTGATAAGCCGGAAGACATGCAGGCGGCGATAGCGGCTGGTGTTGGCACCAAAGTTTTGGTGCACACCGGCAAGCCGGTAACGAAACAAGGCGAGAAACTGGCCGATTGGGTATTAAATAGCTTCGCAGATCTGCCAGAAGCCATCAGAAAACGGATTTAATAGGTAACCGTGAATAAATAGTGAGCGTTTAGATAAAAAAATGAATATTAAGCCTTGTAATTTTGAATCGGAACCCACTAATTCCCACTAGTGACCCGGTATTTCGGCAGCTACGCCGCCGGATCAGCAAGGGAAAAGTCAAAATAATGGCTTGACTCTTCAGAGGGAAAGCGTAGTGTACGCCACCCCAAGCTTGCCGCCGTGCTGCGGCCGACCCACCGCTCTTTAACAATTTATCAGACAATCTGTGTGGGCACTCCACAAGACAATATCCCGTCCTTTCTTGGACGAAAAAATATCCAGTCTTGAAGAGTGACTAACTAAAGTAACATTCATGCAGTAAATCTTTAAGCAGCGCTTCACACGTTGAAGCATATCAAGCTTTCAATTGAAGAGTTTGATCATGGCTCAGATTAAACGCTGGCGGCAGGCCTAACACATGCAAGTCGAGCGGTAGCACAAGAGAGCTTGCTCTCTGGGTGACGAGCGGCGGACGGGTGAGTAATGTTTGGGAAACTGCCTGATGGTGGGGGATAACTAGTGGAAACGGTAGCTAATACCGCATAATGTCGCAAGACCAAAGTGGGGGACCTTCGGGCCTCACGCCATCAGATGTGCCCAGATGGGATTAGCTGTTAGGTGGGGTAATGGCTCACCTAGGCGACGATCCCTAGCTGGTCTGAGAGGATGACCAGCCACACTGGAACTGAGACACGGTCCAGACTCCTACGGGAGGCAGCAGTGGGGAATATTGCACAATGGGCGCAAGCCTGATGCAGCCATGCCGCGTGTGTGAAGAAGGCCTTCGGGTTGTAAAGCACTTTCAGCGAGGAGGAAGGGTAATGTGTTAATAAGACATTGCATTGACGTTACTCGCAGAAGAAGCACCGGCTAACTCCGTGCCAGCAGCCGCGGTAATACGGAGGGTGCAAGCGTTAATCGGAATTACTGGGCGTAAAGCGCACGCAGGCGGTTTGTTAAGTCAGATGTGAAATCCCCGCGCTCAACGTGGGAACAGCATTTGAGACTGGCAAGCTAGAGTCTTGTAGAGGGGGGTAGAATTCCAGGTGTAGCGGTGAAATGCGTAGATATCTGGAGGAATACCGGTGGCGAAAGCGGCCCCCTGGACAAAGACTGACGCTCAGGTGCGAAAGCGTGGGGAGCAAACAGGATTAGATACCCTGGTAGTCCACGCCGTAAACGATGTCGATTTGGAGGTTGCGCCCTGGAGGGGTAACTTCCGTAGCTAACGCGTTAAATCGACCGCCTGGGGAGTACGGCCGCAAGGTTAAAACTCAAATGAATTGACGGGGGCCCGCACAAGCGGTGGAGCATGTGGTTTAATTCGATGCAACGCGAAGAACCTTACCTACTCTTGACATCCAGAGAACTCTCCAGAGATGGAGGGGCGCCTTCGGGAGCTCTGAGACAGGTGCTGCATGGCTGTCGTCAGCTCGTGTTGTGAAATGTTGGGTTAAGTCCCGCAACGAGCGCAACCCTTATCCTTTGTTGCCAGCGATTAAAGTCGGGAACTCAAAGGAGACTGCCGGTGATAAACCGGAGGAAGGCGGGGATGACGTCAAGTCATCATGGCCCTTACGAGTAGGGCTACACACGTGCTACAATGGCGTATACAAAGAGAAGCGACCTCGCGAGAGCAAGCGGACCTCACAAAGTACGTCGTAGTCCGGATTGGAGTCTGCAACTCGACTCCATGAAGTCGGAATCGCTAGTAATCGTAGATCAGAATGCTGCGGTGAATACGTTCCCGGGCCTTGTACACACCGCCCGTCACACCATGGGAGTGGGTTGCAAAAGAAGTAGGTAGCTTAACCTTCGGGAGGGCGCTTACCACTTTGTGATTCATAACTGGGGTGAAGTCGTAACAAGGTAACCGTAGGGGAACCTGCGGTTGGATCACCTCCTTACCGAAAGATATTGACTTGTGTGGCGTGCTCACACAGATTGTCTGATGAAAGTAGCGAGCAGAAATACCTTAATAGGCTTGTAGCTCAGGTGGTTAGAGCGCACCCCTGATAAGGGTGAGGTCGGTGGTTCAAGTCCACTCAGGCCTACCACTTCTCTTCTATGCTGCGTCATGGTAGCGCTCACATATTTAAATATGCGTCGCAACACCATACCTTGCCTAGAAAAAAAGAAGCTTTGATCTCAAAAGTCTCTACAAGTTACTGTACGGGGCTATAGCTCAGCTGGGAGAGCGCCTGCCTTGCACGCAGGAGGTCAGCGGTTCGATCCCGCTTAGCTCCACCATAAAGTCCGAGTGTGGTGCTTCACTACTTCAGAGCGTACTGGCAACAGTATGCTCTGAAGTACTTTGCTCTTTAACAATCTGGAACAAGCTGAAAATTGAAAAATGACGGCTGAAACTTATCCCCTGCATAGATGTATTGGGGTAAGGGTCAAGTTGTCATAGTGATACTCACCTGTTTGCAATGCGAAGTGAGACACCTTCGGGTTGAATGTTTGATGCTCTAACTTTGCCCCGTGACCCGGGGTGAGGACAGTGTCTGTTGGGTAGTTTGACTGGGGCGGTCTCCTCCCAAAGAGTAACGGAGGAGCACGAAGGTCAGCTAATCACGGTCGGACATCGTGAGGTTAGTGCAAAGGCATAAGCTGGCTTGACTGCGAGAGTGACGGCTCGAGCAGGTACGAAAGTAGGTCTTAGTGATCCGGTGGTTCTGAATGGAAGGGCCATCGCTCAACGGATAAAAGGTACTCCGGGGATAACAGGGTGATACCGCCCAAGAGTTCATATCGACGGCGGTGTTTGGCACCTCGATGTCGGCTCATCACATCCTGGGGCTGAAGTAGGTCCCAAGGGTATGGCTGTTCGCCATTTAAAGTGGTACGCGAGCTGGGTTTAGAACGTCGTGAGACAGTTCGGTCCCTATCTGCCGTGGGCGTTGGAAGATTGAGAGGGTTTGCTCCTAGTACGAGAGGACCGGAGTGAACGCACCGCTGGTGTTCGGGTTGTTATGCCAATGGCATTGCCCGGTAGCTAAGTGCGGAACAGATAAGCGCTGAAAGCATCTAAGCGCGAAACTGGCCTCGAGATGAGTCTTCCCTGGGTCTGAGAGGTCCCTGAAGGCACGTTTAAGACGAAGACGTGGATAGGCTGGGTGTGTAAGAGCAGCGATGCTTTGAGCTAACCAGTACTAATGAGCCGTGAGGCTTAACCTTACAACACCGAAGGTGTGTTAGAGGCAGGGGTAGGTTATTTTCAGCAAGTTCCGAGATTGGTTCTGGTGGTTACGTCAGTAACGGCCGAGAATAAAACAGACTTTGCCTGGCGGCGATAGCGCGGTGGCCCCACCTGAATACCATGCCGAACTCAGCAGTGAAACGCCGTAGCGCCGATGGTAGTGTGGGGCCTCCCCATGTGAGAGTAGGACACTGCCAGGCATCAAATAAGGTAGAAAGCCTCATGCGTAAGCATGGGGCTTCTTGCTTTGTGTGTTACCGAGAGTCAACGGCCTGATCCTGTGCAGGTGAAACGAAAGAGTCGGGAACACTTTAGGCGTTGCTTGACAGCGAGCTGAAGCAATCAAAGATCAGTGGGTGGCGTGGAACAGGCTATAGCCCGCTGCTGCGCCCGACACATCCCAGGCAAAGTCCTTCCAGCTCCAGCCGGTAACGCCCGCGTGACTGTCATATAGCTCTTTGGCGGCACCTATCCCAATCGAGAATGCCAGTCCAAAGCTGCGGCAGCCGTGCTTCATTCCAGTTTTGGTGAGTGCCATAAGCGCTTCCGGCTGCCGCCATTTCGGCAGAGGTGATAAAATGCTGCACTTTATCTTTACCAGTCCAGTTGTCATTGACCAGATGAGTACAGCCGATGGTGAACAATAATAAAGAGGAAATGACTAATAAGCAAAGCAGGCGCATAGTGAAGATATCTTGTAGCCATAGCGTATAAATAGCCCCGCATGAGCCGGGGTCTGGCGATAGCTGAATTAATTATAGACGGATTACAGTATGCGGCTAATCAACTTGTCGAGGCGGATGCGTCGCATACGGCAGATCAGCTTGCGCACCTTGCTGGGGTATTGCTGAATACTTTGCAGCTCCAGATAGTTTCCTACCACAGTAGTATGGGTACGGATGCACTCTAGCTCTTTATGCCGTTGTTCGCGCATTTCCTGTTTAGGATCGTGGATCAGAATAGCGTTCTCCAGATCCAGTCGCCAGGCACGTGGATTGAGGTTGTTGCCAGTGATCAGCTGCCACTTGTCATCTATCCACATGCCTTTTAGATGATAGCTGTTATTGCCGTCTTTCCACAGGTGCACAATCAACTGTCCGGTATCGATATAGCGCTGTAGGCGGCTGAGGAAACGACGCAGATTTATTTCATACAGATAAGGCAGCGCGCCAATAATTTTAAACGGCTGGTCTTCTGGAATAAAAAAATCGTTGGCGGTTTTGTCGCCGACGATGATTTCTACCTGTTTGCCTTGGCGTAGCAGATAGATGATGTTGCGCATCAGCTGCGCTGGTAGGTTGAAATAAGGCGTGCACAACGTCAGCTTCTGATCGGCGCAGGACATCAGATGATGAATGGTGGTATTCAACACGCTTTGCTTGCCAAGCCCCACCAGCGGCGTAACTGCCAGCTCATCGTTGCTCGCTTTATCGCGGAACTGATAACTGGTGCGCCGCAGGCTGAGGCGAAACTGGCAGGTTTCGTTTTTGATCTCCGGTCTTTTTGGGCGATCGTCACGATCTAAACGCTGTACGGCACCGGCAGTCAGTAGATGTTGCTTAATGTAACCGATCATCGTCTCAGCCAGGACTGGGTTGGTGATTAATTGGTAGCGGTCATAACGGTATTTCTCATGCTGATGAAAATAGACATTGTTGATACTGGCACCGCTGTAAATCACGGTATCATCGATAATAAAGCCTTTTAGGTGAAGTACGCCGAGTGCTTCTCGAGTATTAACTGGCACGCCGTATACCGGCACCGACACGTTTTTTGGGTGCTGTTTTGCCATTGAACAATACCAGTCAGCATTGGTGTTAGTGGCAGCGGCACCGATACGCCCACGTTGTGCACGGTGCCAATCGACCAGAATGCAAATCTCCAACTTGGGGCGTACCTGCTTGGCTTGATAAAGCGCATTGAGGATCTCACGCCCGGCATCATCATGATCCAGATAGAGGGCGACCAGATAGATGCGCTGGGTAGCGTTAGTGATGGATGCAAATAGCTCGGTACGGAATTCTGATGGCGCGTACAAAGTATGAATTTCAGCCAACGATTGGGGGAGTTTGGGCAATTGTGCAAGGTGTTGTTGGTGTTTGCTACGCTTAAATTTTGACAACATCACAGTGCGCTTCTTCTCTCATAATGGGATGGCTGGGAGGCCGCAGGTATAAAAATATTAAATCGAATAGTCGGGCGATAATACCACTAGTTGCCCCGATTTTGCGTATGTTTTCGCGTTAAGTCTTGGATTCGTAGCGCATTGCACACAGCTCACTGCCTGCCGTCAGTATGCAACGGCAGGATTAGATTGACAATGCCATCCTTAAGCTGCACATCGATGTCAAATTCTAGCCACTTTGCCAGCGTGATCATACTGCGATTATTGGGTATGGTTATGCCCATTAGGCGGTGCAGCCCGTGTGAACGTGCATAGGCGATCATTTTTTCTAGCAGTTGGCGTCCCAGCCCCAGTCCCTTAAGATCGGAACGCACCAGTACGGCGAACTCCGCGTCAGTGCTGTCTGGATCGGACATCGCGCGCGTCACGCCGATAATTTCCTCACCGCGAACGGCCACAAATGCCATCTCTCGGTCATAGTCGATCTGCGTCATGTTAGCTAAATCGTCATGGGTAAACTCATTAATATCACTGAAGTAACGGTAGTAGAGATCTTCCTTGGTGACCCGATCGATAAAGTGCTTCAGCTCTGGCTCGTCTTCTGGCAGGATTGGTCGGCACAGGCACTGGCTGCCATCTTTCAGCGCGATGGATTCTTCTAGTTCCTGCGGATAATGGCGGATGGCCAGTCGCGCTTGCGGGTCTCCACTGAAGGGAGCAATGTGCATGGAAACGTCCAGCAGGGTAAACTCAGTGCCGGAAGCCAATACCGGTTGAATATTCAACCGGTACTGGCTTCCGGAAGTCCAAAATCAAGTGGGATACCTGTACCATCAGCCTACTTAGCCCAAGGATTTAAAGGCCGCAGCGCACTGCGTCAGTAGATTTTTCCGCCTTTCACTGCCTGCAATACCAGATAACGCGTCAGTGCCATATTCAACAGTGGTAGTGCCACTGAGACCTGGTTCTCATGGCCCCACTCGCTGCTGCCTTCACCTAGCATGATCAATGGGCCGAAAATAGCGTCTTGTTCGACTGTAATGCGCAACTCTTGGGCACCGGCGCGATAGGCCATGTTCTGCACCAGTAGGCCGTGAATGCGTGCTAGCGGGTAAATGTACTTGACGCGATCGAAAATCGCCTCGGCTGCGTGCTGTACTTCGTTGGCAGTACGTAGGTAGAGCACAACCCCTTAAACCTCGGATTTGTGCGGGATATCCGGCGAGCGCAGTTTTAGCGCCATGGGGTCGCCTATCTTTTCGGCGATGTGCACCGCTTCGGCACTGTCTTTGGCGATCCATGTTGTTAGGCTACTGAGATCGTAGGGCAGTAGGATGGATTGTACCTTAATAAGTGTCGAGCTTGGTAGCCCCTTTGGGCAATGTCTGATAAATCATTTGCCGTTGCGGCTCAGCAGTTCATCTAGTGCCATCGCTGCTGGTACCACACCGTTGCTGACGATCATCAGCCGTTCGCCGCGTAGCGGATATATGGCTGAGTGTTTCCACCTATGATAACAGTTCATGGGTGTCCTGTATACACAATAGGCCGGCGCGCTGGATCGCGGCATCTTAGGCGGCGTCTAACCCCAGAGGACTGTTAAGCAGTATCTGCGCCTGCTGGCTGCATCCGCTTTTAACCACCAATATCGCGGCTTGTTGCGTTTGGATTGGCAGCGGTCTGCCAGGGTGCTAGCAGCCCTAGGCTATTATGCCCCAGCAAACGCATTGCGTAACGCTGTGCACAGGCTTTCAGCTCGGCGAAATGTTCCGGTGATGAAGAGAGTATGATAGCGGTTTTACAGCCCCGTTGGCCTAATACCTCCAGCAGGGGTAGATTGCGTTTGGCGTGGGTGCAGAGTATCGCCAGATCGGGGGCAGTGGCAGGCTGGCGATGTCTGGATAGGCCATCACGCCGCACACTGCTATATAACGCGGCGTTACAGGCAGTATCGGGCCGCTGAAGCCGCCCGCCAGCAGGTTGCTCATCTATCAGGTGGCCGGCACGGCCGGGCTGCTGTGAAGCGCCGAGAACGGCGATAAACTTGGGATGTAATTACGCCTATAACCCTCGCTTGCTCATGCATGGTTCCTTTTTGCAACGTTAGGCTTGATTTTATCCGCTTTGCAGCGGCTTTACTGTGACTGCTACCTCCGTGCGGGTAGGTTCCTCACCAGATATTGTTAATGGAAATGGCAGAAGTATCGGACGTAGTTGCTGGGCATAGTGGGCGTACATTGTTGCTGCCAGTTTACTCACGGATAGCGCGTGAAAACCGGAGCGTACCGGTATTATGTGAGGATGGTTGGCATGGCCCAGAGCCAGAATGGCAAATAAAATAGTCAAATGGGATAGGCTCTTAGCCTACCAGCCGCGCGTTAGATAAGGTCGACAGCGGTAATTGCGGGATACAAGCCTACATTTTCTGCGTTAAACTAACGCATTGAACCAGGCGTCAAACGGCACTTTACGGCACTTTCTGCATCGTGCAGTTGAGTATATCGGTCATTTTTCCCGCGCGCAACACCGTAATGGTGGGGATGCTGCGGAAGTGGGCGTTCAGCTCTGGCTCGGCTTTGGTGCTGACGCTCACGAAGCGTACTTTGTTAGCACACTAGTGGTGCAAAGCTGCGGCATGGGCTGTACCAAGATGCCCAGAAGCCGACCACCACAGGCAGGTCCGCCCTGTCTCAGTTGATTCAAGGTGGTAGCGGTAGCGCTGATCACGCCACCGCAGAAGAGTTCATGGCCGCAGCGACCGCACTTTGCGCTGTCCGCCAGGTGATCTTCAGGTACAGAGTTAGTGACATGGCAAAGTGCACAAATTGTATTCATGTTGGCCTTAGATAGGCGTTGTTGAATAAATCGAACTTTTGGCCGGGACGAGGATCAGATCACTCTCCTTCTGTCAAAATAGCGACATGCCGTGGCCCAGAAAAAGTTCAACATCACCAACTGGAAGGCTTACAACAACGCCCTTACCACTCGGGGTTTACTCACTTGCTGGGGGGATGAAACGGCACTTCACGCCTGGTAATGCGAGGCAAAACCTTCTCTGCGTGGTCGCCCACCACATTATTCCGATATGGCAATCACCAGCGTATTGATGCTGAAACGGATTTTCGGCCTGACACTTCGCGCCCTCCAGGGCTTCGTCGACTCCATTGTCACACTGATTAAAGTGCCGTTGAACTGCCCGGACGACACCTGCATCAGTAAGCGGGCGAAGTCCGGCCATGTCCCGTTTAAAACACCAACGCCAGGTGAAATTGCGCACCTCGTTATCGACTCTAGCGGGCTCAACGCTCAACGTGTTGGGTTAAGGGGAGTGGAAGGTAAAAAAACACGGTCAGGAAAAACGGCGGATCTGGCGAAAACTGCATTTGCCCGTAGATACAGAAAAACATGAGGTCATCTGTGCTGACCTTTCCTTGAGCAATGTCACCGATATAGAAGCCCTCCCAGGTCTCATCTGTCAGAGGTACCGTAAAATCAAAGTCGCCTAGGCGGATCGGGATTAGGATACGCGAGTGTGTGATGATGAGTTAAGGGGCAAGAAGCTCAAGGCGTTAATACCGCCCAGCAGCGGAGCCCGTTATTGGTCGGCAGACTATGCAGAGCGAAATCAAGCGGTGGCGAACCAGCGCCTTACCGGAGACAACACACGGTGGAAAAGTATCACAGGCTACTACCGACGTTCGATAGCGGCAACAGCGAGGTACAGAGTAAAACAGCTATTTGGTGGTCACCTGTCGCTGCGAGATTATGATGGGCAAGTTGCAGAGGCGCTGGCCATGATCTGTTCACTAAACAAGATGACGCTCGCCGGTATGCCAGAAAGTGTACGCCTTACCTGAAAGCTGCCCATTCATGGGACTCTTTATTACAAATCCGATTTATTCAACAAAGCCCCTTAAATATTAAAAGCGCATCACAGGGCGGCCACATTCAGTAACGCAGAGGGTTTTTAATACGGCGGATTGTTGGCAAAAGCAACGGGCTAGACAACGAGGATTGTTCAATAGATATGATAGTTGGGAACTTTTGGCGCAAGTTGGTAGTTTCATGCGGTAACATCAGGTACTCTTCGCGCCCAGCCCGTAGGTGGAGAAGACAATGAACGACGCATTCAGTGGTAAGAACGGTAAAGTTAAAGTGATGTACGTCCGCAGCGATGATTGCCGTAACAAAAATAAACATTCGGCTGGCAAAGGTCGCTCGGCAAACAGCGCACGGTCAAGCCGTGAGGATCAAGCCAAAGTGCGTAATGGCCATGATCGTCGCGGAGCAGGTTTCCACCGCAGTGAAGGTGATCACTCTCGTCGTCCGGCGCTGTCTCGCTCCGCAGATCGAGGTAGTTATGATTCGCAATGGAAAACAGTTTCACGCGCACAAGATGAAGAAATTGGATTTAATCATGGAGGCATCAGCGGCAAAAGCTTTATCGACCCGGAACAGTTGCGCCGACAGCGTGCGGAAGAAACCCGCGTCTACGGTGAGAATGCCTGTCAGGCGCTGTTCGCCAGCCGTCCGGATGCTATCGTTCGCGCTTGGTTCATAGAGTCGATCACTCCGCGTTTCCGTGAAGCGTTGCGCTGGATGGCGGCTAACCGCAAGGCTTACCATTTGGTGGATGAGGAAGAACTGGTCAAGGCTTCAGGTACTGAACACCACGGTGGCGTCTGCTTTTTGATTAAAAAGCGTCAGGGGGTGGATGCGCAGACCTATCTGAAAAAACCCATGGATACCGACTGTGTGTTGGCTCTGGAAGAGGTGGGCAACCCGCATAATCTGGGTGCTATCATGCGCTCATGTGCCCATTTCGGTGTCAATAGCGTGTTGCTGCAAGACCCTGCAGCGTTGGAATCTGGGGCCGCAGTGCGCACCGCAGAAGGCGGTGCGGAGCATATAAAGGCGATCAATTCTGATGACTTTCTATCGGTGCTGGATATCTTTCGCCAGGCGGGTTATACCATCGTAACCACCTCTAGCTACAAAGGTACTGCGTTAGCACAGGCCAAGTTGCCGGCCAAAATAGTGTTGGTGTTGGGGCAAGAGCGTGATGGTTTGAGTTACAGCGCTTGGCAGAAGGGGGACATGAGTATTTCCATCGGCGGCACCGGTAAGGTTGACAGCTTGAACGTGTCGGTTGCCACTGGCATTTTGCTGGCTGACTGGTGGCGACAGAATCAGGCGTAATGCTCTACGCTGGATGAAAAGCGGGTGCTTCAGGGTACCCGTTTTGCTTGGATGTTCAGTGAACGCCACCGCCCTCTGCGTTTCCGGGGCTGAATGGTGGTTTTGCCAGCAACACCAGTACCAACAGGATCATGAAAACCCCGGCAGACAGCCAGAAAATTTAATTAGCTGAGATGATAAGCTCCTGTGCGGTGATCTCTTGCCGATTTGTGCCAACCGTAGATATATTTCCTGCGATTGTGGGTTATAAGGGTTCACAAACTCCGTTAGCTGAGAATGGTGCTGAGATTCGCGCTGAGTCCACAACGTGGTGGTGATCGAAGTGCCGATAGAGCCTGCCAGAGTACGGGTAAAATTCGACAGGCTTGATGCCGACGCCATACGTTCTGCCGATAAGCCAGACAACGTAATGGTGATCAATGGCATAAAGAAGCAGGCGATAGCGAAGCCTTGGACAAACTGCGGCTAAGCTGAGGCACCAAAATCCATTCCCGGTTCAAACGTATAGCCCGCCAGTAGAAGCACGCAGCATACATAATGAAGCTGAAGGTCACTAGCCGTCGCATGTCCAGCCGGTTGCCGAACTTACCGATAACCGGCGACAGCAACATCGGTATCAGCCCGACAGGTGCAGAGGCCAACCGCGCCCAGGTAGCGGTATAACTATAGACTTCTTGCAGTAACTGCGGCAACAACATGATAGTACCAAAGTACAGCATATAGGCCAGGCTGCTGCACAGACAGCCGATGGTAAAGTTGCGCGACTTGAACAGCGAAAAATCCACTATCGGATGATCGTCCGTTAGCTCCCAGATTATCAGGAACAGCAGTGCCACTACCGCAATCACGGCGAGGGTGATGATCTCGGTTGAGTTGAACCAGTCCAGATCCTTACCTTGATCGAGCATGACCTGTAGCGACCCTATGCCGACAATCAACAGCCCCAGGCCGACGACATCAATGGGCATGATCGCGTTTTTGGTTTCCCTGCCGCGCAGCGTTGACAACGCCGCCATGATCACAAAGATGCCAAATGGAATGTTGATGAAGAAGATCCAACCCCACTGCTAGTTATCGCTGATGTAACCGCCGAGGATCGGCCCGAATACCGGTGCGATGATTACCGTCATTGACCACAACGCGAAGGCCATTGCCCGTTTAGCGGGGGAATAGTTGTTTAGCAGCAAGCTTTGCGATAACGGGATCAATGGCCCCGCCATTAACCCTTGGATCACGCGGAAGAAAATCAGCATCCCCAGGCTATTAGAAATACTACACAGCCAGGAAGCGAACACAAACAGCGTGGTGGACCAGAGGAACAATCGCACTTCACTGATGCGTTTCGCCAGCCAGTTATTGGAATGGAGATGGCATTCGCTACGCCAAACGAGATGATCACCCAGGTGCCCTGAGCGTTGGAAGAACCGAGGTTACCCGCGATGGTGGGGATCGCTACATTGGCAATGGTGGAGTCCAGCACCTGTATGAAGGTCGCCATGGCGAGTGCGCCCGTCTGGGTTCCTTCAAGCGGTTTCCGTGGCAAGGGGGTCTCCCGCACGCTTGGCCAGCATTCGCATGGATCACCTTGGCAATCATTTGGTTAACCGTTACCAGATCCAACGCCAGTGCGTTGCTTTGGTACCGTGGCTTGTTGCGCACTACATTGGACAGTACGCGGCCATCTAGATTAGCGGTGTCAACTTTCACTCGCGTTGAGAGGCCGATCCGCAGCGGATGATCGGCGATCTGCTTCGCGTCTAATTCGATACGTACCGGCAGGTGCTGCACCACTTTGATCAAGTTACCGGTGGCGTTCTGTGCTGGCAACAGTGAGAAGACGCTGCCAGTACCCATATAGATACCAGCCACTTTGCCGTTGTAGATTACATCGTCGCCATACACATCGCTGATCACGGTAACCGGTTGGATTAGCGATCTGGGTTTCTTTGAAGTTGGCATCCACCCAAATATGATCGGTAGGTACTACCGCCATCAGCGTAGCGTCCGCGGCGATTTGCGCGCCGATCTGTACGCTACGGCGTGAGACGTAACCGGTTATGGGGCTAAGCACTTTAGTTCGTTGCATTGCCAACCAAGCATCGCGCATCTGCGCGGCGGATTGCAGGATAGCCGGTTGCTGCTCCAATGGGGTGTCCAACACCATCGCTTGATTGGCGTTGTATTGCTCAGTCGCCACGTCCAGCGCTGCTTTGGCACTGTCCACTGCATTGCGAACGTGTTGCAACTCTTCGCGGCCGATGGCATCAACGTTGCCCAATAAGACACGGCGCTTCAGATCGTTCTCCGCCTTGCTCAGAACGGATTTTCGTAGGGCTATATTGGCCTGAAACTGCTTACTGTTGATGATCAATTGGTGGGTTTGATGCACGCTGTTGGCCAGACCTGTTTTGGCACGTTCAAACGCCTGCTGGGCATCGGTCGGATCGAGCGTTAACAGCACATCACCTTGTTTTACGTAGTCGGTATTATCGACATTGATACTTTTCACGCTGCCGGATACCTGAGCCATGATCTGTACCTGTTTGCTGGAGACATAGGCGTCATCGATTTCCTTATTAATAACGAAACACCAGGAAACAGTACATAAAATAAGCTACCCCAACAATAATGAAAATAACCGTTAGCAACAGCAGCCAAAATTGGCGTTGCTTCTTTTTGCCGTTCGCCTGCTGCGGGTTTTGAGTCTCCGCACTAACGCTCATGGTGTTCTCACTATGGTGTTCTTCAAACTATCTCTACCCGTCATAATTTGAAGTTACATCTGTACTGATAAAAAAATAAGGCGCATTTAGCGCCTTATTTTCTTGCCTTTTCTGCTCGTTGGCGGCGAAGTTCTTTGGGATCAGCAATCAGCGGCCGATAAATTTCCACCCGATCACCATCATTCAGCAGATCGCCCAGCTTGGCCGGATGGCTGTATATTCCCAGCTTATTGCTTTGCAGATCGATATCCCGGCGCAGCCCCAGCAAGCCGGAGTCCTGAATCGCCTGCTCAACGTTGCTGCCCGCAGCCAGCCTCACCTTACGAAGATACTGACGTTCCGGCAAGGCGTAAACTACCTCGACATGGATCTCAGACACTGTAAACCTGTTTCGCTCGTTGGGTGAAAGCTTGCACCATACTACCTGCCATCTCTTTGAAAAAATTGCCGAATGCCAGCTCAATCAGTGTGTTGGTGAACTCAAAATCCAGGTGCAGCTCTACTTTGCAGGCTTCCGCACTCAACGGCGTAAACTGCCAGCCACCCATCAGCTTGCGGAACGGGCCATCAACCAACTGCATATTGATGCTCTGGTTATCCAGCAGCATATTACGTGTGGTAAAGGTTTTACTGATACCCGCTTTGGCGACATCTACTGCTGCGGTCATTTCGTTATTGGACGCGTTTATCACCCGGCTACCAATACAATATGGCAGAAAATCGGGGTAAGAATCAACATCGTTAACCAACTGATACATCTGCTCGGTGCTGAATGGCACTAACGCATTCCGATTTATCTGGGGCATATCATTTCCTGTAAGACACAAAACATGCGGATAATACCATTTATCTATCTGCAAACAAAAATCTGCAATGCACATAGATAGATCAAAAATGCGAAAATTACGCGGGTGCTGAACGGTAAAGGATTTCTTTCGCTAGCACATCCAGTATAATGAATACAATATGACAAAGAAAAAAGCACACAAACCCGGTTTTGCCACCATTGCACAAAACAAGCGAGCGCGTTTCGAATATTTCATTGAAGAAGAGATCGAAGCTGGCCTATCGCTGAAAGGATGGGAAGTAAAATCCCTGCGTGCCGGTAAATCCAACCTCAGCGACAGTTACGTAACATTTCGTGATGGTGAAGCCTATTTGTTTGGTGCCACCCTAACGCCACTCAGCGTCGCTTCATCGCATGTAATATGCGATCCGATACGTACCCGCAAACTACTGCTTAACAAGCGCGATTTGGACTCTCTGATTGGCCGTGTAAATCGCGAAGGCTATACTGTTGTCGCACTTTCCATGTATTGGAAAAATGCCTGGTGCAAAGTCAAAATTGGCATAGCCAAAGGCAAGAAAGAACACGATAAGCGTGATGACATCAAAGATCGTGAATGGCAGAAGGCGAAAGCCCGTATCATGAAAAATGCCAACCGTTAAGCCTCTGGCTTAACGGGCTAAGCTTCTGGTACACTGCGTAAAGTTAATTGGGGCTGATTCTGGATTCGACGGGATTTGCGAAGCCCTAGGAGCATGCCGAGGGGCGGTTGGCCTCGTAAAAAGCCGTGAAAAATAGTCGCAAACGACGAAAAATACGCACTAGCAGCTTAATAACCTGCTCAGAGCCCCTTTCTCCCTAGCCTCCGCTCTTAGGACGGGGATCAAGAGAGGTCAAACCTAAAAGAGATCGCGTGAATGTCCTGCCTGGGGCTGAAGCGTTAAATGCAATCAGGCTAGTTTGTGAGTAGCGTGTCCATCCGCAGCTCACAGGCGAATGTAATGATTGGACTAAGCATGTAGTGCCGACGGTGTAGTAATTTCGGACGGGGGTTCAAATCCCCCCAGCTCCACCACTTTATGATGTATTGAAGTTCAGTGAAGTCTACTAAGCCCACATGGAACCAGCCTATCGGTCTTTTTTACGTCTATAGTAGTCTACCGAGAATTGCTAGAAGCTACTTGTTATGGCACCGATTTGGGGACCCAACACAAAAGGTCCAAAACTTGAGGGTCCCAAAATGGCATAACTCGCAAAAAACTCACGGATACTGAAATCAAAAGCACCAAACCTTCAGACAAATAAATCAACTTGTTTTACGGTGATTGCTTGATTCTGCGAATCGCACCCCCCTCAAAGGGTGGCAAGAAAAACTGGTATTTCAGGTATGCGGGGCTTTGTTGAATAAATCGGATTTGGAATAAAGAGTCCCCTGAATGGGCATATTTCTGGCATACCGGCGAGCGGCATCTTGTTTAATGCACAGATCATGGCCAGCGCCTCTGCAACTTGCCCATGATAATCTCGCAGCGACAGGTGACCAACAAATAGCTGTTTTACTCTGTACCTCGCTGTTGCCGCTATCGAACGTCGGTGGTAGCCTGTGATACTTTTCCACCGTGTGTTGTCTCCGGTAACGCGTTGGTTCGCCACCGCTTGATTTCGCTCTGCATAGTATTATCAGCCAATAACGGGCTCCGCTTCTAGGCGGTATTAACGCCCTGAGCTTCTTGCGCCTTAACTCATCATCACACACTCGCATATCCTAAGCCCGATCCGCCGAGGCGACTTTGATTTTACGGTACCTCTGACGGATGAGACCTGGGAAGGCTTCGGTATCGGTGACATTGCTCAAGGAAAAGTCAGCACAGATGACCTCATGTATTTCTGTATCTACGGCCAAATGCAGTTTTCGCCAGATCCGCCGTTTTTCCTGACCGTGTTTTTTTACCTTACACTCCCCTTCACCCAACACGTTGAGCCCGCTAGAGTCGATAACGAGGTGCGCAATTTCACCCAGCGTTGGGGTTTTAAACGGGACATGGCCGGACTTTTCCCGCTTACTGATGCAGGTGTCGTCCGGGCAGTTCAACGGCACTTTAATCAGTGTGACAATGGAGTCGACGAAGCGCGAAGTGTCAGGCCGAAAATCCGTTTCAGCATCAATACGCTGGTGATTGCCATATCGGAATAATGTGGTCGGCGACCACGCCGAGAAGGTTTTGCCTCGCAGTACCAAGCGTGAAGTGCCGTTTCATCCACCGAGAAAGAGTGATAAGGGCGTTGTTGTAAGCCTTCCAGTTGGTGATGTTGAACTTTTGCTGGGCCACGGAATATCGCTATGTTGACAGAAGGAGAGTGATCGGATCCGCGTGCCGGCCAAATGTTCGATTTATTCAACAACGCTTCTGAATATCTGTCAATACGCCCACGCTGTTGAAGGTCAACGTCAGAGTTTGCTGAGTAATACCTTCATGACCAGGTTGTTGGCGGAATACATAGAACCACGTTTGAGTCCCGAATAGGTCTTGTAGCATTGGAGTACCCAATGTGTAAGCGACCTGCTGCTGGGTCATACCTTTTTGAATTTTTGCCACATCGGTCGGTGTTAGGTAGTTCCCCTGGTTGATGTCATGCCGATAAGCCACTTTCTCAAAAGTAGAACAGCCAGCAGACAGCATCACAAGAACCACAGCAGCGGCAGTCAGCGTTTTACAGCGCATAGTAATCACATTCCTTAAGGGCATGGTGTGCCGATGATAATAGACCTTGCTGCAATGAGAAACCCTTTATACCTTTCATCTTTTATATGGCTACCACGTTGGCTTCCCGCTCCTATTCTAGGCGCTTGGTTAACTAAGAGCCTATCCCATTAGGCTATTCTATTTGCCATTTTAGATCTTGGATCTACGCAGTGCCCACTCTCCTCACGTACTCCATGTTCGTTATGGTGGTTGCGCGCTGCCCGTATGCAAACTGGCTGCAAAAGTGTGCACCCACTGGATAGGCTCGAATTATTGTAGGGTTGCGTTCACTTGCCGCTTTTAAATCTATTAGGTAAATAGCGGCAACGTCAGATTTATGCGGCAAGCAATTCTTTTGCATTTGCCAAGGTATTTCGGGTGATTTCACTGCCGCCGAGCAAACGCGCCAATTCTTGTAAACGGGCGCGTTTATCCAGTAGTGCAATCTGTATTTCGGTTTCTGTGCCGTCAGTCTGTTTGCTGACAAACAGGTGCTGATGTCCGCATCCCGCTACTTGCGGCAGGTGCGTCACGCACATTACCTGAGTGGATTCGCCCAGTTGACGTAGCAGGCGGCCGACAATTGCTGCGGTTGGTCAACTGATGCCCACGTCTACTTCGTCGAAAATCAACGCTGGGGTTTCCATATTATGAGCGGTGATTACCTGGATGGCGAGTGCAATGCGTGATAGTTCACCGCCGGAAGCCACTTTTGTCAATGATTGTAGCGGTTGGCCCGGATTGGTGGAAACATAAAACTCGGTGTGGCTGGCACCTTCGGCGTTCAGGTTCTTCGGCTCGAAACGCATGTCGATACTGAATTTGCCGTGCGGCATGGAAAGTGCCTGCATAAGTTCAGCCGCATGCTGTAGACGTTTCAGGTGCAGTTTTTCGCCAGGTTCAGTACCTGCTAATGGTGTAAAGTGACCGCCTTGCTGAGATGCTCATGATCATGTTCCTGCTGTGACAGAAGCTGTTTTTCGTCCTGTAACTGCTGATGCAGTTGTAGTAGCTCTTCCGGTATCACATGGTACTTGCGTACGAGGTTGATCTGTCGTGATAGGTGTTGCTCCAGTTCGTGCAGACGGTTGGGGTCCAGATCCATATAATCAACGTAATGGCGTAGATCATCGCTGGCTTCGGTGATCTGAATAGAGGCTTCTTCGAGCATCTCCAGCAGGCCGCTAAGTTTTTTGTCCATCGCGCCCAGATCAGTCAACAGGTGTTTGGCTCTGTAAAGTTAGCTAAGTATATTGTGCTTTTCATCTTTAGCAAACATAAACAGGGCTTGCTGGCTGATGGTCAGCCGCTGGCTGCTGTTGGCTAGGCTTTTGTATTCGGCCTCGGTTTGCTCAAACTCCCCGGCCTGTGGCGCAAATTTGTTTAGCTCTCTCAACTGGTACTGAAGTAACTGTATGCGACCTTTGCGTTCGGAGGATTGTTGCTGAAAGTGTGTCAACTCGCGGCAGCTTTGGTGCCAGCGTTGGTAGGCTTAGCGCATTTCCGCCAGCAAGGCAGGTTCATCGGCATAAGCATCGAGCAGTTCTTTCTGATGGTCGGGCTTGAGCAGCAACTGATGGGCGTGTTGACCATGGATTTGAATCAGACGTTGGCCCAGCTTGCGTAATTGCAATAGGGGTACGGCGGTGCCGTTGATAAAGCCGCGCGAGCGTCTATCAGTGTTGATAACGCGGCGTAGCAGACATTCGTTGCTGTCGTCGAGCTGGTTCTGCTCTAGTCATATACGCGCTGAAGGGGTATCCGCCAGTGAGAAGCGGGCACAGATGTCGGCGCGGGTGGGTCCCAGGCGCACTACGTTGCCATCGGCGCGGTTACCGAGGCACAGACCCAACGCGTCAATGGCAATGGATTTGCAAGCTCCGGTTCCACCGGTAATCGCTGTAATGCCTGGTTGAAGATCAATTTCTAACTCACGAACGATCGCAAGGTTGCTGCTGGTCAATTGCGCCTGTATAAGTACCTTCCTGTGTATGGATAAACCCTGTAGTTTAGTACAGTATATACTGATTTTATATACAGTAAAGTGGTTGAGGAGATTGTTAGAACAATTTTTTTGACCAGCCCAGTTTTGAGCTTAACGTGTTGAAATAGCTGTAGTCCTTCGGATGAATAAGATTAAGGTGAAAATTACTGCGGCGTATCAATACTTCTTCGCCTTCTTGAATAGGCAGGGAGATTTGGCTGTCGCAACTGATTTCAAGATCGTTGCCCATCTGAGAAAACTTCAGCCGGATGGTGCTGTCGCTGTTGATCACAAGCGGGCGGGCGGAGAGGGTGTGCGGGAACATAGGCACGAGCACGATGGCCTCTAGAGATGGAGTGAGGATTGGCCCGCCGGCTGAGAGCGAATAGGCCGTGGAACCGGTCGGGGTAGCGATGATTAGACCATCGGAGCGCTGGGAGAAAGCAAAGCGGTCGTCAATATAAACCTCAAACTCGATCATGTACGCTACTTTACCGGGGTGCAATATAACTTCGTTGATGGCGGTGCTGATACGGCACTGCTGCTGTTCCTTATGCACATTGGTTTCCAGCAAGAAGCGCTGTTCATCGATGTATTCGCCTTCCAACACATCCGCCAACTGTTGTAATGCATTATCGGGATCGAGGTCGGTGAGGAAACCAAGGTTGCCGCGATTCACTCCGATCACTTTGATGTCATGATGCGCCAGTACACGTGCGGCACCGAGCATGTTGCCATCACCGCCTACTACCACCGCTAAATCAGCCCGTTGACCGATATCGGCCAGACTGCCGGTAATGGCGTCTTTCAGCCGCAAGTCCTGAGCGATTTGCCGTTCAATCATCACGCAATAGCCACGAGCGATCAGCCAGTGGTACAGCATCTCATGCGTTGCTAGTGCCGAAGGGTGACGCGGGTGACTAACAATACCGATACAAGTGAATTTTTTATTCATTGTTATGATGTTCCTCGCTGGAGCCAGTTTATGCCCCGCATTATGACCGATTGACTTGAAACCCCATTTTTGATCCCCATAATAAGCCAAGTTTGCGGGATTAATGCTAAAATGCGGAGATATTTCATGAGTAGTAGAGAACAAAAGGCGCCAAACAAGCAAGTCTCAGAAGAAATGGAACAGCAGGCCCGATACGAGGATGTGCTACCAGAGGCGGCGGAGGACGTTGATTTGCGTGATGCGCGTATTACCGAGCTGGAGGCTCGGTTACTTGAAGCTCAGCAAAATGAACGTGATGGACGTGATAGCCTGCTGCGCGCCAAAGCTGAAATGGAGAACGTGCGTCGGCGTACTGAGCTGGATATTGAAAAAGCGCACAAATTCGCATTGGAGAAATTCTCTGGTGACTTGCTGCCAGTGCTCGATAATCTGGAGCTTGCATTAGAACTGGCTGATAAGAATAATCCTGAGTTGACCGCGATGATCGAAGGCATCGAACTGACGCTAAAGTCCTTACAGGATGTGGTGCACAAGTACGGCATTGAGATCGTCAGTGATATCGACGTGCCCTTTAACCCGGATGTGCATCAGGCAATGAGCCTGACTGAATCCGCCGATCACCAGCCGAACCATGTGATGATGGTGATGCAGAAAGGCTATACGCTGAATGGCAGATTGCTGCGCCCCGCTATGGTTGCGGTTTCTAAAGCTAAAGCATAAGCGCGCTGGTGTGGTGAAAAATTCACCTTAGGTACATACCCGTAAGTTTAGGAATCATTGAATCCATCTCGTGGGGCTATGTACAGATCCGGAAGCGTTCCTCGCTTCCGGATTTTTATGCACGCGGTAACCAGTCGAGCGGCTGCAAGCCCTGTTGCTTCAGCAGTTGATTGGTTTGTGAGAAGTGGCGGCAACCGAAGAAGCCACGGTGAGCGGAGAGCGGCGACGGATGTGGCGCTTTCAGCACATGATGGCGTTTGCGGTCAATAAAGTTGCCTTTCTTCTGCGAATGCGATCCCCACAGCAGGAACACCACGCCACTACAGTTCTCGTTTAGCGCAGCGATCACTTTATCGGTGAAAGTTTCCCAGCCCAAATTGGCGTGCGAATGCGCTCGGCCACCTTCGACGGTCAGCACTGTGTTGAGCAATAACACGCCTTGTTCGGCCCAGCTCTGTAGGTAACCGTGGTTTGGGTGTTCAAGACCAGGAATATCGGTTGCCAGTTCCTTGTACATATTCATCAGTGAAGGCGGTGCAGGAACGCCGGGGCGCACGGAGAAAGACAAGCCGTGGGCTTGATTGGGGCCATGATAGGGATCCTGCCCGAGGATAACCACTTTGACGTCCGCCAGGTCGGTGAAACGGAAAGCGTTGAATACATCTCTCTGCGGTGGATAAATAGTTTTACCAGCCCGACGTTCAGCGGCAACAAAGGCGAGTGTTTCAACAAAATAGGGCTGCTCTTTTTCTTTGCCGATAACGTCATGCCAGGTGAGGGAGGTGGACATAAACGCTTTCCTTTGTTTTCGTTAGTAATTCATTGGCTATAGCTTACCCTGTCGTTTAACATGGCAAAACCCACTTTTTGTTTTCTTCTGGTCTACGTCATGCAATTATTTTTGATAATTTACAAAAAAATTGCTAAAGGCTGGTCAGGGAAATTGATATAAAACATAAACATGTTCCTATATCTACAGTATCTGACAAGAAGAAATTTATATTAATCAAAGAATTGATCTGGCCATGCCGTTATACAAGACGATAAGGCAACAATTGTCTTGCCACCTGGTTGAAACCAGAATTGGGTTTTCTCATGAAGTAAAATTTTCGACCTGGTATGGCAGCAACAAAATGATTACTGATATTCAAATTACCAAAGCCAAAGACCAGGCGCTGGTGAATTCTTTCTGGTTACTGAATAGTCAGCGAGCAAGTTTTGGTCCCTTTTTTATTGGCGGCAATCAGGGGATCGGGTCTGAAACATATTCTGCGCAAAGACAATCGCCCGAGTTACGAATCCTGCTGACAACTACAGTAGCCATTTAGCTGCTAAACGAAAGGGCTTACGCACCACGCATAGCCGTTAATACCATAAAGAAGCGCATAAAAATAGGACGATATATTTGATGACTAGCACGGCCTTGGTTCGGTAGTACACTGAACGCCAGGCTGGCGTTATTCCGCGTTTTTTTCACGTTTAGCCTTGGCTTGGCGGCGTTTGCCGATATTTTTGGTATCGCGATGTCGCACTTTCACCTTAGCTTTTTCTTTGTTTTTCGCTTTGTCTTGCATACGTTTGGCCAGCACTTTCTTTGAAGGTTTACCGTTGCTTTTCTCGTTTGGCACTTTGGTTTTTGGCCGCAGTTCGTCGATCACCCGTGGCTTCAATGGTTCATTTAGGTAACGACCCACTTTGCCCAATAGCAGGTGGTCGTGTGCCTCAACCAGTGAAATGGCGGTGCCTTTGCGCCCGGCACGGCCGGTGCGGCCAATGCGGTGCAGGTAGGTGTCGGCGGTGCGCGGCATGTCGAAATTAAATACGTGAGTAATGTCAATGATATCCAGACCACGTGCGGCGACATCGGTGGCGACCAGCACATCAATCCTGCCGTCCATCATGCGTTTTACCGCTTCGTTGCGCTTGGCTTGCACCATTTCGCCTTCGAGGTAGCAGGTATTGATGCCTGCTTCACGCAGCCAGATGGCCAGCTCATGCACTCGCTCGCGCTTGCGCACGAAGATCACTGATTTTTGCACGTCCGGCTGCTTCAGCAGGTGCACCAGCAGCGCTGTTTTGTGCTGCACGTCATCGGCGCGGTAGTACCATTGCAGGATTTTTTTGCGTTCGCGACGCGAAGGATCAGCTTCCACTTTCACCGGCTCTTTCAGAATGCGTTCAGCGAATTCATGGATCGCCTCGCCTTCCAGCGTGGCGGAGAACAGCAACGTCTGGTTGCGCCAGCGGGTTTCGGCAGAGATGATTTCGATGTCCTGTGCAAAGCCCATGTCGAGCATGCAGTCTGCTTCGTCGAGGATCAGGGTTTCCACCGCGCGGCAATCGAAGTTCTCTTCTTTGATATATTGCAGTAGACGGCCAGTAGTAGCGACCACCATATCTTGGTTTTCGCTGAACACTTCTGCGTGGTTCATATAGGCTACGCCGCCGGTGATGGTGGCGATATCCAACGAGGTATGTGCCGCCAATTCACGCGCTTGATCGGCCACTTGCATTGCTAACTCACGTGTCGGGGTAAGGATCAGAACGCGTGGTGGGCCAGACTTCTTACGCGGAAAATCCAGCAGATGCTGCAAAACGGGCAGCAAAAATGCGGCGGTTTTGCCGGTGCCGGTCGGAGCCGAGCCTAATACGTCGTGCCCGTTCATCGCGCGTGGGATCGCTTCAGTTTGGATAGCAGTGGGGCGATCGTAGCCTTTATCATGCAGTGCGAGGATCAGGCGTTCATCGAGTTCGAGTTCGGAAAAATGGGTTACTGTCATAGTCTACCTCTACTTGGGGTGCCAATTATAGACGGGTTGGCTGTGTTCTTCACCTATTAAGCGGAAAGCAACTCTTTTCCCATAAATCAGGTTGCCTTATGCTACGTCAGTTTTCTATCTAGGTGGTTATTATGAGCAATCAGTCGAAAGCAAATTTTACCCCGCGCTGTGGCGGTTTTACTTTTAAGCAATTCTTTGTTGCTAACGATCGCTAAGTGGGTACTGATGGCGTGTTGCTTGGTGCTTGGGCACCGCTGGCACAGGCGCAGCGGGTGCTGGACATCGGTAGCGGCAGCGGACTGATTGCGTTGATGCTGGCGCAGCGTTCAGCTGCTGAGGTGATGATCGATGCGGTGGAACTGGACGAAGTCGCTGCCGAGCAGGCGCGCGATGATAATGTGCAGAAATCCCCTTGGCCGCAGCGCATTAAGGTTTACGCGCAGGATATTTATTATTACGCCGAACATCACGCCGCGCAATATGATCTGACTCGTCAGCAATCCGCCTTATTTGGAACCGGCTGTAGGCCTGCCGTGATCAAGCGCGCCATAACGCGCGTTGCACAGAGACCTTGACTCACGCCACGCTGCTCAAGTGTGCCTAACAGTTGATTAATGCGCAGGGCATTTTCTGCGTGGTGTTGCCCTATAACATTGGCACAGCCTTTGAAAGTCAGGCGCATTAGCGTGGCTGGAATACCGCAAAAAAGCTGAACGTCAGTGATCGCGTCGATACGTCGCTACACAGGGTGCTGTTGGCGCTGACACGATGGCCAATGCTGCCTCAAGAGCAAGCGCTGGCCATGAAACTGACCGACGGCAGCTATATCGAGGACTTCCGTTGGCTGATTACCGAATTTTACCTATTTTATTGAGTTTAAAAAGAACACTGTTATGGTACTCCCTCGACATTCATTCAGGGATGCAGGACGGTTGGTAATGCCTCCGGTCGCCGCTCTGGGTAATCCAGCGTATAGTGCAGGCCCCGGCTCTCCTTGCGCGCCATAGCGCAGCGCACGATCAGTGCTGCTACCTGCACCAGGTTACGCAGTTCGAGCAAGTCGTTTGAGATACGGAAGTTGGCATAGTACTCGTCGATTTCTGGTTGCAGGGTATTGATGCGTCGCAGCGCGCGTTCCAGCCGTTTGGTGGTGCACCAGACACTCCAACAATTAGTTCGAAGCCATGCGGTTGGCTCCGTGCAGGCCGGTGTAGCTGACCTCACAGATAGCATACAACCCGTCTAGATCGGTGCGGCCATGTTAATCGACTATCACACCGCCACAGGTGTAGTGTGCAGCTGGCACGATCGGGATCGGCTGCTGCGTCAAATCGAATCCCAGCGCCAGCAACTTTTCATGGATCATCGGGAAATGCTAGATAATGAATTCCGCTGGCTTGTGGCTTATGTCGAGGCACATGCAATCTCGCCTAGTCGCTTTATTTCATGGTCGACAGCACGGGCTACGATGTCGCGCGGAGCGGATCGAAGTCTAGCATACAGTGGCTACAGTCTGGCCGCTTGAGGTAAGCGCCTTCACCGCGCAGCGCCTCAGTCAGTAAGAAGTTGCGCGCCTGCGGATAGAACAAGCAGGTCGGGTGGCATTGGTTAAATTCGAGGTTGGCGACTCGGCAACTGGCGCGCCAAGCCATGGCTATGCCATCGCCTGAGGAGATATCCGGGTTCGTGGTGTATTGATACACTTTGGCTGCGCCGCCAGTGGCCAGTACCACCGTTCTGGCACGGTAGGTTTCTACCTATTCCCGCTCGCGGTTCCAGACATAGGCACCGACTACCCTGCGGGTGCCTGGTAGGCCGATTTTGTTCGAGATGATCAGATCGACTGCATTGCGGCGCTCCATCACACAAATATTAGAATTGGTGCTTGCTTTCCCCACTAGTGTGGTCTCTGCTTCCTTACCAGTAGCATCGGCAGAATGCAGCGGTGGCTGTGCCCTCCCTCGCGCGTCAGATAATAATGTTCTTCACCTTTGGGATTGACCTCAGTATCGAACAACACGCCTTGATCGATCAGCCACTGCACGCAATGGCGCGCGTTGCCAGTGATAAACTCAACGGCTTCTTTGTCGCACAGGCCGGCTCCGGCAATCAAAGTGTCATTAATGTGTGAGGCAATGCTGTCCGTTTCATCATAAACTGCGGCGATCCCGCCTTGGGCATTAAATGTGGCCCCTTCGCTGAGTGGCCCCTTGCTGAGTAGGGTAACTTTGCAATACTGTGCTAAACGCAGGGCCAGTGACAGGCCCTCAGCGCTGCTACCAACAATCAGTACATCGCTGATATGTTAAGATGATGGTTGGTGCAGAAAAAGAGTGAAATTCATGTTAGCCTAATTGCCCGGGCAAAAGCCATGAATGGAACGACATTGATAGAAAGAACTATGGTGATATGGAATTCATGTTCTATATGACCTTCAACCGAATGCTTGCTCAGAAAAATAATGTATGGCTGGCAGTACAATTTCACGCAGGGAGATAAATTTTGGGAGAATTTACCTCGGATGAGCGAGCAGTTAACGGATCAAGTTCTGATAGAGCGGATCCAAAAGGGTGATCAGAAATCGTTTAACTTACTGGTAGTGCGTTACCAGCATAAGGTGGCGAGTATCGTTTCTCGCTATGTGCAGCAGGGCGACATACCTGATGTGGTGCAGGAATCCTTTATTAAGGCCTATCGTGCACTGGAGTCATTCCGGGGCGATAGCGCTTTTTATACTTGGTTGTATCGAATCGCTGTGAATACAGCAAAGAATTATCTGGTTGCGCAGAGACGTCGCCCGCCATCCAGTGATGTGGATGTCAATTATGCGGAAAATTACGAAAGCGCAGGGGCACTGAAAGAAATTTCGAACCCTGAGAATTTAATGTTGTCAGAAGAGCTAAGGCAGATAGTTTTCCGTACCATTGAGTCTCTCCCTGAGGAGCTTCGTATGGTGATTACTTTGCGGGAGTTTGATGGCCTAAGCTATGAAGAGATTGCTGCCATCATAGAATGCCCGATCGGAACCGTACGTTCGCGTATTTTCCGTGCACGCGAAGTTATCGATAATAAAATCCAACCGCAAACCCAGCGTTAGCAATGGCGGGCACAGGAATGGTATTTAGGCATGCAGAAAGAAAAGCTTTCCGCTTTGATCGATGGGGAGTTGTTCGATAGCGAACTGTTGAGTTCACTATTGCAAGATCGGGTGCTCCAACAAAGCTGGCAGAGCTATCACCTAATACGTTACACACTACGGGGGGATGTCGGACAAGCATTCATACATCTTGATATCGCCGATCGTGTTGCTGCTTCACTTGAGAAAGGACCCACAGTGGGTGTTTCTTCTCTAATCGTGGAATCTCAGCCGTAATCTCACATCTGGCAGAAAATACCATTCTGAAAAAAAGTGCGCCCCTGGGTGAGTCAGATTGCTCAGGCTGTTATGGCGGCCTGTGTTTCGCTGGCGGTGATTTTTGGCGTACAACATCACAACCAGTCGGACAATCAACTGGAGGTAGCCGAATCACCGGCGTTTAACACATTGCCGATCATTGGGCAGGCGTCACCGGTTAGCCTGGATGTGTCGGCTGACAGTTTTTCCATCGGCAGTCGCCAACAGCAGCAGGTGCAGGAACAGCGCAAACGTATTAACGCAATGTTGCAGGATTATGAGCTGCAACGCCGTTGCATTCAGAGCAGCAGTTTGAACAAGGCAACCATCAACAGGCCGCCGGAACTCATTTTTTAGGAATGCAGCAGCAGTAATGAAGCAAATTTGGGTCTTCGTTTGCCTATTGACGGGCAGCCTACTCCACTCAAATGTCGCCCCGGTGCAGAAAGCTGAATCTGGGGCAATGTTGCAACAGAGCTGCGCGTCGGTGATCTGCAACGCGCGATCGACTTATATACCAAGGTGCTTGGAATGCGTCTGCTGCTTACCAGTGAGAATCCAGAATATAAATACTCGCTTGCGTTTGTCGGGTACAGTGATGAAAGCGCAGGTACAGTAATTGAACTGACTTATAACTGGGACGTAGACAGTTACGAAATGGGTACTGCGTTCGGGCATCTGGGGCTGGGCGTCGACGATGTCGCGGCCACATGTGACCACTTGTGTAGCGTCGGCGGCAAGATAATCCGTGAAGTCGGCCCAGTCAAAGGTTGCACCACCGTCATCGCTTTTATCGAAGATCCAGATGGCTATAAAATCGAACTCATCGAGAATAAACATGCCAGTGACGGCCTTGGTAAATAACACTTATCCAGAGCGCAATGGCAGCTTTCATTTTTTTACCTAGGTGATAAGCGCCTGCAACCGGCGGAAAAATTTGCCATAATGCGTGCTGCATCCGATGAAGATAAGAAACTGATGGCCGAAAAAAGTGACCTTAACGCCCTTAGTGGCCGCTTTCGTGGATTTTATCCCGTAGTTATAGATGTAGAAACTGCCGGTTTTAATGCAAAAACCGATGCATTACTAGAGATTGCCGCCGTTACGTTGAAAATGGATGATGGGGGGTGGTTGCAGCAGGATGAAACCCTGCACTTTCATGTCGAGCCTTTTGAAGGGGCTAACCTGCAACCAGAGGCACTGGCATTCAATGGCATTGATCCGCACAACCCGCTGCGTGGCGCGGTCAGTGAATATGATGCGCTACACGCCATTTTTAAAACGGTTCGTGCTGGCATCAAGCGTCGCGGCTGCAACCGGGCAATCATTGTGGCGCACAACGCCAACTTTGATCACAGTTTCCTGATGGCTGCTGCAGAGCGCGCCAGCCTGAAGCGCAATCCGTTCCACCCCTTTGCCACATTCGATACTGCGGCGCTGAGCGGGCTGGTGCTAGGACAGACGGTGCTGGCGAAAGCCTGTACCGCTGCTGGTATGCCGTTTGACAGTAGCCAGGCGCATTCAGCATTGTACGACACTGAGCAGACCGCCTTACTGTTCTGCGAACTAGTTAACCGATGGAAACGTCTAAGTGGCTGGCCACTAACCCTCGGCGATCTTGGCAGCTAAGCAATAATCGGGAGTAATCGGGCGGCTCAGTCTGCATTGGCACCGCCCGACCTCATACATCGCTGTACAAAAACCTCGTGCCAATTAAAGCTGCGAGTATTGCTGCGCGCTGTATTTCTCTGCTGTTTCTTTGATAAGCTGTTGCAGTTCGCCACGCTGATACATTTCGATGATGATATCGCAACCACCAATTAATTCACCGTCTACCCACAGTTGTGGGAAAGTCGGCCAATTAGCGTACTTAGGCAGTTGCACACGAATGTCCGGGTTCTGCAAAATATCCATGTAAGCAAAGCGCTCGCCGCAGGCAGACAGCGCCTGAACAGCCTGCGCAGAGAAACCGCAGTTTGGCAATTTTGGTGAGCCTTTCATGTACAGCAAAATGTGGTTTTCAGCGATCTGGTGCTGAATTTTTTCAATCGTCGTCATTGTTGTCATTATTTGTTTCCTCAATCGACATCTCATGGCGACCACATGCATCATGTGGGCTGTTTTAACGGCTGTAGTAGTCATAAGAGATGCTTTCTTTTACAAGTGCATCACCCGCTACTGATCGCGTCTTACCAGCAAACACCATTCCGGGTTAAAATATGGATTCAGAATAACATTTTTAATCCGACCATTTAACCTATAATTTCCCCCTCAGTCGGTGTTTAATTAACCTAAAAAATTCTGTTCGTGTTTTTAAAAAAATAATTAATTGATTTTAAATAAAAAAATATGCCGTTAACTTTTTCTCAAAATATGGATCACTATTTATAATTTCTTCGCTATTTTATATGGAAAAATTCGGGAATACTGTCAGCCTTCAGTATCCGTTTAAAGTTAAAGTTGGTGATGTTGACATGCGCTTAATTCTTATACTTTTTTCCATGCTGCTACTTACACAACTCTTCTTCAATCTAGCGCATGCTGTACCGCAGGCGCGTACTGGCGTTGTTAAATAAATCGAACATTTGGCCGGCACGAGGATCAGATCACTCTCCTTCTGTCAACATAGCGACATTCCGTGGCCTAGCAAAAGTTCAACATCACCAACTGGAAGGCTTACAACAACGCCCTTATCACTCGGGGTTCACTCACTTGCTGGGGGGATGAAACGGCACTTCACGCCTGGTACTGCGAGGTAAAAACTTCTCTGCGTGGTCGCCCACCACATTATTCCGATATGGCAATCACCAGCGTATTGATGCTGAAACGGATTTTCGGCCTGACACTTCACGCCCTCCAGGGCTTCGGCGACTCCATTGTCACACTGATCAAAGTGCCGTTGAACTGCCCGGACGACACCTGCATCAGTAAGTGGGGGAAGTCCGGCCATGTCCCGTTTCCCGTTTAAAACCCCAACTCCGGGTGAAATTGCGCACCTCGTTATCGACTCTAGCGGGCTCAACGTGTTGGGTGAAGGGGAGTGGAAGGTAAAAAAACACGGTCAGGAAAAACGGCGGATCTGGCGAAAACTGCATTTGGCCGTAGATACAGAAACACATGAGGTCATCTGTGCTGACCTTTCCTTGAGCAATGTCACCGATACCGCAGCCTTCCCAGGTCTCATCCGCCAGAGGTACCGTAAAATCAAAGTCGCCTCGGCGGATCGGGCTTAGGATACGCGAGTGTGTGATGATGAGTTAAGGGGCAAGAAGCTCAAGGCGTTAATACCGCCCAGCAGCGGAGCCCGTTATTGGTCGGCAGACTATGCAGAGCGAAATCAATCGGTGGTGAACCAGCGCGTTACCGGAGACAACACACGGTGGAAAAGTATCACAGGCTACCACCGACGTTCGATAGCGGCAACAGCGAGGTAAAGAGTAAATCTGTGCATTAAACAAGATGCCGCTCGCCGGTATGCCAGAAAGTGTACGCCTTGCCTGAAAGCTGCCCATTCAAGGACTCTTTATTCCAAATCCGATTTATTCAACAACGCCGATCGGATTTCCAATCAATGAGTCATGAAGTCATTTTCGTATAGGGAATAAATTTATTTCCCGCCTCATGGTTCTCATTATGAAGTGCAAGCGCACGGTTAAAAACGAAGCGACAAGCCCCTGCGAAGCGCCGCATATCGCGCTCCTGCTGACCATTTGGTCTTAACTGAAATTTGAAGGCTTGAAGTCGTTTCATTATTACTATTATACTTTGGTCTATGATAAAAGAAACCGATATTCGCCGAGGAAGACACTGCATTTTCCTGATGCATATTCACTTGGTATTCATTGCCAAGTATCGACGAAAAATATTTGATCAGGATGCCATAGAAAAGCTGCGCTGCTACTTTTCTAGCGTATGTGCTGACTTTGATGTTGAGCTGGTCGAGATGGATGGTGAATGCGATCACGTGCATTTGCTGATTAACTACCCGCCAAAGCTGGCAATATCAAACTTAGTCAACAGTCTTAAAGGCGTCTCTAGCAGACTGCTTCGCCGTGACCGCCCCGATATAGCCCAGCGCTATTACTACAAAGGTGTTCTGTGGACACCGAGTTATTTTGCAAGTAGTTGCGGTGGGGCGCCGATATCGATCATACGGCAATACATTGAGCAGCAGCAAACACCCAGTTAGTCGGAAAACCGCGCCTTATATCCTGGCCATGGAGGACGGGGCTTTACGGCGCACCAGGTAACAAGATATAGCCATTCTGATAAACATTGTGATTTCCGCAGCGTTTATCATGATGCCTATTTGCTGCTGAACAGCGTAACTTTAGATAAGGACAGCAAAAAAATAGTGCTACCTTATGACCAAATCCATATTGAGTTCAATTCAGATGATATCGCAGCGTGAGGCCATGCCAGCAATCACCTCCAGCCAGAAAGAGACTTTATCCTGGCTGAGGCGGTAAGTGACAGAAGCGCGACTATAACAATAAAAATGGTTTGCCCCACAGGTGACTCAGCACTCAACGGTAGCAAAGCTTAGCTTCAGCAAAACGAGGGCGCTGCAAGGGGAGGATCAAATGAAAACAAAGTACTATTTGGCAGCAAAAGTCTTTTTAAACAATCGGATAGCACCCCACGCACCAAAGGCACGGCGCGACCAGCGTATCAACTTGCTGGGGTGACGGATGCCATATAGCGCCATGGCGCCGGAGCCGAGTACCAGGTAACGACGCAAGCCAAACACCATTTTCCAGCTACGGTCAATACGTGCGGTTTTTTCCAACCACCTGGTTTTGCTCTCGGCCAGATCCAGCCGCTGTTGCTGGATCTGCCGAATCAGGTTCTTTTTTTCACGTTTCAGGTCGTGGCGGCAGCTCATGGCTCCCCTTCCAACTCGGTGTGGTCGATGGCCAGTTGTTTACGCGTGTCTCCCAATAGCGTAGTGCGCTGAACCTTGACCAACGTCCAGGTAGTGCCAACGATGGCTAAGAACAACAGCAGGCCAGTGGTAACCCCTAGCGCCATCAGCCGGTAGAGCGGATCGATAGCCCAAAAAATCAGGATCAATAAGCTCATTAGGCCGAAGGCAGTAAACAGCAGCGTCAAACCAGCCATGACTAGCAACTGAATTAGATTGGCTTTCTCCTCTTCCAATTCGACCACCGCCAGACGAAGCCGGGTTTCCACCATGCCAACCACAATGGTGATTATACGCTGGCCGATATCCAACGCCCCTTTTGCGGGACCGGTCGCGCGGACTTGCGGTTGCTCGGCCATAATCAGCGATGCGCGAGCAAGACGCCCAGCACTACGCCCACCGCAGCACCGATGCCAACACCAGCCCAGGGGTTTTCACGCACATAATCATCTGCCTGCTCAGCAATTTGCCTGGTTTGACAAGCGATTTTGTCCCCTGCATCACTCAGGTGCGCACGGGTGTCTTGCAATGCGCTTTCTGCCTTTGAGCGTAGTTTCTCTAACTCAGCTTTCGGCTTGTCTTTGGACGAGTGCAGCACTTCTTCCAGCGTATCAGCTAAAGATTTCAGTTCAGCGCGTAAGTTTTTTGCATTTGAATCATGTGCCATGTAATTGTTCCTTAACAACGTTAATATTGACAGAATTGCAACATAGCGGATTTTTTCGTTGCCACAAAGGACGGAGGGTAGATTGATAAAACCAGACATCCATTTTTACCCGTTAAAAATCCCGTGTACTGCGGCTCTCATAGATAAATATCCGCTAGAGTAAAAAATTATTCCCTCTGAGTTTGTTTCAGCTCACAGCCTGCGTCGTCAGTTTATTCTGTTTCTTGGCGACTTTTTCCAGGTTGTCAGTCTGCGTCTCTTGTTTTATCTCCTGCTGACGTTTAGCCACCTTGCTTTGTTTTTCATCAATTTTCTTCTGGCGTTCGGCTTGCAAGTTGCGCGTTGGTGCAGTGGTTTGCACCTCACTCAGCGCTTTTTTCAGCCCAGTTACACGGTGAATATTGCCATACTGGGTGGAGTAATCAATCTGATGCTGGATGTTCTGCGCCTTGCTGGCACAGCTGTCTTCTAGCGCAAACGACAACGCTGGCAGTGTAGGCCAGTAAGAGTAAATGGCATAATTTCATGCTATCGGTTCCTGGTTAATGGGATGCAATGGCACGCATTCGTCTCTCCTGGTTGATTTAGGCAGCATGGCAGGATACTGACACAACCTAGCTGACATTATTCAGCTTAGTCATAAAATGCGCTAACCCCCAAAGAATCAGCCATGAGTTCTGGCCAATTACGGAAAATACGGGAGAAGGCCCCGCCACCGTCTATGCAGGGTTTTATCCTTAATTAAGCGGGAAACCCACAAATTCACCTGCCCAATTAGTTAGAAGGATATTCCGTGGCCCAGCAAAAGTTCAACATCACCAACTGGAAGGCTTATAACACCAACTGGAAGGCTTACAACAACGCCCTTATCACTCGGGGTTCACTCACTTTCTCGGTGGATGAAACGGCACTTCACGCCTGGTACTGCGAGGCAAAACCTTCTCTGCGTGGTCGCCCACCACATTATTCCGATATGGCAATCACCAGCGTATTGATGCTGAAACGGATTTTCGGCCTGATACTTCGCGCCCTCCAGCGCTTCGTCGACTCCATTGTCACACTGATCAAAGTGCCGTTGAACTGCCCGGACGACACCTGCATCAGTAAGCGGGCAAAGTCCGGCCATGTCCCGTTTAAAACCCCAACGCCGGGTAAAATTGCGCACCTCGTTATCGACTCTACCGGGCTCAACGTGTTGGGTCAAGGGGAGTGGAAGGTAAAAAACACGGTCAGGAAAAACGGCGGATCTGGCGAAAACTGCATTTGGCCGTAGATACACAAACACATGAGGTCATCTGTGCTGACCTTTCCTTGAGCAATGTCACCGATACCGAAGCCTTCCCAGGTCTCATCCGCCAGAGGTACCGTAAAATCAAAGTCGCCTCGGCGGATCGGGCTTAGGATACACGAGTGTGTGATGATGAGTTAAGGGGCAAGAAGCTCAAGGCGTTAATACCGCCCAGCAGCGGAGCCCGTTATTGGTCGGCAGACTATGCAGAGCGAAATCAAGCGGTGGCGAACCGGCGCGTTACCGGAGACAACACACGGTGGAAAAGTATCACAGGCTACCACCGACGTTCGATAGCGGCAACAGCGAGGTACAGAGTAAAACAGCTATTTGGTGGTCACCTGTCGCTGCGAGATTATGATGGGCAAGTTGCAGAGGCGCTGGCCATGATCTGTGCATTAAACAAGATGACGCTCGCCGGTATGCCTGAAAGATGCCCATTCAGGGGACTCTTTATTCCAAATCCGATTTATTCAACAACGCCGTAGAGCGGCTGCAACTTTGCACATCCGAGATCCTCATAAATAGGAAAAACTAGCGGCTATCGATACCGCATTGAAGAATAACAGTCCCGAGCATCCCATCTTTTACGAAGATGAGGTAGACATCGATATGAACCCTAAAATAGGTGCCGACTGGCAGAAAAAGGGTCAACAAAAACGCATCGCGACACCGGGACAGAATGAAAAGCATTACCTCGCGGGTGCTCTTCATGCAGGAACCGGAAGAGTTGATTATGTCAGTGGGACCCATAAAAACTCGGGTTTATTCATTAGCCTGTTACGCAAGCTGAGAAGCACATACCGAAGTGCCAAAACCATTACGCTAATTGTCGATAATTACATCGATATTCCTGTGATGATGTTAACTGCGAGTGGTGAAGAAGAAGATCGGGTACGCGGGCTGGAAGTGGGGGCAGATGATTATATCACCAAACCGTTTGCGCCCAAGAAATTGGTGGCGCGCATCAAGACGGTAATGCGCCGCTATTTCCCCCATGGCAGTAGAAGAGGTGATTGAAATGCAGGGGTTGAGCCTCTACCCCGCCTCACACCGCGTGATAGCTAACGATCAGGCGCTGAATATGGGGCCAATGGAGTTCAAGCTGCTGCATTTTTTTATGACCCACCTTGAGCGTGTCTATAGCCGCAAATAATTGCTGAATCAGGTATGGGGCACTAACGTTTATGTGGAAGACTGCACTGTTGACGTGCATATCGGTCGGCTTCGTAAGGCGCTAGAGACCAGCGTTCATGATAAAATTGTGCAAACTGTTCGGGGTGTCGGCTATCAGTTATCAACGCGTTATTGATGGCACTGCGCTGGAGAATATGCCGTGTTAGACCGCCTGTCCTGGAAGAAGCTCGCTCTCGAGCTGGTTCTTTTCTGTCTGCCAGCATTGCTGCCGGGGGTGATTATTGGTTATTTTCCTTGGTTGCTGCTGGTGTCTGTACTGGCTGCGCTGGCATGGAATTTTTACAACCAACATAAACTTTCTCACTGGCTGTGGGTTGACCGCATCATGATGCCACCAGCCGGGCGCTGGAATTGGCAATCGCTGTTCTATGGGCTGTATCAGATGCAGCAGCGTAATCGCCGCCGCCGCGGTGAACTGCTTTGCTGATCAAACGCTTTCGTAGCGGGGCTGAATCTCTGCCCGATGCGGTGGTGATAACCACCGTCGAAGGTAACATCTTCTAGTGCAAGGGGTTGCCGCAGCATCTGCTCGGCTTTCGCGCTGGAAGACAATGGTCAACACATCCTCAATCTGTTGCATTATCCGCAGTTCAGTCACTACTTGCAGCAGCAGGCATTTTCACATCCGCTGACGTTGCAACTGGATAACGAACACCATGTTGAGTTCCGTGTGATGCCCTATGCCGAAGGTCAGTTGCTGATAGTAGCGCATGATGTGAGCTAAATGCGCCAGTTGGAGAATGTACGACGCAACTTATCCACAGGCCCGCTTTGGGCAGCGTTCTTTTTCTTCGCGAACGTCAGCCATCAGTTGCGCACGCCACTGACGGTATTGCAGGGGTATCTTGAAATGATGAGCAACGAAACGCTAGACGCTGCACTGCGCGCTAAGGCGCTGGATACCATGCAGGAGCAGGCTCGGCGTATGGACGGGCTGGTCACGCAATTACTAACGTTGTCGCGCATTGAGGCAACCCCAAATGTGAAAATGAATGAATGGGTGGATATTCCGCTGATGCTACAGGTGCTGCAGCGCGAAGCGCAGTCGCTGAGCGGCGGCAAGCACGCAATGACCTTCCGGGTGAATGAGCAGCTCAAGGTATTCGGCAATAAAGAGCAGTTGCGCAGTGCGGTAGCGAACCTGTTGTACAACGCCATCACCCATACCCCGACGGGGACGAATATTGCCGTGAGCTGGCAGCAGACGCCGCACGGCGCGCAGTTCTAGATCGATGATAACGGGCCGGGCATCGCCGCTGAGCATCTCCCGCGCCAGACCGAACGGTTTCTACCGTGTTGACCCGGCGCGTTCGCGCCAGACCGGCGGCAGCGGACTGGGGCTAGCAATCGTCAAGCATGCACTCAGCCATCACCATGCACGGTTGGAGATTTATAGCGAGCTGGGATTGGGGACGCGGTTTATTTTTACCTTGCCTAACCGGTTGGCTGTTCCTGCTGATTTATCAGAAAAGGCGGCGAAAAATTAACGCGTAAGAGACCGGCATGAGTCTAATTTTCGTTGGCTGGCCTGGGGCGCTGCCCTCTGTCCAGCGTTGCTTGCATTGTCCCGGAGCAGCATGCTGTAGGCTTCTAATTTTACGAGGGGATAAGCGAGAAAGAGCACAAATCATGTAGTGTATATTTATTGATATCTAACATGATCGACTGGCTGGTTAATGCCATTTAGATGATAACTCTGCCTTTTACCTTGCGCCTTGCCTTTGAGCGCTATAAAAGTTTACCTTATTGCCTGTTGCTGGATTAGATCTCCGCTATATACCCAAAATAATTTGAGTTTCAGGAAAACGGCGCAAAGCAGCAAGCGCATGCAACTTGAAGTATTACGAGGATATAAAATTCCTGAAACCTTAACCATCACCCTTAGTGGTGACTGTTGAAATAAGGGCAAAACGTCCGACGTCACGCGTTTTATGCTCTTATTTTATCCTGATGATAAAACGGCAATCTGGCAACTGGTATTGTCACCGGACTATCGGACATTCTTTTCATTTTAATAGGCAGCACGGCATCGTATGAGTCATCGTTTAACATCAAAAGATATTCTGGCATTGGGTTTCATGACCTTTGCTTTATTCGTCGGCGCTGGGAACATCATCTTCCCGCCAATGGTTGGTCTGCAATCCGGCGAACACGTCTGGATCGCTGCCATCGGATTCCTGATCACCGCTGTGGGGTTACCGGTCATTACCATGATTGCGTTGGCGCGCGTTGGCGGCGGCATTGACGCGCTAAGCACGCCGATTGGCCGCAGTGCTGGCCTGTTGCTGGCGACCCTCTGCTATCTGGCGGTAGGCCCATTGTTCGCCACCCCGCGCACCGCCACCGTATCCTTTGAAGTGGGTATTGCCCCGCTGATCGGTCATGGTGACATGCCCCTGTTTCTCTACAGCCTGGTGTACTTTGCGCTGGTGATCGGCATTTCCCTGTATCCAAACCGCCTAATCGACACCGTTGGTCATGTTTTGGCACCGCTAAAAATTGTGGCGCTGGCTGTTCTGGGTATCGCCGCGCTGCTATGGCCAGCGGGTACGCCGATCCCAGCAACTAACACTTATCAGACGATGGCTTTCTCCTCTGGCTTTGTTAACGGCTATCTAACCATGGACACCCTGGGTGCGCTGGTGTTTGGCATCGTCATCGTCAACGCCGCCCGTTCTCGCGGCGTAAAAGACACTGGTCTGCTGACGCGTTACACCATCCTGGCCGGATTGATCGCTGGTGTGGGTCTGACGCTGGTTTACCTGAGCCTGTTCAAACTGGGGTCGGGTAGCGGCGTATTAGTGCCTGAGGCCACCAACGGTGCGGTGATCCTGCATGCCTACGTTCAGAATACCTTCGGCAACTTAGGCAGCTTTTTCTTGGCAGCATTGATCTTTATCGCTTGTATAGTGACTGCGTTAGGTCTGACTTGTGCCTGCGCCGAGTTCTTCGCCCAATATCTGCCGTTCTCCTATAGAACGCTGGTATTTATATTAGGCTTGTTCTCGATGGTGGTATCCAATCTGGGTCTGAGCCATCTGATCCAAATCTCCATCCCAGTGCTGACGGCGATTTACCCACCGTGCATTGTGCTGGTGCTTCTGAGCTTTACCTTGGGCTGGTGGAACAACGCGCCGCGCATCATAACGATGGTGATATTGATCAGCTTGTTATTTGGTATCCTTGATGCAGTTAAGGCGTCCAGCCTCCAACACCTGCTGCCGACGTGGGCCCATCACCTGCCGCTGGCGGAGCAAGGGCTGGCCTGGTTGCTGCCTTCACTATTGATGTTAGTGCTGGTCGCGATTTATGATCGGGTGTGTATGCGTGAAAAAGTGACCACGTGCTAATAAACCCCCGGTTTAATCGAGGGCAATGGACTAATCAGTGGCTTTTTATGTTCCAAAATTATGGGTCATTTTATGCAACAACAGCCACCTCGTCCCTCTCCCGCCAATAAGTTGAAACCTGGTCTTAATTCGCGTCATATCCGCTTTATGGCGCCGGGTTGTTCTACGGATCGGCGACATTGTGGCCTTTATCATTATGCGTGCACTGGGTGAGATGTCGGTCAATAACCCGCAGGCCAGTTCTTTTTCCCGCTACGCGCAGGATTATCTCGGGCCGATGGCAGGGTATCTCACTGGTTGGACCTACTGCTTTGAAATCTTGATCGTTGCCATCGCCGATGTGACCGCATTCAGTATTTATATGGGGGTCTGGTTCCCTGAGGTGCCGCAATGGATCTGGGTGTTAGGTGTGGTGCTGATTATCAGGGCCATCAACCTGATTAGCGTTAAGGTGTTCGGTGAACTGGAGTTCTGGTTCTCGTTCTTTAAGGTTGCCACTATTACCATTATGATTGTTGCCGGTATCGGCACGATTATCTGGGGGATTGGCAACGGCGGGCAGCCAACGGGCATTCATAACCTTTGTTCTAACGGTGGCTTATTCAGCAACGGTTTTATCGGGATGATCTTTTCGCTGCAACTGGTGATGTTTGCCTACGGTGGCATCGAAATCATCGGTATTACCGCCGGTGAAGCTAAAGATCCGAAAAAATCGATCCCGCAGGCCATCAACTCGGTGCCGTGGCGTATTCTGGTGTTCTATGTCAGCACTCTGCTGGTCATCATATCGATTTATCCATGGAACAAAGTGGGCACCAATTGGTAGTCCGTTCGTGCTGACCTTCTAGCACATGGGCATCACCATGGCGGCGAGTATCCTTAACTTTGTGGTGATCACCGAGTCACTGTCGGCGATTAACAGTGATGTGTTCGGCATAGGCCGCATGTTGCATGGCATGGCCGAGCAAGGCAATGCGCCGAAGATGTTCAATAGAGTCTCCAAGAGGGGTATCCCGTGGGTGACGGTGATGTTGTTGGCGGTATATCTCAACTACATCATGCCGGAAAACGTGTTCCTGGTAATCGCTTCGCTGGCCACTTTTGCCGCCGTTTCGGTATGGATTATGATCCTGTCCTCACAGATCGCCTTCCGTCGCAGCCTGAGTAAAAAGTAGGTGAGCAATCTGGCGTTCCCACTAAGTGGCGGGGTATTTACCTCGATGATGGCGATTATCTTCCTGGCTTTTATCATCGGCCTGATCGGTTACTTTCCAACCACCCGCGTATCTTTATACGCCGGTTTGGTCTGGGTGATGGCGTTTCTGGTGGGTTATTACTTTAAAATCAACTACCAAAAGAAACGGGCGGTACTTGAGCAACCGCAGAACTGAAAACAGCGTATGGGGAATGCGGCATGCCGATGCTGGGTGTGTAGATTGCCGCTGCTTACCCCTTTTATATCAGTTTTTCGCTTGCCGCTACCCGGAGAATGTGAAGTGGAGCAACGACAAACGCGAGGAATTGACGCCTATTGCGCCTGGTAGGCCAATCTAGATCAGTTTGGCTGCGCCCCCACGGTGTTTGCTCAACCATCTTGTAGCCCATGTCCTTTAGGCGTTTGAGTGTGTCGGTATAAATGCAGCGTTTCTCGTAATACATCACATCCTGCAACCACTGGTGGTGGATGCGTGGCTCATCTACTACTTCCTGTGGTGCCATGCCGTGGTCGATCACGTTCAGCGCTGTTTGCAGGGTAATGGTGATTATACGTGAACCGCCCGGTGAACCTACCACCATAAACATTTTATTGTCTTTGGTCACCAGTGTTGGGGTCATTGACGATAGTGGGTGCTTACCGGGGGCAATACTGTTGACGGTACCCTGAATCAGCCCGTAGAAGTTCTTCTCGCCAACCAATAAAGTCATCTATCTTCGTCATTGAGCAGGAAGCCAGTGCATGGGGCAACCACTACCGGGCCAAAGCGGCCATTGACAGTGTAAGTTGTAGAGACTGCATTACCCTCATGATCGATGATCGAATAGTGGGTAGTCTCTGGCTTTTCATGCGTTGCTACGCGTAAAAGCACGTTTTCAGACGTCGTGGCTTTGTTCGCAAAGATTTTCTTGCGTATTTCTGCGGCATAGTCCTTGCTGGTCAGCCGATCAATCGGGTGCTTGATTAATGCCGAGTCGCCGAGGTAGGTCTTGCGATCCATGTAAGCGTGGCGCATCGCTTCGGTCATGGTAATGGATGGCCGCCGCAGAGTTGAAGTACATACTTTTCAGATCGTAACCTTCCAGATTTCGCACAGCGTGACGCTGCCAGCGCTTGGCAAGGGCGCTGAGATAAACTTATAGTCCCGGTAGCTGCAAGTGATAGGCGGCGTTTCAGTCACCTTATAATTGGCGAAATCAGCCGCCGTCAGAATACCGCCGCCCTGTTTGGCCGCCGCTGCCACTGCCTGCGGGATTTTGCCTTTGTAAAATGCATCCGTGCCGTCTTTGGCGATGGCTGACAGCGTATTGGCCAGATCGCGCTGTACCAAGCGATCGCCCTGCTGCAATGGCGTGCCGTCTGGGCGTAGGAAGATCTTGGTGGACTCAGGATTCAGGATCTTGTTTGAAACGTGCGATGGTGGTGTCGAGGACATCGGTGTCGGCGCGGGTCAGCACAAAGCCTTCGCGCGCCAGTTTGATCGCCGGTGATAACAACTGCTGGCGGCTCAGCTTACCGTATTTCTCGCGTGCAGTTTCCATACCTAGCACCGTGCCTGGTACAGCTACTGCCAGATAGCCGTATAGACTGGTATCTTTCTTCACCTTGCCGGCAGCGTTCAGATACATTTGGGCGCTAGCCGCCGCCGGCGCGACTTCACGGAAGTTAATAAAGGTATCGGTACCGTGGGCAAGGTGGATGGTCATAAAGCCGCCTCCGCCGATATTGCCGCCCATTTTTAGGATGTCGGCACGGATTCTGTGAGGGCCAGGTGCTGTGAGATTACCACTATGCTATTTTGGGCTTCTACAGCCGGATTAGAAGCCGCATGCAGGCTACTGCTGGCTAGCAATAGTACCGCGGTCATTGGTTTTCCCCATTTCTGTAAAAACATAGTTCCCCTTACCCTGTAAATTTTTTGGTATTTGCTTTGCTTGCAAAGAGCAACAAGCCTGTGTTGTTATGCATCTTGATAATAGATACCGATAAGGAGAGAGTAGTAGAGTAACCAGGCTGAGAAATGTGAGCGGAAACGAGGAAATAAGGCCCACATTGTGGGCGGGATCTAAAAAGGATAAAAAACCGGCTACATGAGCCGGCTGATTCACTTGCAGATTAAAATTACAGATTAGCAGCGTTCTCGGATAGGTATTTAGCGACACCGCCTGGAGATGCGCTCATACCTGCTTTGCCTTTTTCCCACTGAGCCGGGCACACTTCGCTGTGTTTCTCGTGGAATTGCAGTGCGTCAACGGTACGCAGCATTTCGTCGATGTTACGGCCGATTGGCAGGTCGTTGACAACCTGCGCGCGTACCACACCGTCTTTGTCGATTAGGAAGGAACCGCGCAGCGCAACGCCAGCTTCTGGGTGTTCGATGCCGTAAGCTTGCTGAATTTCACGCTTAATGTCAGCAACCATTGCGTATTTCACTTCACCGATGCCGCCGTTTTCGACTGGGGTTTTACGCCATGCGTTATGGACGAACTCTGAATCGAATGAAACGCCAACCACTTCAACGCCACGCTTCTGGAACTCTTCATAGCGGTGATCGAAAGCGATCAGCTCAGAAGGACATACGAAGGTGAAGTCCATCGGCCAGAAGAACAGGACCGCCGGCTTGCCGCTCAGGTGCTTCTTTAGGTTGAAGTTTTCAACAATTTCGCCGCTGCCTAATACGGCAGCAGCAGTAAAATCAGGGGCTTGACGAGTTACCAGAACCATAATGACTCCTGTAAAAGTTGTTAAGTGGTTGAGAGAAAAAGCACTGGCCAGTATAAGAGCCGCAACTGGGTGGATAACAGTAAAACACCCATTGATGAGATAGGTTTTACCTATTAAATCCGTATATTAAATTTATAAAAAATCAAAATAACTTTTTCCTAAAAAAGGGCAAGTATAAAAAATATTTTCTTGAAAAGCGCCGCAATCTCAGTTAGTTGAACTTGACTTTACAGCTTTTTGTCTTTCGCCTGTTGCATCATCTGTGGGTAAAACTGCCAAAAGTGTGTTTCAAGTTGAGGGTAATGGCGTTCGATGTCGGGTTCGATGTCGGCGAAGGATCCCGCCAACGCCGGCGAGGTATGGGCGGCGGGTAGCCATACTTTGCAACACTTTGGCGATAAATGGTAATTTGGCATAGCGTTCTAGCCAGCGTTCTGGCCACAGGTAGCGGTTTAGGTTCTGAAAGCGCGGCGGCGTCAGCGGCAGGTACGGCACAATTTGGCTACGCGCCTGCTGGGTGAAACTGTGCAGGCTGCTTAATGGTTCCAACTGTTGCCAGTGGCGCGCCAGAAAGTGATCCCAGACGAGGTCAAGGGTGATCGGTGCAACGCGGCGATGTTGGCCGCTGAAGTAGTCTCGGCAGGTTTTCACCTGCGGCAGGCTTTCGGCCAGCACATCGACACGGCCGTGCATCATGATGCCGGCCACCACATTAGGCGCATATTCGCCCGCCGGGTTGCCGCGCACGAAATCCGCTAGCAGATTGCCTAGCAAAGAGCTTTGCGCCAACATGGCCAAATGGAGATGAGCGAGAAAATTCATCCCGCTACTATACCATAAATAATGGGCGTTGCACCAAGGCGTCAAACACTGGCCCGCAGGGATGGGGTTCGCTAACCCTGAGGAACTTACACGAAAAAGTGATTCGGGTGAGTGATAAATCTGCCAGGAACTGATTTGAATGCCGTAAAGCGTCAGGCTGTCCGTCAGGGGGAACCCGGGGATGGGTCGAATGACGTAGCCAACAAAGATGCGGTTTCAACCATGATGGGTAGATACCTTAAGTTAAGTGCCTAATAGGATAGGTTATAAGTACATCCTGCTTATTTCTTGCCGCTGACTGCCTACAGCTTTAGACTAGGCCGCCTATTTTTCATCGGCCATCTTATAGTGAAAAAGTGATTACCCATGCGCGTTGCCGATTTTTCGTTTGAACTCCCAGGTTCCCTTATTGCCCGCTATCCGCAGCCTGCACGCAGCAGTTGCCGCTTATTGCAACTGGATGGGACGAGTGGTGAACTGACGCACGGTGTATTTACCGAGCTGCTGGACAAGCTGGAAGCTGGCGATCTGCTGGTGTTTAACAATACCCGGGTGATCCCGGCGCGTATATTTGGCCACAAGGCCAGCGGCGGCAAGGTAGAAGTGCTGGTGGAGCGCGTGCTCGACGATCACCGCGTGTTGGCGCACGTTCGCGCCTCCAAGGCACCGAAGCCGGGTGCCGAACTGCTGTTGGGTGATGACGAAAGCATCGCTGCCACCATAGTGGCACGTCACGACACACTGTTTGAGCTGCTTTTTAATGATAATCGTGATGTATTTAGCGTTCTCAATGCCGTTGGTCATATGCCGCTGCCGCCGTATATCGATCGCCTGGACGAGGACGCCGACCGCGAGCTGTATCAGACGATTTACAGTGAAAAACCGGGCGCTGTCGCCGCGCCGACTGCTGGCCTGCACTTCGACGAACTGCTGTTGGCTGCGCTTCACGCGAAAGGCATTAAGATGGCCTTTGTTACCTTGCATGTTGGTGCTGGCACTTTCCAGCCGGTGCGTGTGGAGACCATTGAAGCGCATGTGATGCATGCGGAATACACCGAGGTATCGCAGGAGGTAGTTGATTCAGTGCTGGACTGTAAAGCACGCGGCAAACGCGTGGTGGCGGTGGGCACCACCTCGGTGCGCTCGCTGGAAAGTGCCGCCAATGCCAGCAAGCCTGCGCTGATTGCCCCATTCTTCGGCGATACCCGCATCTTTATCACTCCAGGCTATCGCTATCAGGTGGTTGACGGGCTAGTGACCAATTTTCATTTGCCGGAATCGACGCTGATCATGTTGGTTGCCGCTTTCGCTGGCTATAAAAACACCATGAACGCTTATCAACAGGCAGTAGCCGAGCAATACCGCTTCTTTAGTTACGGAGATGCAATGTTGATCAGCCGTAATCCGCAGGCGGAGCAAGAGCCCATTTGTGCAGATGCCCAATAGATTGCAAACTGTGACAAGGCACACCAGGTGCCAAGCGCTTACTCAAGTCAGTGACTGGCGGGAGAAGGTACCGCCAATATAGCAGCAGTTTGAGAAATGAAGGATAGGCATTCCTGCGCTACGCAAACGGTATGACCCTGTTTTAACGACATCAGACTGTTCCACAGATAACCCAGGCGTTACTGCCGCTGCACCTCCAGCATAAAATCTACCTGCGCCAGAGCATTGATATCCCGTGCAACACGCTGACCGACTGATGCGGTGCGCTGAGGACTCTGGCCGAAGCGTTGTACTGGGACTTGTTACAGCAAGCGGAGCTGTAGGAAGAAGCTGTAGGAAGATGAAACGCTGTTACTGTTGCTCAACCCCGATAAAGGTTACTTATGAGTGTACGTCAGTGCCCCGGCCCGCAGTGGTGTATGACTGTTAGCTGGGGCGCAGTGGCATCTATACCAAAGCGATGCTGAAAAACTGGCAGTGGGCGCTGGTCGTGGACGGGGATGCTGGCTACCGAGCATTATTCTACTAAGCTGGTGTGAAAGAAACGGGCTGCTGGGTCCATTTACGTCGGAAGTTCTTCGACCAGTGGCAGTCCGGTGGCGGAGACCGCATTAACAACTATCCACGAAATGTACAAACTGGGGCGTTGGATAAGGCAACGCCCGGCAGAACAACGACGACGTTGGCGTCAGCGTTATGCGAAACCGTGGCCGGCGACGTTTGAAAGCTGGTGGCAGTTGAAACAGCAGAAGACGGCATTTAACGCCTAGTACTGTGAGGCAAAACCTTCTCTGCGTGGTCGCCCACCACATTATTCCGATATGGCAATTACCAGCGTATTGATGCTGAAACAGATTTTCGGCCTGACACTTCGCGCCCTCCAGGGCTTCATCGACTCCATTGTCACACTGATTAAAGTGGCGTTGAACTGCCCGGACGACACCTGTATCAGTAAGCGGGCGAAGTCCGGCCATGTCCCGTTTAAAACCCCAACGCCGGGTGAAATTGCGCACCTCGTTATCGACTCTAGCGGGCTCAACGTGTTGGGTGAAGGCGAGTGGATGGCAAAAAAATACGGTCAGGAAAAACGGCGTATCTGGCGAAAACTGCATTTGGCCGTAGATACAGAAACGCATGAGGTCATCTGTGCTGACCTTTCCTTGAGCAATGTCACCGATACCGAAGCCTTCCCAGGTCTCATCCGCCAGAGGTACCGTAAAATCAAAGTCGCCTCGGCGGATCGGGCTTAGGATACGCGAGTGTTTGATGATGAGTTAAGGGGCAAGAAGCTCAAGGCGTTAATACCGCCCATAAGCTGAGCCCGTTATTGGTCGGCAGTATGCAGAAAGAAATCAAGCGGTGGTGCACCAGCGCCTTACCGGAGACAACACACGGTGGAAAAGTATCACAAGCTACCACCGACGTTCGATAGCGGCAACAGCGAGGTACAGAGTAAAATAGCTATTTGGTGGTCACCTGTCGCTGCGAGATTATGATGGGCAAGTTGCAGAGGCGCTGGCCATGATCTGTGCATTAAACAAGATGACGCTCGCCGGTATGCCAGAAAGTGTACGCCTTGCCTGAAAGCTGCCCATTCACGGGACTCTTTATTCCAAATCCGATTTATTCAACAACGCCTACAGGAAGTCGTGACGCTACTATTGACGCAATGAATCAAGCGCTGCCCCCTTTCGATTGATAATCTTTCCTCTCGTTCGGCATTTGCTTTTTTAACTTATCGTAGTTTTACAGTATGATTTAAAAGAAGGTATTTGATGGGAGCCGCTATGAAGCAAATTCGGGTGTTAGCCCAGTACTACGTTGATTTAATGGTGAAACTGGGGCTGGTGCATTTTTCGCTGCTATTGGCTTCGGCACTGGTGATGCTGGCGATGCTGGTACAGATGCTGGTGACCCTGCTGTTGAGCGGTGAAGTGGCAAGCATCGATGTAGTGCGCTCGGTCTTTTTCGGTCTGCTGATCACCCCTGGGCGGTCTACTTTCTGTCGGTAGTGGTCGAACAGCTTGAAGAGTCGCGGCAGCGGTTCGCGCGGATAGTGGATAAGCTAGAAGAGATGCGCCACCGCGACCTGGCATTGAATCAGCAGCTCAAGGACAATATCAGCCAACTAAATCAGGAGATCGCCAACCGTATTAAGGCGGAAGCCGGGCGTCTACAGGTAATGGAAAAGCTGACGGAAGAAATGGAGCAGCGTGAACTAGCTCAGGTTGAGCTAGGCCAACAGTTGGCGCTGCTGCGATCCTTCCTCGACGCTTCACCGGATCTGGTGTACTACCGCAACGAAAACAATGAGTTTTCCAGCTGCAACCGGGCGATGTAACTGCTAACCGGCAAGAGCGAAAAGCAGCTAATCGGCCTGACGCCGTTGGATTTTTACCGCCAGGAAATCGCTGAAAAGGTGATCGAGACCGACGAGAAAGTGTTCCGCCACAACGTCTCGCTGACTTATGAACAATGGCTGGTGTATCCAGATGGCCGCAAGGCGTTTTTCGAGCTGCGCAAAGTACCATTTTATGACCGGGTGGGAAAACGTCGTGGTCTAATGGGCTTCGGGCGCGATATTACTGAGCTTAAGCGCTATCAGGACGCACTGGAGAACGCCAGCAGGGACAAGACCACCTTTATCTCAACCATCAGCCATGCGTTACGTACGCCACTTAATGGCATTGTCGGCCTTAGCCGCATCCTACTCGATACTGAACTGAACGATAAACAGCTAAAATACCTAAAAACCATTCACGTCAGCGCCATTACACTCGGCAACATCTTCAACGACATTGTAGAAATAGATCAGCTTGAACGGCGCAAAGTACAGTTAGATAACCAGCCATTGGACTTTACGGGTTTTCTGGCGGATCTGGAGAATATCTCCGGCCTGCTGGCACAGCCGAAAGGGCTACATTTTATCATGGAACCGCAGCCATCCATGCCTCAACAGATTATCACTGATGGTACACGCCTGCGGCAGATCCTGTGTAATTTGATCGGTAATGCATGAAGTTCACCCGGCAGGGGCAGATCCTGGTGCGGATGCGGCACGAGGCACAAGAGGATCTGGTGTTCTAGGTAGAAGATTCGGGTATAGGTATTCCACAGGAAGAACAAGACAAAATCTTCGCCATGTATTATCAGGTAAAGGATCAGCACGGGGGGCGCTCGGCCACCGGTACTGGCATTGGGTTGGCGGTATATAAATGGTCGGCGCAGAGCATGGACGGTGATATTACCGTCAACAGTGTGCCAGGGCAGGGCTCTTGTTTCACCCTGCTTATCAAGGTACCGGTGGTGCAGGTGGCCGTGAACGAGGCACAGGTAGATGAAGTCCTACCGGCGCGGCATATTCTGCTGGTGGAATATATCGAACTGAACGTTATCGTAGCGCGCTCAGTGCTGGAGAAACTGGGCAACAGCGTGGAGGTGGCGATGGATGGTCACGCTGCGCTGGCGATGTTTAATCCCGACGAATTCGACCTAGTGCTATTGGATATTCAACTGCCGGATATGACCGGGTTGGATGTTGCCCGGAAGCTGCGCGAGCGCTATGCCGGGTGGTTAATGCCACCAGCGGTGACATTGACCACAAATGTACTCAAAGACAAACAAAATTATCTTGATGCGGGCATGGACGATGTGTTGAGTAAACCGCTATCGGTGGCTGCATTAACCCAGGTCATCAAACACTATTGGGTTCATCAACCTTCTCACACTATAAAGAAAACTGAGCACCAGGCGATGCAGATTAATGAGTCGTTACTTGATACCGCAATGCTGGAGCAGTATCTGGATCTGGTGGGGCCACAGCTCATTCACCAAAGCTTGGCGATATTTGAGCAAATGATGCCGGGCTATCTGGCAGTGTTGGATTCCAATATGACCGCGCGCGATCAAAAAGGCATCACCGAGGAAGGGCACAAGATCAAAGGTGCTGCTGGTTCGGTCGGCTTAAATCATCTGCAACAGTTAGCGCAGCAGACCCAAACGCCTACGCTGCCAGCATGGTGGAATAACGTGCAAGACTAGGTTGACGAGTTGAAACAAGAGTGGCGTAACGACGTGCAAGTGTTGCGTACATGGGTGGAGAACGCTGAAAAAATAGCCCCGGCCCAAGCCAGGGTGCGCGAATATTGCGCCAACACCAGGGAAATCATCAACCTGCGCATGGGTGTTCAGTGTTATGCCCAGGCAGGTTAAGGTTGTATAAAATTCGTACACATTATACAACTAATAACATTAAAAATGTAAGTTTTCTTGTTAGAAGTTAGAAGATTTCTTAAAATATGTGATGGGGCGGCTGGTCCTCCAGCGGCATCGCCCATTTCTGCGGGGCACGTCCCTGCCGACTTTATCGGTGATGGCGCTCAGATAATAGGGTGATAATTTAACTGTGCCTCGTTATGGCACCACAATCCTTAACCCCAGTGAGAGTTCGATACCCGGCTGTATGCACAATAAGTTGCGGCGTGATAATCTAAATTTTTAGCAACTGGCAACTGGGGTTAGCCATGATTCGCTTTGCTGTCGTCGGCACCAACTGGGTTAAGGAACGTTTTATTGATGCTGCCCATGAAAGCGGCAAACTGACGTTGAGTGCCGTTTATTCGCGGCGGCTGGAGGGGAGGGTGCTGGGTGCCAACTATCATCTTGACTTGTTTTTCGATGATCTTGCGGCGCTAGCATCGATCCGATGCTATTGATGCGGTGTATATCGCTAGCCCAGCTCGATAGGGGCACGGACGGCCACGTCTGCCTCAACTACGGAGATTTTGATGTGATCTTTTCCCCCTCAAAGGTCAGTAATTCGAACATCCCAAGTGAGAGCCACGGGGAAGAAGGCACGTGAATGATCGATAAAATCTCAGAATTCCAGGGGGGGGATGTTAATCCCGCGTGGTGGCAACCGCCAGGATCTGACCTTGCCACCGCATATCAACACCCTGTTATACGAGGCGCAAGCCCTCGCCGACCTGGTCGAAACAAATCAGGTGGAGCATCAGAGGCTGAAGAACTCGCTGATTGTTGCCCGCCTGTTAACTGAAATCTGCCGTCAGACTACTGTGGTGTTCCCGGCAAGCCGGAACTGATAGAGCTGCTGTTATTGCCATATGCCGGAAGTGATTCGATCGCTAACAATCCGCTGGTGCAGGTTGACAGAATCAGCAGTGAAAATCAGTCAAAAGTCGTTTGGTTATGTCAGATAATGTAAAATCCGCTGAATCGATACAACAACCGCCGTTTGCTAGGGACTAATTCCCCATCGGCAAAGTAAATTTCTCTATTGCCAATAGTGCTATTTTGGTAGAGTTAGGCCACATTTTTACCCATTGCTGCGGGGGAGAATGGGAAGACATGCGCGGGCTGCTAACCATGCTGACTGATCTGTTTTGCTGGATGGGTTCGATCTCCGGCCAAAAGCTATGTTCAGCATCATCCAAAACTATCCGCAGCGCATGGAGCCGCTGGTCATCGTTGGCGGATACGGTACTTTCCCCCTATGATCAGGTTTGTCAAACGCTGGCCGTAGAGCCGTGTCGCACTGCCAATTACCGCTGCTGGTCGCTGTCCAATGGCTTCCGATCGCAACCCTTGGCCACCGTTTCCCTACCATTCTCTGCCCAATGGTCGGACACTGCACGCCCCCACAGGTTAGGCGGCTGGAAAGAAAGTCATATGCTTGCATGCTGTTTTATCACCCTTGACTCGGTATTGCACCGATAGAACCCACTAAAAAGCTACGCTGTTTCAGCGTTATCAGCACAGGATCAGGAGCGCCGCACGCTTCCCCCAACGCCCGCTGACACCCAGGCCCACAATGACGTTTTAGGAACACCGAATGGACATCATTAAAGAACTGTTACATGCCTTATGGCAGCAGGATTTTGATACGCTGGCGAACTCTTCACTAGTGTGGACCCTTTATGCCCTATTATTTATGATCCTGTTTTTGGAAAATGGCCTGTTGCCAGCCGCCTTCCTGCCGGGTGATAGCCTGCTATTTCTGGTGGGCGTTTTGATCGCCAAAGGCACCATGAATTTCCCGCTGACCATTCTGATCCTAACCGTCGCCGCCAGCCTGGGGTGCTGGGTTAGTTACATACAGGGTAAATGGCTCGGCAATACGCGAACGGTGCAAGGTTGGCTGTCGCATTTGCCTACTCATTATCACCAACGGGCGCATCAATTGTTCCACCGCCATGGCCTTTCCGCCTTACTGGTTTGCCGCTTCTTGGCGTTTATCCGCACACTGTTGCCGACCATTGCTGGCCTCTCTGGCTTGAGCAACGCGCGCTTCCAATTTTTTAACTGGATGAGCGGCCTGCTGTGGGTGCTCATCCTGACCTCACTTGGTTTCGCGTTGGGTAAAACCGCGGTATTCCGCAAATATGAAGACCAACTGATGTTCTGTCTGATGCTGCTGCCACTGGTATTGCTGGTGATCGGGTTGGTTGGCTCGCTGATCGTGCTGTGGCGCAAAAAGCGCGCAGACAGCCATAACCAGGCGTTGTTGAATAAATCGGATTTGGAATAAAGAGTCCCCTGAATGGGCATCTTTCAGGCATACCGGCGAGCGTCATCTTGTTTAATGCACAGATGATGGCCAGCGCCTCTGCCACTTGCCCATCATAATCTCGCAGCGACAGGTGACCACCAAATAGCTGTTTTACTCTGTACCTCGCTGTTGCCGCTATCGAACGTCGGTGGTAGCCTGTGATACTTTTCCACCGTGTGTTGTCTCCGGTAACGCGCTGGTGCACCACCGCTTGATTTCGCTCTGCATAGTCTGCCGACCCATAACGGGCTCCGCTTTTAGGCGGTATTAACGCCTTGAGCTTCTTGCCCCTTAACTCATCATCACACACTCGCGTATCCTAAGCCCGATCCGCCGAGGCGACTTTGATTTTACGGTACCTCTGGCGGATGAGACCTGGGAAGGCTTCGGTATCGGTGACATTGCTCAAGGAAAGGTCAGCACAGATGACCTCATTTGTTTCTGTATCTACGGCCAAATGCAATTTTCGCCAGATCCGCCGTTTTTCCTGACCGTATTTTTTTACTTTCCACTCCCCTTCACCCAACACGTTGAGCCCGCTAGAGTCGATAACGAGGTGCGCAATTTCACCCGGCGTTGGGGTTTTAAACGGGAAACGGGACATGGCCGGACTTTGCCCGCTTACTGATGCAGGTGTCGTCCGGGCAGTTCAACGGCACTTTGATCAGTGTGACAATGGAGTCGACGAAGCCCTGGAGGGCGCGAAGTGTCAGGCCGAAAATCCGTTTCAGCATCAATACGCTGGTGATTGCCATATCGGAATAATATGGTGGGCGACCACGCAGAGGAGGTTTTGCCTCGCAGTACCAGGCGTGAAGTGCCGTTTCATCCACCGAGAAAGTGAGTGAACCCCGAGTGATAAGGGCATTGTTGTAATCCTTCCAGTTGGTGTTGTTTAACTTTTGCTGGGCCACGGAATGTCGCTATTTTGACAGAAGGAGAGTGATCTGATCCGCGTGCCGGCCAAAAGTTCGATTTATTCAACAACGCCCGTGTGCACTTCAACCTGAATAAGTACACCTTTAAGTACACGCTGAACATGCGCTGTAGTGATACATCATAAGACTATATAAAACAAAAAAGGCCATGATTTATAATGGCCTTTTTATCCTGACGAGAATTAGTGAGACAAAGCGAGATCGCGTGAAACGTTATTCGATATTCTGAATCTGTTCGCGCATTTGCTCGATTAGAACCTTCAGCTCAATGGCTGAGGTGGTGACATCAGCATTGATCGATTTGGAAGCCAGCGTGTTCGATTCGCGGTTGAACTCCTGCATCATAAAGTCGAGGCGACGGCCTACGGCTTCTTTTTTCTTCAGGATGTTGAGCGTTTCCTTCACGTGCGCTTCCAGGCGATCCAGCTCTTCGGCAACATCAATGCGCTGTGCCATCAGCACTAGCTCTTGCTCCAGGCGGGTGTTTTCCAACTGCACTTGGGCTTCTTCCAGCTTGCTGACCAACCGCTCACGTTGCCACTGTAAAATGTTTGGCATCTGGGTGCGCACTTTGATCACTTCAGCACTGACACCATTGAGGCGTTGTTCGATTAAGGCTTTTAGCTCGGTGCCTTCTCTCTCGCGCACAGTGATGAAGTCATCCAGTGCGCCGTCCAACGCCTGCATCAACTCGCCGCTGATGGCGTCCAGATCTTGCTCCGCAGAGGACATCACGCCTGGCCAGCGCAGCACGTCGATCGGGTCGATTTCCCCTTCGTCGCTCTGCATTTTCACCCAATTGGCTGCTTCGACTAGTTGCTTAGCCAGTTTTTCGTTCAAGCTCATTAAGCTTTGTGAGCTCGGATCCAGCTCGAAGCGCAGATTGCACTCCACTTTGCCACGGGTCAAACGGCCACGGATACGTTCCCGGATCACCGGCTCTAGGCTGCGAAATTGTTCTGGCAGGCGGATATAGGTTTCTAAGTAGCGCTGGTTCACGGAACGCAGTTCCCATGCCGCGCTGCCCCATTCGCCCTTGATTTCACACCTGGCATAGGCAGTCATACTACGGATCATTGTTGTACCCAATAAAAAAGATGAAGCGATTATAACGTTGCCGCTGCGGGTAGGATAGGCATTACGTCATCAAGCCCGTATTACGTCATAAAGCCCGTATAATGTGCAGCCAACAGTTGATTTGAAGCCGGAGAAAGCCCATGCGCCCTGTAGGCAGAGCACCACAACACGTTCGCCCACTGACATTGACCCGTCACTATACCAAACATGCTGAAGGCTCCGTGCTAGTTGAGTTTGGCGATACCAAAGTTTTGTGCACCGCCACGGTGGAGGAGGGCGTGCCACGCTTCCTGAAAGGCCTGGGCCAGGGGTGGATCACCGCTGAATACAGCATGTTGCCGCGCTCCACTCACAGCCGTAATGTGCGCGAAGCTGCCAAAGGCAAACAGGGTGGTCGTACACTAGAAATTCAACGCCTGATCGCCCGTTCGTTACGCGCCGTAGTGGATCTGAAAAAGCTGGGTGAGTTTACCATCATCCTCGACTGTGATGTATTACAGGCTGATGGTGGCACTCGCACCGCTTCCATTTCTGGGACCTGCGTTGCGCTGATTGATGCGCTGAATGCACTGGTCGCTAACGGCAAACTGAAAGCTAACCCGATGAAGGGTTTGGTGGCGGCGGTTTACGTTGGCATCCTCAACGGTGAAGCGCTATGCGATTTGGAGTACGTTGAAGACTCCGCCGCCGAGACCGACATGAACGTGGTGATGATGGAAGATGGCCGGATGATCGACGTGCAAGGCACCGCCGAAGGTGAGCCGTTTAGCCACGATGAACTAATGGCATTATTGACACTGGCTCGGGGGGGCATCGAGACCATCTTCCAGGCGCAGAAAGCGGCGCTGGCGGGCTGATTGTTTAAGGCGACTGAGAAGTCGCTTTTTTATGTTCGTTTTTCGGGCGGCGTTACTAACTAAGACGTAAGGACCAGACGAGGAGAAGCAGTAATAAAAGCCTATCAGCGCCAATTTATCGAGTTCGCGCTTAACAAGCAAGTATTGAAATTCGGTGAATTCACCTTGAAATCCGGCCGGATAAGCCCGTATTTCTTTAATGCTGGCCTGTTTAATACCGGGCGTGATCTCGCGTTGTTAGGGCGCTTTTATGCCGAAGCGCTGATGGATTCTGGCATAGATTTCGATCTGCTGTTTGGCCCAGCCTACAAAGGCATTCCGATCGCCACCACCACGGCGGCGGAACTAGCGGAGCATCACGAGCGCGACGTGCCTTACTGCTTCAATCGTAAGGAAGCCAAAACCCATGGCGAAGGCGGTAACTTGGTAGGTAGCGCGCTGCATGGCCGCGTGCTGCTGTGGACGATGTGATTACCGCTGGCACTGCGATCCGTTAATCGATGGAGATCATTGGTGCTAGCGGTGCCACACTGGCCGGTGTGCTGATTGCTCTCGACCTTCAGGAACATGGTCGTGACGATATTTCCGCTATTCAGGAAGTTAAATGCGACTATCACTGCGAGGTGATCGCGATCGTGACGCTGAAGGATTTGATTACTTATCTGGAAGAAAAACCTGAAATGGCGGATCACCTAGCGGCGGTGCGTACCTATCGCGAATAGTTCGGGGTTTCAGTAACAGTGACGGGCGGGTAGCCCGGCGTCATGTTTATTGCAATTGCGCCGCTAACAGCGGCCAGCGGATATCGAATTCCTGCGTTGGGCGGTAGCTGCACTCAGAACGCACATAGCGCGACAGCATACCTTCGCAGCATGCCAGCAGTTGGCTGGCCAGCAGCTTTTCATCGACGTTAAAGCTTTTGCCTTCTCATAGCTTGCGTTCTTTCAACACTTGGCGCAGTTGCGCCTCAATGCGTTCGAATAGCTGATTGATGCGGCCTTGCAGACGATCCTGTTCAAACATTAGCGCGTGGCCGGTCATGATACGCGTCAATACCTGGGTTGCATTCCGCAAAACCCAGAGCCAGCAGCAGGATCAGGCGCAGACGGTTAAACGTCTCTTTCTCGTCTTGCAAAATTAAGTTGATGCGTGTTGTCAGGCTGTCTTCAATAAATTCGATCAGGCTGTCAAACATCCGCGTCTTGCTGGGAAAATGCCGGTACAGTGCCGCTTCAGAGACCCCCACATTAGCAACAAGCTTGGCGGTGGTGATACGCTGGCGACCGTCGCTGGATTCCAACATCTGGGCTAAAGCCTGCAATATTTCCTCGCGCCGATTCCTTTTGGTATTTTCCTTTTCTGCCATATCTGATTAGACCCTTACTAAAACTGCTCAACTGACGGAAACCCGCACACTGGCTGCAAAGATAACTCTATTATACAGCTTATGTGATAGCTTTTTTACGGTGCTGGGGTCTGCGGTCTTGACGACATTGGTTCTCCGCGCTGCCTGGTGTGCGCTTAATCATTGCCGAACAACTCTTACCCTAGCGCTGTTCTGGCAAGATTTTAGGCGACATTTCCTTGTCGGCCATCTTTTTCGCACCGAGTTTAGTGGCGGCCAGAGTGGCCAAAGCCGCCAGTACCGCGTTCGCTGCTGTCAAACTCTTCCACCAAGTTGAACTCAGCCTGCACCACCGGCACAAAGACCATCTGCGCAATACGCTCACCCGGTTCAATGATGAAGGGTGCCTGACCGCGATTCCAAACGGAAATCATCAACTGCCCCTGATAATCTGAGTCGATCAGGCCAACTAGGTTGCCCAACACCACGCCGTGCTTATGGCCGATGCCGGATCGTGGCAGTATCACCGCTGCCAAGTTGGCATCAGCGATATGAATTGCCAAACCGGTAGGTAGCAGCTTAGTTTCACCGGGCATCAGCGCCACCGTGCCTTCCATGCAGGCACGCAGATCTAGCCCGGCGGAACCCGGAGTAGCGTAGGTCGGTAGTAGGAAATCCTGACCAATACGAGGGTCAAGGATCTTAACGTCGATTTTTTTCATCATAACGGCTGAGTATCTCATCGATTAAACATTGACCAAGGCGTGTTTTGTCACTCAGCGAAAGGTGCTTTTCTCCACCCTGCCAAAAAAGGTGCAGCGCATTGGTGTTACTGTCGAACCCATGCTCTGCAAGCGATACATTATTAGCACAAATTAAATCCAGCTTCTTACACACCAGTTTTTGGTGTGCATATTCTTCCATATTCTGGGTTTCGGCGGCAAATCCTACGACAAAAGGTCGGTTTTCAGTCATTGCTGCCACACCGGCGACGATGTCGGGGTTTTTTACCATCTTGAGTACGAGTTCATTACCTTGTTTTT